>CAZFUG010000139.1:8781-11325 GCA_964522035.1 uncultured bacterium
GAATGATGCCATGGTTGCCGGTATTCTCGGCGGCGAGGCCAGATCTGACGTAATGGCGAGAACTCAACGGGGTCGGCCATCATTCGCTTTTTACCGCTTCTTTCCGCACTGGTTCATGTGGGATTACTTCGATGTAAAAGGCAAGGGCGCATACGGTCTGTTTCTTTTCACCCGCAGTGACGAAACCCGCAATTTTTCAGGCAAGCTTCTTGCTCTCAGAGATCTGCGCGAACAGAAAGTCGGTTATGGTGCTTTTGTTCCGCTTTTCAGGGGCTTTGGCGGACTGGTTGTTCAGTCGCCCCTGCAGCGGTCAGGATTGCTTAAAGACTGGGTACGCGAAAAAGTTTCGCAGAAAGAGAACGACCTTAAAAAATGGCTGCATGAGGGGATTCCGCCAGTTACTCAACTCGGGAATTTCAACGCCTATTCTTATCTCGGAAAAAGCCAGTCGCATCTCGCAGTTTTGCTGATGCCGGTGATCAGAGACCCTGATCTTCCACTATGGCTGTTTCTGCTTAATCTTTTCGCCGGCGGCGCTCTGATACTTCTTCTGGTCAGAGGCTGGCTGCTTGGCGCCTGGCCCGATATCAATCTCAGACTGCGATTCATTCTGACATATCTGCTGGCCGCGACCCTGCCGGTCAGCATGCTGATCATAACTGCCTATGGTTACGTCACTCAGTACCGCCGTGCAATCCATTTTCAGACAGTATCGCAGCTGCAGTTCTGCATCAAACAATTCGATGCCCGCAAAGCCCAGATTCTTGATGAATACAAATCTGCCTTCGCTGAAGCGGTTTTGGATAATCGATTGAGAAGTCTTCTGAAGGAGCAGGGACCCGACAGTGCCGAAGCCCGTGACCGGATAACCAGTATTTTCCGCGACCGACCGCAGTCACTGCCGTTGCTCAGCTTTGCTATCATGGATGAAACGGGCGAAGGGATCAGGGAATACAGTGGACATACCCAGGCAGAAGGTGAGCCAACTTTCGAAGCGTTCAAGTTTCCTCTTGTCAGTGCCCTGAGGAAAAAGATACTTGCCGCAAACCCAGGGATAGAGCTTAAAAAATTCGAGGCAACACCGCAGCAGACCACCTCTATTGAAGCCTATAAGTCGGTGAGCGGTAATGATCTCATCGAAGAGGTCGACAAGCGTCGCTCTTTCCCGATAACCCGTCAGCTTGGCATGATCACAGCAACTCAGATGCACGAACTGATCAAGATCGACGGGCATGAAAAATATGCTCTCATGGTCGTCTGGGATGACCAGGCACTTGACGTCAAGACTTTCAAGCATTCAGTCGACTATTTCGGGCTTAACAATCCAGGTTTTATCTTCGTTGCCTACCGTATTTCACCTCAGGGGCTGACCTATCTTTATAAACCTGACCGCCATTCCACCCAGGAATTTATTGAAAAAAGCCGGTCGCTGGCTGAAGTCGCCTATTTCCGCGACAGTTACGCCGGGGCTAGATATGACAACCTTTCGCTGGTGGCCATGCCCTCTAAAAAATACTCTCAGACCGTAATTGCCGGCGGTGCGCAGCATTTCGATCTTGAACGCGCCATCAGCTATCGCCTGATGATACTTGTTTTCATTCTTGGTCTGACACTTATCGTAGTTCTTCTCTGCAGTTATCTTTCCGGCCGGTTGTTTCTCGATCCGATTTCTGGTCTTAAAGGCGCACTCGACAAGGTCGCGGCGGGTCATCTCGATATAGAAATTACCAGCAGCAGCAGTGATGAGCTGGGTCTGCTCTGTTATGAATTTTCGAATATGGCAAAAGGTCTGAAAGAAAGAGAAAAACTCGCAACCCTGATTTCTGACCATGCGATCGAAGCCATGAGCCGGAAAGACAGTGCCGGCGCCGCCGCAGATACCGATGCATTTTCTGGTGTGGCGCTGGTCTCAGATATTCGCAATTTTACCGGCATGTGCGAAACATACCGCCCGGATGAAATCACAGAACTGCTTAACGAACATTTTGCCCAGATGACCCGCATTATTTCAGATAATGGCGGGCGAATCTACAAATATATCGGTGATGCTATCGAAGCGGTTTTCCCTGAAAACCCTGATATGAAAGAATCTGCTGCGGAACGTGCTTTTAACGCAGCATCACTGATGCTGGTCAAACTTCTGCAGATTAATCGGCAGCGCAGCAAAAAAGGGCTGTTCAGATATCAGATCGGTGTTGGTCTGGCCTACGGAAAAATGTTTGCCGGCAGCATCGGCAGTGTCGATACCCGTCTTGATTACGCCATAGTCGGCGACCCGATCAAGCGTGCGGCCGTACTTGAGGCCTGTTCGATTCAGAACCCGGCTTTTCCTCTGGTAATTGATCGTGAAATCTGCAGCAGCCTGCAGCACAGGGGAATGACCTTTCAGCAGATAGTCGACCGCGAAGACAATCCGGCTTTCATTCTTTCTGAAATCAGCGGCCTCCCTGATGTAACGCCATCTGGTGAGCAGGCCGTCGAGACCCATAATGAAATTTCTGGCATGGTTCTGAATGAAAAGACTGATTTGAACAGGATTGTTGC
>CAZFUG010000140.1:0-1352 GCA_964522035.1 uncultured bacterium
AGACCTCTGGGCCCCGGTGCAACCATCAACTCTGGCGGCCATGTCAGGGGCAACACTTATCTGCAACCTGTCTGCCAGTAATATTGTAATTGGCAAGGCAGAATACCGAAGGTTGCTGGTCAGAGCGTCTTCTGGCCGCAATATCTGCGGCTACATCTATTGCTCTACCGGAGAGGGTGAATCTACTACCGATATGGCCTGGGATGGCCACATGATCATTGCCGAAAACGGCGCGATCGTTGAAGAATCAACCAGATTCTCAGCCGAAAGCGGCTGCATTATAAATGACCTTGACCTCGAAAAGCTGCAATTAGAAAGACTTCGAAACAATTCATTCAGAGACAGTGCCGCCGGCTTCTGTCATAACGAGAGACAGTTCAGAACCGTCGAATTTGCTTGTGCCGAACTGGCAAATGGCGAACTGCCACTCCTGAGAAGAATTCCGAGATTCCCTTATGTCCCGGACGAAGGCAGCGAACGCAATGCGCGTTGCGAAGAGGTTCTTAACATTCAGGTCCAGGGTCTCTGCGCCAGATTGAAAGCAACCGGCATAAAAAAAGCTGTTATCGGCGTTTCCGGCGGCCTGGATTCGACCCTCGCCCTTCTGGTTACCCACCGTGCTTTTATTCGCCTCGGACTGCCGGTCAACGGCATCATTGCGGTAACCATGCCAGGTTTTGCCACCTCGGAGCATACACGTAATATTGCAATTGATCTGATGCTGGCTCTTGGAGTCGATTATCGCGAAATCGACATCAGACCTTCATGCCTGCAGATGCTCAAGGATCTTAAACACCCGTTTGCAACGGGCGAAAAACAATATGACATCACATTTGAAAATGTTCAGGCAGGCGAAAGAACCTCGCACCTGTTTCGTATCGCCAACCATGAAAATGGCCTGGTCATAGGCACCGGCGACCTCAGCGAACTGGCGCTCGGCTGGTGTACCTACGGAGTTGGTGACCATATGTCACATTACAACGTCAACGCCTCGGTGCCGAAAACTCTGGTGAAATTTCTTATCAGTCATCTGGGAGAAACCTTCCCGCCAGGAAGCACCGCGGCAAACACTCTGCAAAAGGTTCTCACCACCACCATTTCACCTGAACTGATTCCTGCCGAAGACGACAACAAGGTTCCCCAACAGACCGAAGCAACCGTCGGACCCTACGAACTACAGGATCTGCATCTCTATTGCATCAGTCGTTTCGGTTTCAAACCTTCAAAAGTCGCCTATCTATGCAGGCAGGCCTGGCTGGATTCAGGAAAATACAGCCTGCCTGCCATAAAAAACTGGCTCAGAGTCTTTATCAAGCGTTTTTTTGCCGCTTCACAGTTTAAGCGCAGCTGTG
>CAZFUG010000140.1:1362-2923 GCA_964522035.1 uncultured bacterium
TTCCTGACTCGCCAAAGGTTGGCTCAGGCGGGTCACTTTCTCCGCGCGGAGACTGGCGGGCTCCCAGTGACATGTCAGCCGAAGCCTGGCTTGCTGAGCTTGAAAAAAATGTTCCCTGAAACTGACTTGCGAGTCAGTATTTTTGTGTTATAATTACATTATATAAAAAATGAGAAAAACGCAGCGAGGCTGCGTTTCGTGAAAACAAAACCGGGGAACAAAACTTATGCTTAAAGCCTTCTATCGGCCCTGACTGAAAAGTCTTCTTTTCAGTTCAGACCTTACCAAAGGTCTTATAACCCAACAATATCCCTTTTGAGAGCTGATACCAGCTCTTTTTTTTTGCCAGAAATCACGGCAGTCTGGCAACTTGCCGCCCAATAGAGGCAGCCTGGGCTCTTGCTGTTCTTGTAGCCTGATAAACTCTCTGTCTGAGTTCTTCATAGCGTTTTGTGCGACTGTCAGGAACATTCGAAGCCTGCGCCGAAACCAGCATAACCGTTTGCGACTTAACTGCTGAGGTTGGGCGAGTCTTTACGCCTGAAGTGGCTTTATTCTCAGCACCAGCTTTGTCTTCAACGACAGCCGCTACGTTTGCAGGGCTCTCATCAGTGGCCGGAGTTGTTTCTGAATCGTGAAACAAAACTGTTACGGCAACATCCTTGCGGCTTTCGAGTTCTTCAACAATCTTTTCACCCTTTACTTCAGGCTGTTCAAGAATCAACCCTGCAGTATCAACACCTGCGGAAACGTCAGTTTTGACATTCCGTGACTGGTAATTATGCAGTTTGTCTCTAAGTGCCTGAATTCTCTGATTCAGTTCGCGACCGGCAATCGTTTTCTGTGCCATGGCCTGATCTGCTCCGCCCAAAATCATAAAGCCGGCAATTACCAGACCACCAATGAACCTGCGCATCGAATAACCTCCAGAAAGCTTCATTTCTGTTAAGCTTATCGACAGTTAAGGCTCATAAATTGAGCAAAATCAGCTGTCGCTGCCATAAGCTCCCGGCTGCCCTGAACGATCAGAAGCATTGATCACCGGGGAACCAGCCCGCAGCTGGTAATTGTAATTTTCTTCTGCACCACCCACAAAAAGCGGGTCGAGATTTAAGATCGGCGCCCCGTTCTGATCACAATTCACCGTCGCCTGCGAATAACCATAGATGTTGTTGTATGGGTATGATCTGCCGGCCCCGCCTAGTTTGTCTTCAATGCCAGTACCGGTGTTCTGATTTCTGCGGTTCACCAGAATACAGTTTCTGATAACAGGCAGATCTGAACCTTCAACGATAATGCCATTGCCGGCATCGACAGTCAGATACTGCAGATTGGCCGCGGCAGCACCAGTAACAACGCCTGTCTGCGCTGAATTAATCAGACCGTTGCGAACCCTGGTCGGCTGTCTGTCAACCACCCGCAGACCCGTTTCACGCACTTTGCGCAGATCGAATCCGGAGAATTCAAGACCCGAATTACCGGCAAGAATTACACCTTCTGCAACGTTAACAGCTTTAAGATCTTTCACAACACAATTAAAAGTATTCTCTACGGTTAGAGC
>CAZFUG010000140.1:2933-11303 GCA_964522035.1 uncultured bacterium
ACACTGAGTCCAGAAACAGCTGTTCCGCTGGCAGTCTGCAAAGAAAAACCAGTCTGGCAGAATCTGACCGAAACACTGGCAATTTCAACCGCGGAGCTGTAAATGGTAAAAGCTCTCTCAGCACCAGAAACCTCGATATTCTTAAGCACACTGCCCTGCTGCCCGGCAGCAGCTACCACTCGAATACCATCCCAGTCTGTTCTGGTTGGCACTCCTGAGGCAGAAATCATGCGAATCGGTTCATTATCGCTTCCGGCGGCGATAATAGCGCCTTCAATAATCAATTCACACACATTCGGGCGAAAGCCTGAACGGCCATTGTCTTCGGCAGCAAAGCGAACAACGCAGCCAGCCTCGATCGTCAAAGTTCTCCCTGCCGGAACGATAAGATCGCCATTGAGACTGATCGGGCTCCAGGCCTTTTTCCAGACGAGATCTTCGTTGATACGCCCGCCGGCAACAATGCTTACCAGCGCACTCATTGAAGAAACATTGCCGTCAAGATCGACAGTCTGCATTCCATACTGATAAATGCGCCCTGCAACTGCGGTTTCATCAGTAAAAGAATTCTGCGAAGCAAATATTTCACTCTCGGTCTGAATGACCTTTAACGAACCGTAGTTCTCGCTTCTGAACAGTTTGAAGCCCGAAGCGGGGTCAACCCCTGTATAGCTCCAGCTGAGGATCGGGCCATTAGTTCCCTGGGCGACTTTCACGTAGTCGACAGCACCCGGGGCACCTTGCAGATCACCTGACGGAACCGCTTTGAAGGAGCCTGGTTCTGCAGTATAACGCCGACCATCAGCTGTGGTTCCCTGAAGGTCATAAAGATACTCCGAACCGGCGAACAGATTTGGCAGAACGATCTGATGCGAAGACAATATTGCGGTAGGCGGCAGCTGAATTCTGGCGCCGGTCTTTTCGCGCCAGCCGATCAGAATCGACATTGGCTCTTTGCAGGCAACGTCAATCACAGCCCGATTGCTTTCACGAACGGCAACCATATGAGTGATCATGTTATCAATTGGCTCGACAACGATACTGACACCTTCAAGAACCTGCCCATAACTTATTTCGACAGTTTTTGAAGCCAGGTAATAGCCGCTTCTCTGCACGCTAAGACGGTGTGAACCAACATCGAGCGAAGAAAATTCGAAATGCCCATTTTTGTCGGTTTCAGCCTTGAACAGGGAGCGATGCGAGGTTATCACAGCGCCGACTACAGGATTTTTAAGAGTGTCGGTAACGCTACCATTCACAGAACCGCGCTGTGTATGCATTTTGTTTTCACAACCAGAAGCAGCAAAAAGAATCAGCAACAGAGAAAAGGCCAGAAGCACTTTTCCAGAAGACATGACAGCGACAACTGTCCGTTTAAACTGGCGGTTCATAAGCGCGAAACCCCATATCTGCCCAATTCTGAGCCATAAATATCCTGAAGTTTCAAGGTCGATTCCGGCAGCAGTCGATAATCGTAAGGATTGCCGGCGGAGAATTTCGGGTCAATCGACAAAGCCCCGGTTGAGCCAGAGCAGCCACGATAATTTTCGGTAAAGCCATAAACATTGTTAAAACCATATTCCGGCAAAAGCACCGTCAGATTCTCGATGCCCACAGAACCTTTCTGATAGCGATCGACAATAATATTATTCTGTATGGTAACGTTGCCCGCCTGCACCTGCACGCCGTTTCTGGCATCAATAGTCACATGATCGATGTAGTTGTCATATGAATGCAGAATTTTATCGCAGATAATACCGGTGCCTTCATGGCTCACGATCAGCGTTCTGATAACGCGATTGCGCCCCCAGACGCCCTTGATACCAACAGCAGTTGCGTAGATATCGCAGTCTCTGACGATCACCTGGTCTTCATTTTTGTCAGTAGAGGTGAGAATACCGGTGTGAACTTCAGAAAAAAGTCCATTCTCGACAGTCACTCTGCGACAATTCTTCAGTTCCAGCGCAACTGAAGCAATTTCGCTGAAATGGCACGAAGAAAGGCTCATCACCTCTCGAATACCGTCAAGACGCAACCCATGCTGCGAATACGAAACTTCAAGGTTACTGATGCGCATGTTCAGAGCCGAAACATCAAGCGCATAGCCACTGCAACCAAACATTCTGGCATGACTGACATCTGAAACGCCAGTCTGTGACGAAAGAATTCTGACGCCGGCCCAGTGGTCACGCCTGCCAGAACCATTCAACGGCGCAAAAACCACGGGTGCTTCAGCTGTGCCGACGATCTCTATGCGGCCCTGAACAGTGATTTCAACCCGCTGTTCATCAGAACCGGCAGCAAGAGAATCTGTCTCGCTGATGAGAATCTCGGTGCCGGCTTCGATAACCAGACTGGCGCCCGCCGCCACAATCAGGTCAGAATATAGTCTTACAGGCGAATCGGCTATGGTCAGAACCGTAGCCTGGCTGATAATACCCGGAACAAAAACCATTTCGGAAACGGTATTCTCAGACTCAGCGCCGAGATTATTGACAGCTTTAATGGCATACCTGCAGAAATTGCCGGTCACCGCAGCCTTGTCGGTATAGCTGACTGCCCGTGCATCGATACTGCTCTCATTGATTTTAAGCCATTCACCGCCTTTAATCTGGCGGTAAAGGTTATAACTGGCTGCCGGAAAGCCAGAACTGGCAGGCTGCCATTCAACTTCTACAGCACCAAGGGCGGTAAATGGACGAATGTTCAGGCTGGCCGGTGATGAAGGCCGATCGGCACCCTCGGTTTTAAAAGAATAATCGTAAGAGAAATAACTTTCGTTGTTCTCATCCAGATACTGAACTCTGAAGTGATAAAGGGTTTCTGGCAGAAGATTTTCAATTACAAGGCGATGTTCGTTTGCCGGCCTCTGTTCGCGAATCAGGCTGCCATAAAAAATGGTTGTGCCATATTCGACATTGCAGATTACACTTTTGTAGGTGTTCCAGGAAATCTCAGCGCTTGTCGAAGCTGTTTTTTCGACCTTCACATTACTGATACGGTTCGGCGCATTGGCCTTGTCGAGTCTGATAAAATCAAGAACCGTCGACTCTCCTGATTTAATTTCGATCTGTCGCTCTTCGATGGCAAAATCCTTGTGAAGAACAACGATGTTATTGATACCGGCCGGCAGTTCTGAAAGGTAAAAGCCCCCGTCAAGGCCGCTCAAAACCTTTTCACGTTCGGCAAAAATCGAAAAAACTTCGGCATTGACAACCGCATTGCCAGAAGCGTCGATAATCCGACTGTGCAGACTGCCCGTCTGTGACTGCCGCAGGCCACAACCGGTCAGGCCCGCCAGAGACAGGAAAATTGCCAGCAGCAACGCCGGCAAAAGAAGATTTCTGACGCTTATTTTTTCAGTCAGGAACATCTTCTGCTCCTATGGTTTCATAATCATAACCGGCGCCTTTAACCGGACTTCCTGAAGATGGCTTATAGTTGAAACCCTCATTCAGCTGACTGGCGAACGGGTCGCCGCCCTGCAGGCCCGGGCCGGCAAGTTCGGTAAAACTGAGATCACCAGAATATCCGGTCAGCGCAGCACCGTCAGAGTTTGCATATTTACGGTTGCCGGCGGCATTCCAGATGCCATTATTCTGAATAAACTGGGTATTGGTTGCGGTAGAAGGATTATAAGGAACGCTGCCGCTGTACATAATGCCAATACCGTTGCGGCTGTTGTCGGCAAGAATAAGGTTGCTCCTGAGAACCGCCTGCGCGGTCTCCTTAATCTCGATACCGACGTTGGCCTGAACTGTGTTGCGGCGCACTTCGTCTTTGCCGCGGCAGATGATGCCGATGCCGCCAGAGCCATAACCAATTATGTTGTATCTGGCTTTCGAAGCTGCTTCGCTATTGCCAAGATCGATGCCGCAGGCCCCAGACAGGCTGATGCGGTTTCGTTCGATCTCGGCAAGTTTATTGCCGAGGCAGATGATGCTGTTTATGCATCTGCTGATCTGGCTGTCGAGTATCTGCACCTTAACCTGATTGTTCTGCAGATCGATACCAGACCCGCAGGTTTCGATGGTCAGGCTGCGAAATGCCTGATCACGTCTGGCTGAAGTCATCTTAACCGCTGCCTGCCGGCAACTGTTGAAAGACGACTCTTTAACCTCAGGCAGGCCCGCAACACCGTTGATGCCGTTTTGTGCATATGCAAGGCGCAAACCTTTGATAAGACTGGCGCCCAGATCCGAGACGTTTTCGAAAGTAATGCCGTTCCAGTCGCCCGGCTGCGGGGAAACTGCCGACGAAGTTATGGTGACCGGCTGCAGCGAGGTGCCCTGAACCATCAAAGTGCCCTGAACGACAATATCGATAAGGTCGCCGGCAGAATCCGCATCCCACTGGTCGCCTTTTGCAATCGCTACCGTAACGCCTTTGTCAATAATCAGACTGGCATTGGCCGCTATCGTGAGGTCACCTGTGAGAAGATATGGAGACTCCTGACTTGTCCAGACTGAATTGGCGGTCATAACACCAGGCATAACAAATGCTTCGACGTTCGAGGGCGACGATTCGTCGCCAGAACCTGAAAGTCTGGTAATCCGGTAATAATATTTAACGCCTGCAAGAACGTCGTTATCAATATACGTGTTCTGACTTGTTACTGTTCCGAGGCGATTGAAAGGCCCCTGCGCAGTGACGGATTTATAAACCGCAAACCCGGCAAAATCAGCGCCGGTGTCAGAATTCCAGTTAAGGACAATTGCATTGCTGTTAGCGGCTTTGGTAAGTTTCAAACCGGTTGGCGACTCACCACGGGTGGTAATGAGAGTATTGAAGGTTTTCACTTCAGACTCAAGCCGGCGACCGGTTTTGTCGGTTGCAATACATTTAAACCTGTAACTTGAAGCCGGTGTCAGGCCGGTCAGCTCATACTGATGCAGAAAAATCAGCTCGGCATCGGTCGGAGTATTTTTATCAAAAAGAGCGTTAACACCGTAACTTACACTGGCGCGGGCCTGAAATTTGGTATAGAAGGTTATTCTCGCCCGACTTGAGGTAACTCCGTTAACCTGAATATCATAGATTTCGCTGTCGGCCGGCAGGGCAAAATTAACACCAGATACTGTCTCACCGCTTATAACTTCGATGTTTTGTTTCTGAGTCTGGTAGTTCTCGCGGGCAGCGGTAATTTCTGTAAGCTGCGGATTCAGTGAAGTCAGGGCCCACTTGCCATAAACATCAGAAAAAGTCGAAGCTTCAGTGCTGTAAACCTTCACCGCGCTCAACGGGTTGCCTGATGAATCGGTTACAAGACCGGTAATACTGCCACGTGCCGGTGAATCTGTATTCATGCAGCCGGCATGTGACATGAGAGCAATAATCAATAATAAAATGGCAATTAGTCTGATTTTTTTCATTCAGACATACTTTTCGGTATTTTTTACGCTAAACCTTAGAAACAAAAGATTGAAAGAAAAGGGTGATTAGAGTTACATTCTTTTGATACGCACGCTTGTAATTCGAGCACAACAAAAGAATTCCGGAAAGGAAACTGGTAATGAAGAAGATTTCTGTCAGAGCCCACGACATGCAGGCCTCACCAATCCGCAAGCTCATCCCACTAGCAGTAGCAGCACGCAAGAAGGGCGTAAACGTCTTCCCGCTAAATATCGGCCAGCCCGATATTCCAACTCCCAAACCGATCCGGGATGCAATCCGCAACTTCGACCAGGAAGTTCTTGCCTACAGCCCTTCTCAGGGTGAAGACTTTCTCGTTGAAGCTTTTGCAGGCTATTACAAACAGAATAACATCGATATCGCCGCTGAAGATATCATCGTTACCACTGGCGGCAGTGAAGCCATCTTTTTTGCCTTTCTGTCAATCTGTGATGCCGGAGATGAAGTAATCGTATTTGAACCGTTCTATACAAATTACAACGGTATCGCCTATGAAACAGGTGTAAAGCTCAAAGCTTTGACCACCTATGCAGAAGACGGCTTTCAGCTGCCACCGGCAGCCGCCATCGAAAAGGCAATCACAGACCGCACCCGCGCAATTCTCATCTGCAACCCAAACAACCCTACCGGCACAGTCTATTCACGCCAGACCCTCGAAGAACTTGCTGCGGTGGCTAAAAAACACAATGTTTATGTAATCTCTGATGAAGTTTATCGCGAATTCACCTATGACGGCCTGCAGCACACCTCAATTCTGCAGATCCCGGGCATGAGTCAGCATGCGATTCTCATCGACAGTATCTCGAAACGCTATTCGGCCTGCGGAGCCCGCATTGGTCTCATCGCCAGCCGCAATCGCGAAGTCATGGGTGCCTGCATGAAGTTTGCCCAGGCCCGCCTCAGCTCGCCAACCATCGAACAGTGGGGCGCCAGAGCCGGCATCCTCATGGACCCCTCTTATTTTCAGCCCATTCTCGATGAATATCAGCGCCGCCGCGACGCAGTAATGGCCGGCCTGACCAAAATTCCAGACGTCGTCTGCAAAACTCCCACCGGAGCCTTCTATGTTATCGTAAAACTGCCGATAAAGAATGCAGACCGCTTTGCGGCATGGCTGCTGACTGACTTCGTACACGAAGGCAACTCGGTTCTGGTGGCTCCGGCTGCCGGGTTCTATGTTAACCCGGGTCTGGGTCTCAATGAAATCCGTATCAGCTATGTTCTCGAAGTCAGCAAACTTGAAAAGGCCATGGATGCCCTTGCAGTTGCAGTGAATCAGTTCCGGCGCATCGAAGAAAAAGAAAACAAGCAGGAGAAGACCGCCTCTGCCAATGCCTGAACAGACCAGACCAACCGTCGAAATTCAGGTTGAAAAAGCTCCTGGAGTGGCTGTGCCCGCCATGGCCACTTCGGGTTCAGCCGGCTATGATCTTTGTGCCAGTCGTCACATGGTCATCGCGCCCCACAAATTTGCAATGGTCCCGACCGGGCTGCGCATAGCCATGCCACACGGTCTCGAGGCGCAGGTAAGACCGAGATCTGGTCTTGCGGCAAAACATGGGGTCACGGTGCTCAATGCTCCTGGCACTATCGACAGTGATTATCGCGGCGAAGTCTGCGTAATTCTTATCAATCACGGCGACAATGATTTTGTCATCGAACCGGGCATGCGTATCGCCCAGATGGTTTTTGCAAAAGTTACCGAGGTCGATTTTCGGGTCTGCAGCGAACTCAGGTCTTCTGACCGGGGCGAGGGCGGATTCGGATCAACCGGCATCAGATAGTCTAAACACGAGGTAAAAATGAAGCGAAAAAAAGTTGCAGTAATTGGTTGCGCAGGAAAAATGGGCCAGGTAGTCTGCAGATATCTTCTTTCTCACAACAACTACGAACTCGCTGCCGGTATCGACAGTGGCAGGGCCGGCGATGACCTTGGTGCGGTTCTTGGCCTCGGCAGCACCGGGATCACCATTTCTCCAAATCTGCAGTCAACCATTTCCGAGTCACACATTGACATCGCTATTGATTTCACGACGCCTGATGCGGTTGTAGCTAATGCCGCCGTCTGCCTGCAGGCCAAAGTTCCGGTTCTGATAGGCACAACCGGCATCAGCCAGGAAGACCAGGTTAAACTCGACAACCTCGCACAGAAAATGAATACCGCGGTAATGATCGTGCCCAACTTTGCTATTGGCGCCATTCTGATGATGGACTTCGCCAAAAGAGCGGCCCGCTACATGAAACAGGTTGAAATAATCGAACTGCACCACCCGCAGAAACTCGACAAGCCTTCTGGAACAGCGATCAAGACACGCCAGGGAATTCTTGACGAACTTGGAATAAATGATGAATCCGCTGCAGAGCAGGTTCCGATACATTCAGTCAGACTGCCAGGTCTGGTGGCACACCAAGAAGTCATTTTTGGCGACATCGGCCAAACACTGACTATCAGGCACGATTCGCTGAACCGCGATTCATTTATGCCCGGCATTGGCCTTGCACTCGGGCAGATGCATTCATTTACCGGCCTGAAAGTCGGTCTGGATCTGTAAAAAAAATTCCTGTTAAAGCATGCGAAGAATTGTGTCGATAGTTCCTCAGGAACATTTAAAAAGTTCAAAGGAGGCGCAAGCATGATTCTTCCGAATACCCCGCTCTATCAGGCAAAGACCGATGCCGAATTCCGCATCAGAATGATCCAGCACATCAAAACCGCATACAAGGACATTCTTGGAAAAGACGCAAATCTGCTCGATCTGCCCAATGGCCTTGAAATCGTTCAGGCTAAGATTCAGCAGAGACTCTATGACATGAGCAACGGTCAGATCAACCTCTTCAGAGATGAAGATCGCCGCGAACAGCTCGCTGCCTGATGACCTGAAAACAAGTTTCATCCCCCTGTAAAGAAAACCCCCGAAGCCACATGGCTTCGGGGGTTTTCTTTTTACGCGGTCAAAA
>CAZFUG010000141.1:0-11111 GCA_964522035.1 uncultured bacterium
CGGGTCCAAGCAGCACAGCCCCGGGGAATCTACCACTGAGTCTCGGCCCGCCGCCGAGCAAAGGCACGGGAGTTCCTGCTTTTGCATTACTGAAAGCCGTTTCAGGAGTGAATATTTTTTCGATTCTGCGGGAAACGGAAGCGGTCGGCTCAAAAACAATCTCAAGACCGTGAAAACTGGCAATGGCCCTGTCGGGGTTGCCTTTCGCCACATTGGTTATTCTGAAACGGTCTGGCTCGATGCGGCCGAAAGTTCTCAAACCGTTATGAAGCGTCTCATTCTCAGGGTTATCGGGCGTTCTGACTTCGGAAAATTTTGCAAAGCTGCTGCGATCGGCCCATCTATACCAGTTTTTATCAATTGAACTTCTGGCTTCACAGAGAATATAGGCAGCCTCCGGGTCAAAGGCTTCGTAATTAGCAGGGTCAGCAGCAAATGCCGGGTCTTTTCGATGCTTTAAAATCACGCTGGCAATATTGCGGCCGGCAAATTCAGCCGGAAAAACAAACTCAATGCTGTGCCCCGGCCTTAGTTCGACTCCATTTTTACTCGAAACGCCGTATTCGATGGTCAGCGTATTTTTTACCAGAGCATCGGCGGCCAGGGTTTTGTTTGCTCCAACACAGCGCTCTTCGGCCGTCAGATAAACAATTTCAAGACTGTTGATCGAAGCGACCGCCCGACTCAGGTCGCCGCTGCCACGGTTTACGACCCTGACTCTGTCTGGGCTGAAGCGCCCCACATACTCAGGAAAATTGTATAGAGTGTTCTGTTTCGGTTTGAACCAGGGCGCGACAGCAGCCCGCTTTTCCGGGCCGAACTGGTCTTGCCAGACATGCCAGACGCCTGTGCCTGAATCTCGGTAATAGACAGATATCCATGGACTGTTTTCATCATAGGCCAGTGGGTCATCAATAAAACTGCGATCTTTGCGATGCTTTATCACTGAATAATTAGGCAGCCGACCTCTGAATTCTTCAGGAATCACAAACTCAACCGCTTCACCGTCAGCCAGAGTTATTCCGTGCCCAACCCCTGATTTAAAAAGAATGGTATCGGCATCGATTCTTTCATATTTTCTGAATTCCGCTTTTACCCTGTTTGCCTCTGCCAGCAAAACAGGCGTAAAGATCGCGACAAAGATAAAACATAAAAGAATACAAAAAACACAACGGCGGGCGAACCCTTGTTCATATCGACTTTTCGCAAAATACTCTGTTAATCGCATACGGTTTTCATCCTGTCATAGTATGCAAGATATTTATGCAGCAGCACGTCAGCATCTGAACGCCCTTCCCGACAGGCTTCAAGATAATCGAGCCAAAGCTGATTCCGCTCACGATCGAGCTTCTGATATGCCCTGAAATATGGCGTTTCGAAGTAGCTGCGCCCCTGTCTGGCTGCGCTGTCAGAAATAATTCCAGCTATTTTCATGAAAGCCATGTTTCGCCCCAATGCCCTGGCATTTTTCAGAAGTCGATAAACAGCCGGGTGAGTTTCGCGCAGCACAAGCATCAGCCATGCCGCCCTGAATGACTTGTCAGAGGGTTCGACAGCTTCAATGAAAAGATCGTGGTAATGAATGCCACAGTTAAAATCCCAGTGTGAGGCCGTGCCCCGCATGGCAATGCGATAATGCAGATCGTATGATTTTTTCATGCCCGGCGGAACAATTACTGCGGTCATGAGATCGCGCACGGCAAGAGCGTGATGCAGCCTTAGCTCATTATTGACAATATTGCCGTTGAATAATCTGTCTTCAAAAACAAAACCGGGCTCGAGATCTGGCGAATCATTGAGCAAACCGTAGCGGCACAAAGCATCTTCTATTTTTCCCATAAACTGGCGTTTTCTGCTCTCGTCAGGCCATACCGCTTCAGTAAAAGAGGCGTTGCAGACAGCCCGACCATTCTGAAAACCGTTTATAAACTGCAGCCGCCCAATCCCTTTTACCCCTGGTTCAATACTGTAGGTTGGAAAAACCTGCATTTTTTCAAACCTGCAGACATCGCGATGAAAAATCATGCGTGGGCAGGGAACATTTTCACGCGACTGCTGCCATGGGTCATCGAAGTAGTTGATTCCGGGGCCGACGGTCAGAAAAACCATGTGGTTCTGGCCACTGCCAAGATCGCTGTTATAAAGGTTTTCAGGTTTCAGCACGACAGTCGACGGCACCATGCCAAGCTTGAGCCGCAGATCCTGAGACAGCAGAAAGCGATGTTCTGCCAGAAGCCCGATTGTAAGCTTCTTGTCTTTATGCGCCTTTAACCGATTATCGCGCAGAGACTTATAAAAAGTCACCTTGTGGGCAGGCCCTGCGAGAAGATCGCCGTATTCAGCCGCCGCAAACCTTTCGACCGGGCCAAGATAGTTGTCACGATACATGTAGTATCTGTTCAAAGCCACCTGCCGGCTGAGCGTCATCGCACCGGCAGTCAGTCTGCCAAAAAGCTCATCGAACTCAGACTCAGAAGTCGGCCTGCTGCCGAGCGCAATCTCGATATAGCCGGCATCACAGACAAAACAATCATTGGGCACACCGTTAATAAAACGTGACACGTAAACAACTGCCGCAGCGCGACCGCCAGAAAGCATTAAACTCAGGCGCCGGGCGGTGCCGCGACGATAGAGAGGGATGCCATCGGCTTTGAGCGGCGAAAAAATCACATCTTCTGCTTTTTCAAAGGCAGATGCGAGCAATCTTTCTTCAGATGCCTCAAGCTGGCCACGCAGAACAAAGCCACCTTCGGCATATCTCATGTAAAAAATGATTTCGCGCTGGCCTGCGGTCAGAAAAACTGCGCGTTCCTGACCTCTGTTCGCGCTCAACTGCTCATAGAAATCCTGATCAAGCCTCTGCGGGAAAAGCCTGTCGCAATCAAGTGCCACAACCGGCCCGGCGGCCCCAATAAAGCTGGCAGCCAGAACCAGCAACGACAGCAGCATCTGTGATTTAATGTATTTTTTCAAATTATACCCGAGTCACATTATATAAGATCAGCCATCAGCGGACAACGAGCCGAATATAACTTTAAATTCTGCAACGAATGTTACATTTTATAACCCGGGTATTTCTACTTATCAGAAAATGTTTTTGCCAGGTAAAACCCCTGGTTTATCCCTTCATCGGGTAAATCTGTGAGCCCTTATCATTTACAATGGTTATTGCCCAGCCCATACTATTCGGGGCATTATCAAACCAGAATATTTTCAGGTTCTTGTCTTTGTAATCATTGTGGTTTCGCCAATTCTGCAGAAGATTTCCGCGATAAGAATCTTTGGGAAAATCATCACCATCAACTATAGCCGGAAAACGCTTTTTAATTTCAGCAAGCGAAAGACCGTCGATTATCCGCGACTTGAAGGGATCTGCAAAAACATACTTTTCATAATAATCAGCCGGGCACTCGTTACCGGAGTATATCCAGAGCAAATACCCGGGATTCTGTAATTGAAAAGTCCCGCAATAGAGCCAGACGCAGGCAACAAAACCCGTTACTAAAATCAAAAAAATCAGAATTTTATTTTTGTTCATTTCATACCCCCGCATGATGTTGTTCGCCGGCCAGCCTCGGACAGTGGCAATTCAGCCCTGCTTTTTTGCCGCACGCCGAATAAATAGAGACACAATCCCCCGAACAAATATCAGAACCAGAAATCCGATATAGGCCATGGTTCTCCGCTCTTCTTCGCGTGTATAAATTTTGTCCTGTGCCTCGACCTCCTCTACAGTTCCGTGAGCAGTGCAGTATGGAACCAGTCCTCCCGGGCCCTCTTTCAGGCGGTATTCAAGAGCGCCGCCTTTTACAGGCACCGGAATTGTTTTAGTAGAGGGGCCGCTGGGGCCAAATATAAGCTTCATGATGCTGAACGAATAAACCAGATAATTCGGCCCGTGACATTTCAATGGGGATTTAATCATGCCGCTGTCTATCATCAGCTGAACCAGTCTGGTTTCATCAGCCGAAAGTGGCTTTAAATTGGTATCCATCTGGTACATTTCCATCGCGCCCTGCAGAACCCGCAGATTGGCAGCACAAACTTTCTGTGGAACTATAATGCGACTGCAAAATGCAGCTTGCTGTGGAAAAAACAGAAAAGCTGTCATTAAAATCAGAACCGCGAAAAAGGAGCCAATGCCTTGAGATTTTGCAGGGAACATGTTTTTGTCCTCAGTCTTTCATAATCTGCGTTATTGCGGCACAAAACCTTCGTATGAAATGCCGGCAGCAAAAGTCTTGCATGAGCAGCCTTTTTCCACCCACGAAGCATTTTGTAAATTTTCCACTCCCTGCCCCAGAAATCATAGCAAACTTTTTAATATTTGCCCAGACAGCATGAATCATAAAAAAGGATTTGATCAAGTCGTCGTCGCTGCAGAAACAACAGAATGCACCTGAAAATCATTGGCTAAAGAATAGCAGAATAGAAACGCCTGTTTATAACCGCGAATGACAGAACCGGTAAAATTGGATCCATCTTAAAGTCCCAGGATTCTTTCGATGTTGCAGCTGTATCTCGATTCAATTTCGCTCTTCAGCTCATACATTTTTTTCCATTTTTCTATCGTCAGATCGTTGATTCCGAGTCGAATAGCGGCTTCAATCCATCTTTTTTCCCAGGTCACAAATCCACTCGCGAAACCATACCCGTCACAGATCAATATCAGCTTATGATAAAAAGTATACTCCATCTGCTGAATTCTTGTCTGTATTTCATCGAGCTTTTCCTTGTCCAGATCGAAATCTCCCTGGTATTCATGAATATTCTTGTTTGGAAACGTGTGACTCAGGCATATTTCGGCAGCCATCCAGTCTCGGTCTTTTAAAAAAATAAACCCATCGTATAAATGCCTGATGTGAGAGATTCCACTTCTTCGTCCGATGTCGTGCAGCAGACCGTAAACATAGGATCTATCGGGGTCGTGTTCATTCGTTCTTTCTGTGATCAGTCTCGCGGCAAGCGCGACATTTCTGGAATGCGGAATCCAGGGGCCGGGGTTCATTTTTTCGGCTTCAGCAAGCATTTCTTCTGCTTCTATGACACTGATCATTTGCTCTCCAAAATATGCAACTGCATTGCCCGGATAACACGAAATTTTCAGAAAGTGCCGCTGTTATAAAAAGCCAGCTTTCTCATAATTATCAAACCTATAAGAATCAGTCTTTAAGGGTCTCTCTTATCCTGGTGGCCAGATCCTTCATCAGAAAAGGTTTTTGGATGAAATGCACACCTTTGTCCAGAACACCGTGGCGAGAAATAATGTCGGCTGTGTAGCCAGACATGAACAGGCACCTGATGCCCGGGTATATTGCCCTGATCCTAATGGCCAGGTCGCGGCCATTCATAGCCGGCATGATAACATCCGTCAAAAGCAGGTCGATCTGCCCTTTGTATTCGAGGGTCAGACGGATAGCCTCCTCAGGAGTCCTGGCTGTAACCACGGGATAGCCAAGCATTTCCAGAATCTGCGTGGTCATTTCGAGAATAAAGGGCTCGTCCTCTACCAGCAGAATAGTCTCGCCAACAGCCGTCTGGACAGGGACATCCACTTCTTCCGGGCGAGAGTTCGCCTTGCCCGTATGGCATGGCAGATATATCCTGAAAGTCGTGCCATGACCTTGATCACTGAATACATTTATAGAGCCGTTGTTCTGCTTGACGATCCCGTAGACTGTTGCCAGCCCCAGACCAGTCCCTTTCCCCGCCTCTTTGGTAGTGAAGAATGGCTCAAAGATTTTGGCCTGAATCTCTGGGCTCATTCCGCAGCCATCATCGCTCAAGGAAAGCAGAACATACTCCCCGGGAATAAGTTCTGAGTGCCGCGAACAATAGTCCTGATCGAGTGTAGCGCAGCCTGTCTCAATGGTAATCCTTCCCGTATCCACGATAGCATCACGGGCGTTGACGCAAAGGTTAGCCAGAATCTGGTCCACCTGCGATGGGTCGATTAAAACAGTTCCGATACCGCTCCCCGGCTGCCATGCGATTTCTATGTTCTCGCCGACAAGCCTTCGAAGCATCTTGAGCATACCATCGACTGTCCCGTTGAGGTCCAGCACCCGAGGAGTTATTGTCTGTTTGCGGGCAAAGGCCAGAAGTTGCCTGGTCAGGTCGGCCGAACGCTGTGCCGCCCTGGAGATTTCTTTCAGGTCAGCACACAGAGGGCTGTCGGGGCCGATTTTAAACTGAGCCAGTTCAGCATACCCCATAATAACCCCAAGCATATTGTTGAAATCGTGCGCCACGCCGCCCGCCAGTCGCCCCACAGATTCCATTTTCTGCGCCTGGGACAATTGCTTCTGGAGACTGTCTTTTTCTTCCTGTGATCGTTTCCGCTCAGTGATATCAACTAATGAGAACTGCAGCATGGTAGCACCACCAGCCTCGAAGCTCAGCAGGTGAACTTCTGCATCCCACTCTGTTCCATCTGGACGTCTGTGACGCCACTCAAAAACGATGGAACCTTGCTTTAAGGCCTGCTCGATGTAACGCGATGCCAATTCTGCCGATGGCTCGCCGCCATATTGTATTGAGGCCGAAACATCCGCTGGCATTTTTCCAATGACCTCCAGGCGAGATTTGAAGCCATAGGAGGTAACTGCCGCAGGGTTGCAGTCGAGAAAACGTTGCGTCAATCGGTCCATAACAACCACCGGAATTCGAGAACTCTCAAAGACGGCCCTGCGAAAGTCTTCACTTTTGCGCAGAGCTTCCTCGGCTTTCTTACGCTCTGTAATGTCCCTGGCCACCACCAGAACCCTTTGTTCTCCCGCCAGCTCCAAATATTGCAGACTATTTTCAGTCCAGATCAATTCTCCGCTTTTTCTCTTTGACAGCCAGACAAAGAATTGAGGGCCTTCCGTTACAGATTTTAGAATAAATGCCATTGCTTCCTTTTGTGTATATGGAGGTTCATTCACACTGAAGTCACCAACATTAAGTGTTTTTATTTCCGCCTTTGTGTAACCGAATACGTCAATTGTAGACTGGTTTACATCAACAATGGCGCCCGTCTTAGCATCATGTATAAAAATGCAGTCTGTGGAAGCATTATATATAGCTTCGTAGCTCTTCTTTGATTTCTCGAGTATCTCCTCCGAACGTTTCCGCTCGGTAATATCGACATCGAAGCAGAAGAACTCCGGCGCCTTACCAGATCTCGGAGCCAGAATGCGACTGGCAAAAATTGTCAACTTCTGGCCGTTTTGATTAACAAGATTAATCTCGGCTGCCGGTGGCAAATCGCCGTTAAGCAAAGCCTCGTCCATGAGGCGGCGTTCATCTTCTCTGGTTTCCGGCCCATGAATCAGATCAAGAATATTGTGTCCAAGAGCATTCTGGGCCGACAAACCATAAATCAACTCGCTTCCACGGTTCCAGAAAGTGATTGTGCCATCAGGCTCGTAGCACTGAACAGCAACCTTCTCCAGGCTCTCAAGTACAGAGCGAAAACGCTTCTCGTTTTCACGCAGTTCCTGCTCCATCTGCTTACGATCGGTGACATCCGTCAACCAGGCAATCAGGCTTGTCAGCTTGCCATCACCTGAAAAAAGAGGGGAGCCGGAGACAACAACAGTGCGTTTTCCACCACGCGAACCGACGAGTTCAAGTTCATAGCTTGATCGGGCACCTTGCTGACGCTTCTGATGATGTTTTTTCATCAGCTCCAGCCCTTCAGCTGTAAAAAACGAGTCGATTGTTTTTCCGGTAAAACTCTCGTCGCTGTCCAGTTCAAGCAACGATCTTACAGCCGGATTCGCATAGAGCGTTCTTCTATCAGGCGTTATCTGCCACACACCTACGGGGCTTATTTCGGTCAGCGTCTCGTAGAGCTCTTTTATCTCCCGGAAAGCATCTTCTTCTGCCCTGCGTCTGGTAATATCGCGACTGGAAACCTGAATCTCAACAGGCCGGCCGGCCTCGTCCATGATCAGGCGATTAGCCGATTCAAGCCAGATGTAGCTTCCATCCTTGCGGCACACACGAAAACAGACCACTTCCATTGCAAGGTTCTGAGTCAATTTTTTACGCGAAGCTTCTACCTTCTCAAGATCATCTGGATGGATGAATTCGAAGGCAGAGTGGCCAACCATTTCGTCAGGAGCAAAACCCATCAGAGTTCTGCAGGAAGGTGAAGCGTAGAGATACACTCCCAGAAGATCGTGCCTGGAAATCATGTCGGTTGAGTTTTCGGCCAGCAGCCGGAAGCGTTTTTCGCTCTCGCGCAACATACTTTCTCTATCAGCCAGAACAAATGCCAGTCGTTCAGCCTCCAGACGATTTGCCTCGCTTTCAGAGAGAGCCTGACGCAATATGCGACCAGGAATAGCTGTAACGACGAATGTCATCAACAAGTATCCGGTTGAGACGGCCCAGATTGTCATTGGTGTTGGCTCGGGCAACTGCCGGAGCAAGCCGTGCGCATCTAGCCAGACAAATATTCCGCTGGCAATAGCCGAGACTGACAAGAACGTGACGGCAGTACGCGAACCAAACAGAAGACCGACCATAGCCAGAAGGGGCATTAGAGCTCGGAATGCCAAAGAAGAAACGCCGCCGTTCAGCAGCATCCCCAACAAGATACCGATGCAGATTGCAGCAACGTATGCGAAGGCTGCAAGAGCAATGCGTCCTGTATATTGCAGACCCATAACGAGCAGAAGAGATGCCGCCACAACGCCCGTGGGAATGTGGCGCAGCTCGTGACCTTCCCCATCCAGCGAGACCATGCAGAAAATCAGAACAAGAACAGAAAGAAGCGCCGGCAACGTCGCTTTCAGAACTGCGGCGGCCATCTGGTTATTCAGCCGGTCGCACAGAGAATCCGTATAAGAATGTTTCTCTGCAGGCATGTCGAAAGACGTTTTTTCCATAACCGGTCTCCATTTTCCTTAAATCGGCGGCGCAAATCGATATTCGCCTGCCAGAATCAACCGTTCTGCATCACATCGGCAGATAATTTTGCCGCACATAAAGAAAGCCACAAGACCCGGACAGTCAAATGGCTGTTAAAAACATTTCCCTCTCAATATCATCTGAAATAGAGTGTAACAAATCGATCTGTCGGAAACAAATAAAAAACCTCTGATTCAAACTTAAAACAGACCGTGCACCCGCCCCCCCGGACTTCCTGGGGGATATTTCACGGTTAAGAACCGTAGCCAGGCAGGCATCTTATATCTCAAATTATTGCTTCACCAGAACGGTTTGCATTGCAATTGGAAATAATTGCATTACCATAAGCAAAATCTTTGCGCCAATTCAGAGAGGAATAGCAAAGAACACAGCTTTTTTCATTATTGCTCCATATATTTGCGCTCAGATAATCTGGCGATCACTAAGCTCACTCCCTATCAGGATTGAATTCTAAAACCTCACCAGATACACTGTCACAAACAGAAATTCCAATTACACAATCGATTTCAACCGGATTAACAGTTCCAGAGCCAATTTCAAGGGAATTATAGGAAAATTTGCCGATCTGTTTTCCCTGACTGTCCGCATTGCCGAGATAAACCTTTATAGACTTTGAACCGGAGGCTGTATCAGGCGCTTCAACTTTGATCGTCAACACATTGTCACCCAGCGTAATTTTATTTGAATCAAAGTGAATAAAGCTCAATTCGCCGTCAGCCTTCTCACCAAGCTTAGCCGAAATGGTATCGATATGATAAATCAGCTTCATTGCTGCATTAAGCGATGCTTTTTCATCTCTGAAAGTAATCGAATTAGAAGCGATATCATAAGAAAAAGTCCCGATACTTGAATTCATACCCTGCATCAGATCAATTATTTCAGAAACTTTTCTATTACGCAGTTTTACCGTTTTTTCAAAAATTGGAGCAAAAGACGATGGATGAATGACCAGAATATTTCCAAATCTTGTGTAGCTAAGAAAAAAAGCCTTCAGGATGACGTTAAAAGCATCCTGGAGGCTGCAATGCTTGAAAATTACCGTCATGTTTCCTGAAACTTCTCTGGAAACAACAAGATTCAAGTTTATCAACTGCGCCAAACTGTGAAGAGCATCAGAAACATGAGTATTTCGGAAATCCAGAGACCCAACAGTGATATTTTGTGAGGACTCAATCTCCAGAGGCGTGAAATTTGCGGAACTTTCAGTAAAGTTCTCAGATGCTGTCGCATTTTTGAAAAGGTGTAAAAACTTGCCATTCCAGGTAAAAAAAAGGCGGTGTGATTTTAGAATAGAGTTGAGAGCGTCTTTTACTGTCGTTTTATGCAGTGAAATTGTGACTGGTTCTTTGATTTCATTGTCTAAAACGAGGTTTAAGTTACCGATATCAGCGATCGAGCGCAGCACATCGTTGAGTCCGGTTTCCCTGAAAGACAAAGATTCGATGCTTAAATTGTTCTGAAGCGGTAATTCAAGAATGTTTTCTGCAACCGCACCAATTTGGGAAATAAATGAAAACCCCAGCAAAAAGACTACAATCAGGCACACTTTTCTCATTCTTTGCCTCTCAATTAATACTACATTTTCAATCTACCCGGGTATAAGTCGACACAGGCGACATTAACAGACTCATTTTGCAGACTTCCGGCTTCATATTTACATCTGAACGAAGTTTTTCTGCCACTGATGACCGACTGAAAATAATGCTCAAGGTTGAGGTATTTTATAATGATGATCAAACATGCCGTTTTCATTCGGTTCGAATGGCGTGACTCCGGTTACGGCATCGATATTAATAAACCCGTAGACATGGGGAAACAGTTCCTGGCCGCCTTCGAGATTTTCATAGACAACCCGGGAAGTTAATTTATCCGGACTGATATGTAAAAGAACAAGCCCAGTCTGGTTGCGATAGATATGATTGGCAACCCGCACCACCTGGTTACGATCGGAGCAGTGTATAAAACCGGCCTCTGCCAGGGAAGGAGCCTCATATCGGCCATGCTGCAAAGCCTTGTGCCACTCGCTGCCGCTGGTAATGTGAAAAATAATGGCCATATCCGATACCTCCTTCAATGGTTCATTGAGCGATGATAACATTGATCCGGGCTAAAGCAAACAGGGCTGAGTTCGTTTGAACTCAGCCCTGTTAAATTTATGAATAAAGATCGAAAGGCTTTAAAAATTCTTC
>CAZFUG010000142.1:0-10990 GCA_964522035.1 uncultured bacterium
CCCTTCGACGGGGATATTGTAGCGTTTCAGCATTTCCATGACTCCGAGCGGCGTGCACGGAACGAAAGTATCGACACCGAGGCTCAGGTAACCGACATTGGTCGGGTGAAAGCCGTCGACGTCTTTGCGCGGGTCGATTGCCTGCAGGGCCGCGAATTCGTCGAGATGCGCGGGCAGGGGGAGTTGCAGCAGAATGCCGTGAATCGAGGCGTCACGGTTCAGCTGTTCGATGGTAAAAATGAGGTCGGTCTGGGTGGTATCAGCGGCGAGAGCGATCTCGCGCGAGAACAAACCGGCCGCTTCGCAGGCCTTCTTTTTGGAAGAGACATAGACGTGCGAGGCCTTGTCGTCGCCGACAATCACGACCGCGAGGCCGGGCGGAATCTTGCCGGCGTCGGTCAGCTTCTTTACCGCGGCGGCAATCTCGGCACGAATGGTTTCAGAAAGCTGTTTTCCATCTATAACAGTAGTCAAGTCTGGCTCCTGATTAATTGATTTCAGGGCGAGTATAACGCCGCCGGCAAATATAGGCAACCCCTTTTGTAAAGGTAAAAAATGTGGCTGTGCAGGCCGGTTTTAAGAGGTGTTGCCGGTTTTTTCGTCAGTTATTTTTGATTTTACTGTGAAAATTATCACAATAACCGGAGAGGGTAGGAAAATATCTTAAGTAACCCGCCTGTCAGAGTGTGCCGGCATAACAGACATGAATTCAACCCGGCGTTGTGAAAATACGCGCAAGCTTTATGGCCGCGAGTGGCAGTCGCAGTCTGTTGACCACCGATCTGCCAATCAGCGATCTGCTGACCATCGGTCTGCCAACCACCAATCTGCTCCACCGACCTACTGTGAAAAATATTGCAAGCTTCTGTTTGAACTGGGAGGCGATATACCAAAGGCGCGAACTTTGTTTTGCCGGGATATTTTGGTTGTAGTTTACCCGCAGGCTATGCGAACAATTCCGCATGACTGGCGAAGGTGTCAGACCTGCAGCTATGTGGTCAGGCGAGGGGGGCAGAATACTTTATGCAGCCTTAGTCGGCGCTGATGCTATGGTCGGATTTCTCCAGCCATGGATGCCAGAACGGTTTTGAGTTCTGAAGCATCATTCATGTCGACGAGAGTGTCGATTGCAAGCCGAAGACTCTGATAGGTCTGGCTGTTTTGCCCCTTGCGCGAATAATCGAAGAAAAGCCCGGCAGTCTGCGAGGCTAGGTCTGGGTGATCGCTGATAAAGGTTTTCATCTGTGAACTGCTGAAGCTTTTCATTACCTCATAATTGGCTGGCAAATGGCTTTCGCTTTTGCCCTGAAAATTTATGCTTCCACGAGCCAGGTGATATACCCACCATTTATGTTCTTTGCAGGGAGTAAAAAAACTGTCGTGCAGCAGTTGTATGCTGTTTTCAGCGCGGGGCTCGAACCCGAACGGAAAACTCTGGTTAAAAATTGTTGCGTATGTTCCGCTACGGAAACTTCCGCATTCAATGCAGCATTCATCAGTCCAGGTGCGGCCAATTCCGATTGCATGGCCTACCGGGGCAAAGAAAAACGCCACGATCACAAAAACGATTACCATGTCACTGAGTAAAAAAAGTATGAGGGCCTTTTTGTTCACATTTTCACCTCGCCATATTTACTGAAATGATCTTAATACATGGTTTGCTTTAATTCAAAGAGTTTGTGTGTCGCTAAAGAGGCTTTGGTTGAAGCAGAGAGCCAGTTGTTAACTGCTTTTCCCGAGGATTTGCTCAAATGTTGGAGTTTATGCCCGGGTAAGTCGCATAATGTCTGATGTTTTATCTGCGAACCTCAGTTTTCAGCTTCCGGAAGGTTGAGAGACGAACTGGCCCTTTCAGATTCTGATAAGACGAAATACTTGCGTGCTGCCATCAGTATGACGAATGCAATGACGCTGAACAGAATCTCGGTGGCAGTAAGATCGGGTTTGAGAGTTTTACGCGCCACAACGAAGGCAAGAAGTTCAAGAACTGCTTCAAGCTCGTGAGTAAGCAGAGTTCTGATCAGCTCAAGGCAGATAACCAGCAGCAGAACGCGGTTAATTAACTCATAAAGCGTCTCTGAGTGGCTCCAGTCGATATGTGACATACTTAGAACCGAGTAAACAAAAAAAGCGCCCATGCCCGCAAAAATTGTTACGGCAAGAATACGCTCGCTCCACATCGCGGTTCTTCTCAATCCATTGGCTAGTCTGATAGCTCTCGGCATCGATACCCCCTGTTTATGATAGGACTCCTTTAAATATATTTTCTGCAATGCGGCATAGTCAAGAACAATTAGCTCAGAAAATTTCCGGGAAAAATTTTGCATCAGCAAAATCGAATTTATTGGATATTACGGCACGCCTCAATGACTTGCGATCAGACGAACCGAAGTTCTGCCCGTAAAGAATTGCCAGTGAAGAATCAAGCGAAGTTTTAGCTCTAAGATCTTTGCCATGTCCGGCTTCTTTTTATAGGACTCTGCATTGCAGAAAACATTTCTGTAATGCAGAGAACTGGAATTTGCAGTGATATTCATAGATAAGCAGGCAACTGGCGAATGGGTATGCAAAAATTTCGAGTAGTTGGTTAAATCTTGCGGTTTGGAGTATATTAGGTTGCAACAATTAAGATGTGACTGTCAGGAGACTAAATGAAGAATCTCGGTGAAATGCTGCTGCAGCGCGAAGCTTTCAGTGAAATCGTCATGGGCAACACCGCCATCGTGCGTGCAATGATCGAGGCCGGAACCCGGGTCGTGACCTCTTACCCCGGTTCGCCGACGCCCGAAATCGCCTCGGCCATTGCGGCGATCAAAAAAGAAGACCGCCCGTTCTATTTTGAGTTTTCCACCAACGAGAAAGTGGCGACCGAAGTGGCCTATGGCGCTGCGGTAAACGGCCATCTCTCGACGGTTTTCTTCAAGAGCGTCGGACTTAATGTCGCGTCTGATACCTTTGTGCAGCTCAACCTGATGAACCTGATCGGTGGCATGGTCGTGGTGCTTGGCGACGACCCGGGCGCCAATTCATCGCAGAACGAGCAGGACAATCGCCACTTTGCACGCATGAGCTACACCCCGATCTTCGAACCGGCCAACCCGACCGAGGTTTATCATTTTTACAAGGCAGCTGCCGCGCTGGCCCAGCAGCTGCATATTCCGGTAATTCTGCGCCTGACAACCCACGTCTGCCACGCCAAGGAAAAAGTGGCATTCGCCGCCTGGCAGCCTGCCGTGTTTGACAAGACGCCCCGCTTCGACGTCAAAAACGGCCCATATATGCCGCTTCCCAGCCTGGTTTTCCCGATGAAGCGCCGCGCTCTGCAGAACCTTGCTCAGATAGCCGGCATGAGCGAAAAAGTCGGCCAGCATCATCGCGTCGACAACAAGAATCGGCAGAAGGGTATTGTCACATTCGGTCTGCCATACCTTTCGCTGCTTGACGTTCTCGAAGAATCTGGCGGCAAGCCCGATATTCTCAAGCTCGGCATGATCTACCCGCTTCCGGTTGCAACGCTCGAAGAATTTCTGCGCAGCCACGAAGAAGTTCTCGTTCTCGAAGAGCTCGATGACCTGATCGAGGGCGAAATAAAGAGAATTGCCTTTGAAAAGCAGATAAAAGTCAAAATTCACGGCAAAACCGACGTGCAATCATGGGTTGGTGAATATACCGCCGATAAAGTCAGTGCAATTCTTCGCAACCTCTGGCCTGAAATGGCCGCTGCTGCCCCGGCATCTCCCGTTGCACCGCTTCAGGTTCCGGCCAGACCGGCGCAGATGTGCCCGGGCTGCGGGCATCGCAGCGCTTTCCATGCCATAAAACAGGCATTAGCACCCGCCGACATCAAGGTTGCCGATATCGGCTGCCATACGCTCGGTTTCATGCCGCCATATAACATGGGCGAAATGCTTATGTGTATGGGCGCATCGACCGGTATTGCCGCCGGGCTGTCGCTGTTCAACGACAGTCGCAGAGTTGTCTGCTTTCTCGGCGATTCAACCTTTTTCCATGCCGGCATTCCGGGCATCATAAATGCACTGTTCAACCGCCACAATATCACCCTGATCGTCATGGAAAACGGCACCACCGCCATGACCGGCCACCAGGACCACGCCGCCACCGGCCGCAATTTCAATGACCTTACCGAAAAGATTCCGGTGCGCAGCGTGCTCGAAGGCCTCGGTATCAAGCACATTTTCGAAGTCGATACCTATCAGCAGCAGAAACTCACCGACGCTGTCAAAGAAGCCGTGGCTGTCGAAGGCTTTGCCGTCGTCATCGCGAAACACCCATGTATGCTCAAGCTGATGCGTGAACAGCGCCGAAAAGATGGCTTTCAGGCCAAAATGGTCAGTATCGATAAAAAGACCTGCAATCAGCAGCATACCTGTGTCAGCACCTTTGCCTGTCCGACTTTCGTGATGAACCCCGATGGCAGCGTCGATGTTAACCCCGATCTCTGTATCGGTGATGGCTCATGTCTGCAGACCTGCCCGTCAAAGGCGATTAACCGCCCGCAGAACCGCGAAGGAAACAAGGAGTAATATCATGACCGTATTCAATGTTTATCTCAGCGGCGTCGGCGGTCAGGGTATCGGTCTTATCAGCGAAGTCATGCAGCGCAGTGTTGATCATGCCGGAATCAAAGCTCTCGGTGTCGATACACACGGCCTGGCGCAGCGCGGCGGCATCGTCGCTTCACAGTTGCGAATCGGCGATAACATTCATTCACCAATGGTTTCGCGCGGTAAGGCCGATCTTGTGGTTGCTCTCGAGCGCCACGAAGCGGTGCGCGCTGCCGGCGAATATCTCAAAAAGAACGGGACTCTGGTTTATTACAACACATCGTGGCAGCCTCTGCCGGTGCGCATGAAAAAAGCAGAAGAGATACAGACCGCTCAGGTCGCCGAATTCTGCCGGACCAATGGCTTCAGACTCATCGAGGTTTTTCAGGCTGATCTGCCCGACCCGCGCATGCAGAATATGGCCCTGCTTGCCGCCATCTGCAGCAATAACCTGCTCGCCGGCGTCAGAAAAGAACATTATGTTGCCGCGATGCGAGACCTGATGAGTGGTAAAATGCTCGAAGCCAACCTCAGTCTCTTTGAACGCCTTCTGCTTGCCTGAACCCGAAAATGGAGAAAATAATGTCTGCAAGAAAATTTGCTTTAACTGCCGCATTTGTAATGAGCATGGCTGCCGGAATCTATGCTGAGCCGGCTTCTGCTCCTGTCAGTGTCGCTGCGCCAGCGGTGGTCGATGAAACCATCGAGCCCTCGGACAATTTCAAACTGCTTCTCGACGGCCAGGAAACCCGCCTGGCTCCAGAAAAGCCTTTTGAGGTGACCATCAAAGGCGAAAAAATTAAAGGGCTGTTGCAGGTCGAACCTTTTAAAACCTTCAATTACGGCGGCATTTCGCTGCAATACCCACGGCATTTTACTTTCGAAGCAGATCTTTCTGACAAGGATGTCAGCCTCTGGAACCTTTCCGGCAGCAACTGCGTTCTTATGATTCAGCTTTACCCGGCCGAAATGGACCACAAAATAATGGCACAGATGCTGCAGCCCCGCTTCGGCGAGAAAAATTCTACCGTTTCAGACTGCACACTGGCTCTCAAGGGTAACGAAACAAAGGGCTCGAAGCTGACCACAACCATTGGTGACAGCTCAATAACCCAGGAAATCTATTCTTTCAAAGTGCAGGGTGGTTCTCTGCTGCTTATTCTGCAGGATACCCTGAGCCTCGATGGGAAAACCTCTGAAGAGGGCCGTAAATTCAGGCAGCTGCTGATTGAAACCCTCAGTTTTTCTGCTTCAGGTTGATGGCAGGGCGCTGTTCAAAACACCAGATACACTTTTTTATAAACCAGAATTTGAATCAGCCCGGTGCAGCAGATTGCTGACCTGACCCGGGTGTCACTCACGGAGCACCTGAATGGAAACCTTGAACGAAATACAGGCCCTGACAAAAAATCTCAGTGTACTTTACGTCGAAGACAGCGAATTCGTGCGCATTCCGACCATGCATCTGCTTACTCAGCTTTTCAAAGAGATTCATGTCGCCAATGACGGTCATGAGGGCCTCGAATTTTATAAAAACAGTCATAAGCAGATCGATCTGGTGCTTACTGATATTCAGACGCCGCGAATGACCGGCCTGCAGATGGCAAGAGAAATCAAGCTGCTCAATGATCAGCAGCATATTCTTATCTTTTCTGGTTACAGCAGCCCGGAAAACTATGCCGAGGCCATCGAGATTGGCGTAGAAGGCTTTATTCTGAAACCAATGGAACGGGAGAAGTTTCTCAAGGCTATTGCCAAGGCCGCCCGCGCCATAAATAACCAGAAGTTTCAGGAAAACTATCAGCTCGAGATTGAAAAACTTCTCTCCGAGAGAACGATCGAGCTCGACAAGCTTCTCGGAACCGACGAAATTACCGGTCTTCCCAACAAGACCCGCCTGTATTTTGAACTGGGAAAATGCGGCAACTGCTCTCTGATACTGGTTAATATCGACAATTTCGACCATATCAATTCGACCTATGGTTTTGAAATTGGCGACAAAGTCCTTTATGGAGTTGCAAGGTATCTCGAAAAACTCGTTCCTGAGGGGAGTACCCTTTACCGCCTGCCGTCTGACGAAATGGCTTTTCTTGTTCCGGGCAGCGACCGGCAGAGAGCCGAAGAATTTGCCGGTCAGATTCTCAAAGGCATCAGTCATCACCGGGTTGCAGTCGACGACATCGAAATGCACATCACCTGCACGATCGGTATTGCCCTCGGCGGTGGCCGTCAGATGCTCACTGACGCGCATATTGCCATGAAGGAAATTCGTGAAATCGGCAAAAATCGCTATTGTGTGTATGATTCAAGCCGGTCAACGCTGCAGAGTCTTCAGAAAAACAATATCGAATGGTTTCGCAAGATCAGAAAGGCACTCGAAAGCGAACTGGTTGTGCCGTTCTTTCAGCCAATCGTCAACAATCAGACCGGCCGCATCGAAAAATACGAATGTCTGGCACGCATCATCGAAAATGACAGGATCATCACACCGAATTATTTCATCGACCCGGCGCGACTCGTCGGCATGCTGCCAGATATCACCCGTATGATGATCTCACGCAGTTTTGCCAGTTTCGCCGGTCGCAGCGACGAATTTTCGGTTAACATCACCGAATACGATCTCAAAGATGGCTACCTGATAGAATTTATCAGGGCACAGCTTGAAAAACACCACATCTCGCCAGACCGTGTCGTGCTCGAAATTCTTGAAAACATCAGCGCTCAGGGTAGTGAAGATGCTTTAAAACAGCTGACCACCCTTAAAGAAATGGGCCTGAAGCTTGCTCTGGATGATTTTGGCAGCGAAAAGTCCAACTTTCATCGTCTGCAGGAGCTGAACGTCGATTTTATCAAAATTGACGGCGCCTTTATCAAAAATCTCGCCCGTAACGATAACTGCTTCAAGATTACCAAGACGATCAAAAGCATGGCCGAAAGCCTTGAAGCAAAAGTGATTGCCGAGTTCGTCTGCGATGAGCAGGTGTTCAATAAAGTAAAAGAGCTGGGTATCGAATTTTCTCAGGGCTACTATTTTGGCGCCCCGCGAGAAAAAATTGAATGACCGGTAAAAGCGAAAGCATCACAGGCTGCCTTCTCGGCACTGCCGTCGGCGATGCAATCGGTCTGCCATATGAGGGCCTTTCGCCGCAGCGTGCTGAAAAAATGCTGGGCCCGGCCGATCGCCACCGCTTCTTTTGGGGTCGTGGCATGGTTTCAGATGATACTCAGCATACCTGCATGGTGGCTCAGGCACTGCTCACTGCGGGCACTGACCCGGCAAGTTTCAGCCGCGCTTTTGCCTGGCGCCTGCGTTTCTGGCTGCTTGGGGTCCCGGCCGGGGCCGGGTTCGCGACGCTGCGGGCGATTCTTAAGCTCTGGCTGGGTTTTTCACCCCAGAACAGCGGTGTTTTCTCGGCCGGAAATGGCCCGGCCATGCGTGCCGCCATCTTTGGCGCCGCTTTTGACGATCTCGAAACCATAAAGAGCTTTGTCACCGCTTCGACGCTTATTACGCACACCGACCCGAAAGCTCTGCACGGAGCTCTGGCGATAGCTCTGGCGGCTTTTATGGCCCGCCAGTCCGTGACTGTCAGCCCGCAGGCATATCTTAACCAGCTGCAGGCTTTTATTGGCGACGATGCCAAAGAACTGCTTGCGCTGGTTGCCGGCGTCTGCGATTCTGTTGCCGCCAACGAGACGACCGCAGCGTTTACCAGTCGATCAGGCCATGGAAAGGGCGTTTCAGGCTATGTGCTGCATACCGTGCCGGCAGTTCTGCATGCCTGGTTGCGGCATCAAAGAGAATTCGCTCCGGCAATAACTGAAATGATCGCCTGTGGTGGCGACGCCGATACGACCGCTGCCATTCTCGGCGGTATCATCGGCAGTGCCGTCGGGCCGGCAGGTATTCCTGAAACATGGCTTAACGGCATTCTCGAATGGCCGGCCAGTCAGTCATGGATGCGGGAAATCGGTTCGTGTCTCGCAGATTCACTGGCCGGCAAAAAAGATCTGCGGGTTCCTGGTATCTGGTTTTTGACAACCCTGCTGAGAAACCTTCTGATGCTTATGATCGTTCTTCTGCATGGCTTCAGACGCCTTCTGCCGCCATATTGACAGTTGTTTTCACAAAGACGTACAATTCCTACGACTTCATTGAATTTTAAGGAGATTGAAAATGCGCAAAGCTCTTTTTGGTCTTATCGTGGTCGGTCTTTTGACTCTGCCCGCTTCTGAAGCACTCGCCCAGAAAGGCAAATGGGGAAAGGGGCAGGGGGCTGCCAGAGAAGGCCGCAATCTCGAAAAAATTCAGCAGATGAAGCAGCAGCGCCAGCAGAAAATGCAGGAGATGAAGGAAAAGTTCAAGGGCGGCCAGGGCCAGAGCGAAGAAAAAAGGCAGGCACGCGAAGCGAGAAAAGCCGAACTCATGGCAAAACGCGAGGCCATGAAAGAAAAATGGGCGGCCCTGAGCAAAGGCAACGGCGGTTTTCAGGCCCTGAAAGAGAAGATCGAAGCCATGCAGCAGGCAAAAAAGTCAGGCGATGCCAGCCTTTACAAAGAAAGAAAAACCGAACTGCAGAAACAATGGCAGGCCATGACACCCGAGGATCGGCAGCAGCTCGGCCAGCAGATTCCCGAACTCAATGAACGCATGAAAAAACTCGCCGAAGGTGGAGGAACCGCAGGTTTTTCAGGTACCCGCACCGGGCCAAAGGGCGGTCAACAAAGTTTTGAGGGCAAGTTGAACCGCGACGGCAATACCGTAAACTATGAAGGCACAACAACCGGCGCCGACGGCAATTCTGTCAGCACGACTGGCCAGACAGTCATTGAAGGCAATCAGGCCACTTTTGAAAGAAAACATCAGGGCCCGAAAGGCAAGGAAGCCACGGTTACCGGTACTCATACCCGCGATGGCAACGTCGTTAATACCGACAAGACCATTACTGGCCCTCAGGGCAATGAAACCAGTCTGAATTCGACCACTACAAAAGAAGGCAATACCTTGACCACCGTTGTTACAGGCGAAAACGGCAAAACCGCAACGCATCAGGTAACCGGTTCGGCCGATGCCGATGGCCTGCATACCAGCAGCACCACTACCGGGCCGGGTGGCGAAACTTTCGAAAGCTCCGGCGACTGGATGTTCGACTTTATCGAAGAATCAGACTACTGATCAGCAGCATTTTAATATAAGCGGCCTGAGGCAACCCTCACGGCCGCTTTTTTCGTGCACCGGCTTTCTGATTTGCCGGAGTTTGAAAACCAGTTCTGATTGTGCGATAATTGGCAGTGTTCTCATCTCATCCTGAACGGGAGAAACAATGCCAGGAGCCGCCGATGCCCGGGGTAAGCTGATTTTTCAGGTAATTGTGCCCGTAGTCATCATTACTCTTATTTCTGCCGGTTTGCAGATGGCGGTTACCTTTTTTCTGCTGCGTTTTTTGAAAAGCGAAATCAGGTCAGGCATTCACCATGAATTTGAGCAGACCTGTGTTGACTTCGGTAACGGTCTGCGTGAGCAGGGAATACTTGTTTTAAAACACAATACAGAAGCCATTCTCAGCCAGCAGCTGCAGTATCTCGAAACCCAGAGACAAAAATTCAGTAATGCCGCAGAGCTTGCGGCTTTCTGCGCCGGCGACGCTGCCTTTCAAAAGCTGGCATTGCGCAGCTTCGAGCGTTATGGCTATACCAACGCCTCGGTTAAAGTCGATGGCAGGCTGATCTGTGTCGCGCATGCCAAAAAGGAAATCGTCGGCCGCGATCTTTTTACAGTAGTCGCGTCACTCTCAGCCGATGCCCGCCAGAAGCAGAATGTCGATGAATTTGTTAAAAACTGGAGTATGCAGACATCTGGTGTGATCGAGTTTGAGCAGACAGATGCCTTCCTGCCTGCTCACATACCGGCTTCGGTTGGTCGTCGCAAAATTGCTTTCCAGGTCTGGAGCGAAATTGCCGGTATTCCCTTTGTCGCTGAAACCACGACCTACCTTGCCGAGTTTCTTGAACCGGTCGACCGGGTCATGGGCCAGCACAACCGGGCAATCGACAACATTGAAGGCAAAATTGTGCGCGGTCTAACTTTCTGGATAACCGGATCACTTATTCTTGTCCTGTTTTCGCTGGTGGCAATTGTGCTTACTTCTGTCTGGCTTAATCGCCGCAAGGTTCAGAAACCTCTCGAAGTTATCTCAGACGGTCTGGCCCGCTTCGGTGCCGGCGATTTTTCTGCCCGGATCAATTGCCAGGCCAATAACGAACTTGGTCTGGTTGCTGAAGTCTCGAATAAAATGGCGGATCATCTCGCAGATTCCCTATCATCGCTTGAAGAAGCCCGAAAAGACCTTGAGGCGAGAGTAGCGCTGAGAACCGCCGATCTGGAAAATGCTAACCGGGCGCTCGAATCTGAGCGGCAGACTGCC
>CAZFUG010000143.1:0-10756 GCA_964522035.1 uncultured bacterium
AGCTCAGGGGCATGTATCGTGGCGACCGCAGCCGCAAGCAGACCCTGGTTGACTTCGGTTTCAGACTGCCATCAGCGCTCGACAACCGCTGTCTTACCTTTGAAGAATTTCTCGGCCGCAAACGCCCGCTGCTCTTCGTTTCAGCCACGCCCGGCCCCTACGAACTCGAAACCTCTGAAGACCGGATCGCCGAACAGCTTATACGCCCGACCGGCCTGCTCGACCCGAAAATCAGCGTCATAAAAAGCGAGGGGCAGATCGACTACCTGATAAGTCAGATCGATACCCGCATCAAACGCAACGAACGGGTACTGGTCACCACCCTGACCAAGAAAATGGCCCAGGAACTGTCAGGTTACCTTTCTGACATGAATATACCCACCAGCTATCTGCACGATGAAATCGATACCCTCGAACGTATCGAGATTCTGCGCGACCTGCGTGCCGGCGAAATCAAGGTTCTTGTCGGCATCAACCTGCTGCGCGAAGGTCTCGATCTGCCCGAAGTTTCGCTGGTTGTGATTCTCGACGCCGACAAAGAAGGTTTTCTGCGTTCAGCCTGGGCTTTGATGCAGATCTGTGGCCGCGCCGCCCGTAACGCCAACGGCGAAGTCATTCTTTTTGCCGACCGCGTCAGCCCGGCAATGAAATACTGCATCGACGAAACCGCCCGCCGCCGCGCCATCCAGGAAAAATACAACCAGAACAACGGCATTCAGCCACAGACCATCATCAAGTCGCTGCCCGCACTGTTTGCTCCTGGCGATGGGCCTGACCGCAGAGAGCCCAAAGATATCGATGCCGTCAAACTTGAAGAACTGCTCAACAACCTGAAAACCGAAATGAACGCCGCCGCCGGCCGCATGGAATTCGAAAAAGCCGCAATGATTCGCGACGAAATCATCGCGCTGCAGGAAGAGCATCTCGAACTCGGCGTTCTCGGCCAGCTTGGCAAGGCTCTTAAATCAGGCAAAGAAAAAGGCGCCGCCCGCCGCCGCAAAACCCGCACCCTGATGGCACCAGGCCAGCATGGCCGCAAACCCCGCACCTAGTCCACTGTCACACAAGAATTGCATGGCTTTCCGTCATTCCCGCGTTTATGCCCCAGAGGGTACAGGCGAAAATCTAGTGAAGTAAGAGCTTAAATGGCCGCTTTCGCAAAATGACCTGTCGATTGCCTGTTCCTGAGCTCAGACATAGCCGCTTAATACTGGCTCACCCGTAGGATGTAAAAAAATTTGAACATTTTTGCCTTGCCAAGGTGGGGCTATTTTGTTATGTTTTAAGTATAAGAGGTTCCGAAAGTTATTTGACAAGTTTCCCTGCGTTGTGCGTGATGGTGCAGGTCAAATTGAGCCGATACCTGTATCTTAAAGGGAATCTGTCTCTGTTTATCTCTGAGATCAGCTTACGAGTGGATGTTATGCCGCTACGAAGCCCTCGATGATTAAGCAGGCGGACAACCGTGCTGTTTCAGTGGGTTCAATTTATCCTTTACACGGCAATTGCGGGGTTCAAAAACCGCCCTTCACGGGCGGTTTTTTATTTCGGCCGCAAAAGAGTGTTTCAGAACGCTCAAAAAAAGTCGCCCGGGCCCGGCAGAAAGTCGTCGGCAACAATTTTTTTCATGGCCAGCCTGTCGCCGCATCTGAAAAGAGCGTATGGCTCAGTCAGCCACGAGCCAAGATTAAACAGCCTTATGCCCCTGACAATCCTGTCACCGCCATAATGCGTGTGCCCGATCACCACAAAATCATACTTGAACAGACCGGCCATTTTTGCCGTTTCATCTTCAATCTTCTGCGAATACTTGCTGCCGGCCGCGCCAATCATATTCTTCAGATCTTTCCCGATCAGGCCGGAAAGGAAATATATCAGAGAATCGGCAATACGGCCCGATAAAGAGGTATTTTCGAATTTCTCATCAAAAAAGTGAGCGTGAGTTACCAACCCGGTCTTATCTCCCCATGTCAGAACTTCCGAATCAATTGCAGCAAAGGGAAATGGGTTTTCAGGCCCGGCAAATCTTTCGTCATGGTTGCCCCTGACAAAGACAAGGCGCTTAAACCCCGCAAACAGGCCCATGAAATCCTGCGGCCTGCAGTCTCTCCATGCGTCAAAAATGTCACCGACCAGATACAAAACCTCTACCCTATCTCTCAGAAGATCGAGAAAACCTCGCAGCTTGCAGATGTCTGCAAACCGGTTCCCCATATGTATATCTGAAATAAAAACAGCATCGTAGTGATCCGGATTTTTCATGTTTTGTCCTTATGAAATTGCATCGATAATTCTGCAGCCAGTTTTAAATTCATCGATAATTGTAATGGTAATTACGATCTTTAAAAGGGCTTTGAGCAAAGTTTACAGAATTAGCCCGAAGCCTGCCATCTTCTACGGCAATCTTTATGATAAGTCTTCACATTATTCATAGCCGCAAAACTAAAACAGATTTTACAGACCGAAAAAGTGTTTATCCGTGTTAATCTGTGGCTGAAAATATACTTCAGAATTCAGGAATCTCACCTTAACCATGGGCAAAAAAAGCTTTTTCAACAGTATTGAATCATATGAACAGATCAGCTCGAGCGACCTTATGCTGGTTATTATGTTCATTGGCGGATTTATCACCATGATGCTTGCCTGCACAGCCTGGGGTTTATGGGGCATCTATGACGGCTGGCAGCTTTCCAGAAACGGCATAAAAACAACGGCAGAAGTAACCGACATTTCTTCATATTCAACAAAAAAGGGCACCAGGCACAATCCGATAATTACCTTCACCACTGCCGATAACAAAAAACATAAGGTAACATTAACCGAAGGCTGCCCGGCTCAAAAAGGGCTTAAAATCGAGATTGTTTATCATGCCCACAATCCAGAGGGCAGTGTCAGAGTTAACTCCGCCAGAGCCCTTTTTATATCTCCCCTTATGCTTGCGATAATATCTTTAGTTATTGCGACGCCTTTCCTGATCGAACTGCGAAAAATGCTGATCGCAGGTGGCCTGATAAAAGATCCGAGAGAGGTTCGTCCCTCTCAAAGATCTTCCGGAGCTCGACAACCGCGCATTGCCGAACTGAACCGGACAATGCCGGTTCAGTCTCAACAGCTCAAAAACAGTAAGGCACCCGGAAAACGCTGATACAAAAAACTCTGCAATCTGCCCTCTTCTCCGACATCCCTGCAATGCATACCACGCTTAGTCCTCTGTCACACAAGAGTTACATGGTTTTCCGACAGACCCGCAGGCGGGAATCTAACTATAAAGAGCTTAGATCCATGCTTCCGCAGGGATGACGCATAAAATGACGCCTCTTGAATTCAAATGTGACAGAGGACTAGTCATCTCATGGAAGCGAACCGGCAGAAAACTCAGGTTTCATCTTCTGCCAGAGTGATCAGATAGTCATTGCTGCTGATCGTTATTTCCATAGATTTGTGCGGATTGATGATAAATCCATAATTTTTATCACGATTTTCGCTTTCCGCGGCTATACACACGCCGAAACATGATTCGCCACGGCGGATAGCAGCAGCACAGAGATCACCAAAAGTTACCTTTTCGCATTTCAACGAGGAAAACAGACTTACCGGCTTGATATAAACCTCACTGCCCTCTTCACTGAAAAGATCTTCATAAATCTTCAGAACATCCTGCTCTTCGCCAACCTGAGCGTAAATCTTCGAAACAAACTGATTGGAAATGAGAAAATCCTTAACCCCGGCCGCCTGAATCACATCTATATTCTGTGAATCGGCAACCTCTGTGATCAACTGGGTTTTAAGTTCGCCCTTGACGCTGTTTTTAAAATAGTGCCTGAATTCCAGAAGCTTGGCGATCGTGTCTGAATCTCTGAGTTCGGCAACTCCGCCATCGCCCGAAAGAATGATTATGTTGTCATACTGTTCAGGGTGGAGCTCCACCAGGATATCCTGGTTATCGACAACCGCATCGATTATCCTCATGCTGACATCGGGAAACCGCGCCTGAATTTCCGCAAATTCCTGTCTGGTCTCTTCAGATGGGTCAGACAGAATAAGATCGATGCATGAGCCTTTAATCAGATATTTGCAGTATTCCGCAATGATGATCAGAGTCTTGTAACTCCAGCCAACTATAAGCTGCTTTTCTGCCGTCTTTGGCAGCGCTTTTGCCGGCGTACCAGGCAGGTCGCGGGTTTTAAATTTCTCTCTCGAAAAATTAATGGCTGAGTCATCCTCGGCAAGAACGATTATATCGGTTTCATCGTCGAGAACTGTATTACCAGCCGGATTCACCTTGACTTCTCCGTTTTTTCGGCGAATCCCGAGTACCGAACAGGTGGGAAAATGAAACAGAGCGGTAGAATAATCGATCCCCTTCCAGCCCTCGGCCGGCCGGTAAAAATAAAACTCGCTGCCTGCAAACCCCACCAGAGAGTCGTAAACCTTTGCCAGACCTGAAGTGCGAGAGGTCTGCACCATCAATCTGGCCAATATTGAGTGCTCATCGATAATCGAAATTCTGTCGGAAAGGTTTCTCGCAAGCTTCTGCTTGTTCGGCAGGTGAATTTCGGCGACGATCGACGGCAGATTCTTTTCATCAACGCTCGACATTACCGCCAGAATGGTCTTGAGAACCCTGGCGTCGGCAAGTTCCTTGGTTTCGCGGTCAGAATCGACAGGAGCGTCATTGAGAATGATTATCGATTTGGCTCTGTCGACGGCAACCCTGGCGAGAGCCTGCACACTTGACGTAGAACCTGAACGACAGATGATTCTTGTGCTCTTCTGATCAGGTATCTTCTCATTGAAGAAGTCATCCATCTCATCCTTTTCATGCTCGGCCAGCACGACAATTGCGGCATTGGACTCAGATTCGTGCGAAATGATCAGCTCTCTGATGATTTCGAGAACGCGGTCACCGAAGCCAAGAATCAGGTTGTGCCCCTTTTCTATGACTTCGCTCTTTCCTTTCCGCATGTTGATCATCATTGCTTCAAACTGGCTGGTAATGAAGGCGACCAAGCTCGAAAACAGCACCAGACCCATAAACAGGGAAACAATGCCAACGATCCTGTGCAGAAAGTTACTGCCGGTATCTTCGCCGATGGCCCCGCCGTCAGCGATCTGCAAAAATGACAGCCATAGATTGTCGAGCAGATTCGCCATGCTCTCCTGAGGCATAATCAGGTTGGCAACGGATCTGACGATTGCCATCAGAATTATCGCCCCGACAAATAAAAGGATCAGGGCTGAAAAAACCGACAGCCCGCCCTTGGACATAAAATTGTCAAATCTGTATCTCGCTTTGGCAAAAAAACCGTGTCTGCTTTGAGTCATATTATTTCCCTCGGTTCAAGTCGTCTCAACGAAATCTGAAAAAAAAATCCCGGCCCGGTCAGATAGACGTGAATTCTAACATCACAGAAGCTAAAAAACACAAAAAATTACCTGAGCAATCACCGGTTACACATTGATAAGTCTTACAATGGCATGAATCATGAAAAATATGGTGGCAATGTGCATCAAAACAAGGCCCCAGAAAGTTATGATTTCGAGGTTTTCTTTTTGCATCTGGCTCGGATTTTTAGTTTCATTGAGAATCAATACTCCAGAGCCAATTATAAACAGCACCAGTAAAGCCTTTGATCCTACAAGAACCAGCGAAATCCTCGTTGCTGTAGATAATTCAACATTCATACCGCTGAATGTTTCTGAAGCCTCGGTATAGGCGAGATACGCCAGAAAGTTCAACAACCCGAGAAAAGCGATTTTAAACCCGAGAAAAATTCTTTTTCGCGAAGTTAAAGCCGGTCTGACCAATGACTGGGTGTTTTCCATTTTTTACTCCCCTCTTATTGTTATTCTTGAGCAATTATAGCATTGGCAACGACAAATCTGTCTGCAGGTTTCTTTTGCTTATTTTATTGCTTTTGTCATTTTTTGCGTTTATCATGTGGGCCATGAACAACAGTAATGTGTTGATTATTTCAGACAATCCCGGCAGTTTTTATGCCGAACCGCTCGCCCTGTCGCCTGAGAAATGCCGCATTACCAGGCTTGATTCAATCAGGTATCTCGGGTTTGCCGGCCTGCAGGCTGTAATTATCGACTGCGCCAGTATCAGTGGCATACTTAAAAAAGTCAGCCTTGGCATCCGCGATGACGCGGAAACCCAGTCTCTCTGGGAACTCCTTTCAACCACCAATGGCCCGAAAGTTTATTTTCTCGTCGAGAGAATGGCACGGCCATCTTCTGATATGCAGCAACTTGGTGTCGACTACATAATTCACGCCGAACTGCGCCGCCTGATCGACAGTTGCAGCACCGACAGCAAAAACTCCATTGCAGGCGACAACAAACCAGTTGCCACAGCCAGCATGCTTACCGCCGATGATATTCGCGACATGCACCAGAAGGGCGTTAGAAAACTGCCGACCGGCGCCCGCCTTACCCCCTGGGCCGCAGAAGTCGCAGATTCTCTTAAAATTGGCGTAACCGAGCACCAGCAATATCTTCTGCTGCCGGTAACCGCCACATCAAAAGCTCATCTGGCTTCGCAGCGCGAAGAACTTTTCGCTCTCGCCAGCCGCCATCCAAACCTTCTTTTTATCGTCAACGAAATTTACCTGCCGGTTTTCAACAGCCTGTTCCCGTCTTTGAGCGGCAAAACCGTGGCTCCTTCGGTTCACTGGGCCAGTCATGGCGCCTTCACCGGCGAAGTTTCAGTGCAGATGCTTGTAGATCAGCGCTGTTTCGGCGCCATTGTGCCACCGCAGAAGCCTTATACCGACCCCGAAAACCTCAAAAAACTGGCAGCTCTGGCTCAGAAACAGGGGCTTGCCCTTTTTTGCACATTTACACTTGCGTCTGCCGGTACCTGTGATATAATTGCCTCTGATCGTCAGAGCGCCGGCAACATGATTTCCCTGTATCAATCAGAAGTTGTCAGCCCGGCACGGTTGCCCGAGTCGGGCGCCATCGCAGTAAATAAAGAATTTTTGCAGCAGCTTACCAGCAGGAAAGGAAACTGAAACCATGATGATCGATGAAAATCAGGTCAAAATGATCGTTGCTGAAGTTATCAAAGGCATCGAACTCCGCGAAAGAATCAAAACCGGCAAGATCCCTACCGGTGTCAGCAACCGCCACCTTCACGTCAGCCAGGCTGACCTCGAAACCCTGTTTGGTAAAGGTTATCAGCTGAAAGAAATGAAACCCCATTCGCAGCCAGCTCAATACGCAGCTGAGGAAACTGTAACTGTAGTCGGTCCAAAAGGCTCGCTCGAAAAGGTTCGCATTCTTGGCCCGGTAAGACCCTCGACTCAGGTCGAAATTTCTTTGACCGACAGTTTTAAACTTGGTGTACCCGGTATCGTCAGAGATTCCGGCGATACCAAAAAAACTCCCGGCTGCACTCTAAAAGGCCCCGCCGGCGCCGTAACCCTTGAAGAAGGCGTAATCGTTGCCGCCCGCCATATTCACGCCAGCACCTCTGATGCCGCCAAACTCGGCGTCAAAGACATGGATCGCGTCGCCATCAGAACCGGCGGCGTCAAATCTGTGGTTTTCAACAATGTTCTCGTGCGCGTCAGCGACAAGTTCGCTCTTGATTTCCATATCGATACGGATGAAGCCAACGCCGCCGGCCTTAAGAACGGCGACATGGTCGAAATAGTCTAATTTTAATTTGTAATAAAACTTTCAGGAGGTTGTCATGCAGGAAGCCCTGGGTATGATTGAAACACGTGGATTGACCGCTCTCATCGAAGCATGTGACGCAATGGTAAAAGCCGCCAACGTAAAACTCGTCGGCTGGGAAAAAATCGGTTCAGGCTATGTAACCGCCTTCGTCAGAGGCGATGTTGCCGCTGTTAAAGCCGCTACCGACGCCGGCGCCGCCGCTGCCAAGAAACTTGGCGAACTCGTTTCTGTACACGTAATTCCGCGCCCTCATTCAAATCTTGACGAAGTGCTGCCCATCAAGGAAATTCTGGCCAGCGCCAAGAAGTAATAAGGGTTAAACTATGATACTTGGCCGCGTTTGTGGTACTGTTGTCTGTACCCGCAAAGATGACAGCCTGGTCGGGCTTAAACTGCTGATCGTCGAAGAGCTGACTCTCGACGGGGCAAAGCCGACCGGCAACCATGTCGTCGCTGTCGACGCGGTAGGTGCAGGTGCCTCAGAGAACGTTCTGGTCGTTGCCGGCAGTTCGGCAAGGCTTTGCGAGCGCACGCTCAAAAAGCCGGTCGATGCTGCGGTCTGCGCCATCGTAGACCAGGTGGTATTCGATTCAGAACGTTCCTGAGCATCCCGGCATTTTAAGAACCGGAGATACAGATAATGAGCGTTTCAAGGGAAGACCTGAATCTGATTGTCCAGGAAGTCCTCAGCCGTATTGGTAATGGCCCGGTTGCAACCGCACCGGCAAAGCCTGCCGCCAGTCATGGCCGTGGTGTTTTTGAATCGGTTGACGACGCCGTAGCTGCCGCTGACCGCGCCCAAAAACAGCTTGTCGATCTGCCGCTGGCTACCCGTGGCAGAATCATCGCCAACATGCGCCATCGCGCCCTCGAAAAAGTCGAGGAGCTCGCCCGTTTCGCCAATAAAGAAACCGGCTATGGCCGCATCGAAGACAAAATCCAGAAAAACAAGCTGGTAATCGAAAAAACTCCTGGAATTGAAGATCTGCAGCCAGACGCACACACTGGCGACAGCGGTCTTACCCTCATGGAAAAAGCTCCTTATGGGGTTATCGGGGCTATCACTCCCTCGACCAACCCTACTGCCACTGTTATCTGTAACTCTATCGGCATGATTGCCGCCGGTAACGGGGTTGTTTTTGCCCCGCACCCTGCTGCGGCCAAATGCAGCCAGTTTGCCATGTGTCTGCTCAATGACGCAATTGTCGAAGCTGGCGGCCCTGAAAATCTGCTGACCACCATTCTCGAACCCAGCATCGAGAACGCACAGAAAATCATGACCCACCCCGGCATCCGTCTGCTGACAGTAACCGGTGGCCCGGGCGTCGTGGCAGCTGCCTCGAAATCACGCAAAAAATATATCGCCGCCGGCCCCGGCAACCCGCCTGCCGTCGTCGATGAAACCGCCGATCTGAGAAAGGCTGCCCGCGACATCGTTTCCGGCGCCAGTCTTGACAACAATGTTCTCTGCATCGCCGAAAAAGAAATCATCGTTGTCGAATCGGTGGCTGACGAGCTCAAAAAGCACCTGCGCAACAGCGGGGCCTACGAAGCCTCGGCCCGTGAAATTCAGCAGCTCGAAAAAATCTGCCTCGATCACAAAACCGGCGCTCCGAACCGCAATCTTGTCGGTCGCAACGCCTCTGTAATCATGGCCGAAATCGGGGTGAGAATCCCCGAAGAAACCCGCATTATCCTCTGTGAAACCGCACCCGATCACCCGTTCGTCGTAGAAGAACTTCTGATGCCGGTGATTCCGCTCGTGCGTGTCAGAGACGTTTATGCCGCCATCGATCTCGCAGTCAAAGTCGAAGCCGGTAACCGCCACACTGCGGTCATGCACAGCAAAAACATCGACAACCTGCATCTGATGGCCCGCAAATGCGACTGCAGCATTTTCGTCAAGAACGGCCCCAGTTATGCCGGCCTCGGCCTCGGCGGTGAAGGTCATACCACCATGACCATTGCCTCACCGACCGGTGAAGGCATCACCAGCGCCCGTTCTTTTACCCGCCAGCGCCGCTGCGTCATTGTCGATTCTTTCAGAATCGTCTGATTCCCGGTGACTCTCGGTATCAACCAGGCCCTTCGACCCGTTTTTCGGGCTCATGGGCCGGTTTCTGGTAATTGAGGCAGAAATGACAGAACAGAATTTTGCACATCTTGGCCTGGTAGGCTGCGGCGGCGCCGGGTTTCCGACTCAGGTTAAACTGGCGGCCCGCAATGTCGACGCTCTTATCGTCAACGCCGCAGAATGCGAACCGCTGCTGCATAAAGACAAAGAAATTCTCAAACACCACACCGCCGACTTTTTCAAAGGCCTGATCGCCTCTATCGATATGACCGGCGCCAAAACCGGCTATATCGGCCTCAAGAAAAAGTATCACGAACTGCTCGACTATCTCGAAAAAGCCATTCCTGACAAACGCATCAGAATGCTGCCGCTCGGCGATTTTTACCCTGCCGGCGATGAATACGAGTTGGTTTATGAAGCCACCGGCCGCCTGATTCCTCACGGTGGCATTCCGCTCAATATCGGCTGCGTCGTCATGAACGTCGAAACCCTGTTGAACATCGGCCGCAATCGCCCGGTCACCAGCAAGTTTCTCACGATCACCGGCAAAGTGCCCCACCCCTGCACCGTCGAAGTGCCGATCGGCATTACCGTGCGCGAAGCCCTGGCTCTGGCCGGACTGAAAAGCACCGAAGGCCTTCGCATCATCGATGGCGGCCCGATGATGGGCAAGTTGATCGCCGACCCAGAAAACGATATCGTCAGCAAAACCTGCGGCGGCCTTATCGCCATGCCAGTTGACCACGTTCTCATCCGCAAGATGAGCGCCGGCGACAAAAAAAATTCGCGTATCGCACGATCAGCCTGCGACCAGTGCACTGACTGCTCGGAGCTCTGCCCGCGCGCCCTGCTTGGCTACCCGATCCGGCCGCACAAGGCAATGCGAACCGCCCAGTTCACACCTTATGCCGAAAGCGATTATGCCATCGACTCGATCTTCTGCAGCGAATGCGGTCTGTGCTCGCTGTTTTCCTGCCCCGAAGACCTGCCGCC
>CAZFUG010000144.1:0-10621 GCA_964522035.1 uncultured bacterium
GCAGAAAAATTAATTGCAGCAGAACTAAAGCGAAGAACAGCAGACTCGATCGCTTCATTTTGTCTCCTTATTTCAGGCCTCTGATCAGCATCTTAGCCGGCAGAGGAACAACCGGGATCTATAATTTACAAGTATTCCCTGCAATTATCGGCGTCTGGCGATCAGAAAATTAGTCACAAATGTTTTTGCACCCGTCGCGTAGAAAATACCGCCCGGGTTGTGGTATGATTGCGGTGTATGAGCGTTAAAAACAGGTTTTTTGCAGAGGTTGAAGCTGTCGATCTGCAGCTTCTTCAGTATTCAGGGGTAAATGGCAAATATTCGGTGCGATTGCGCAACGAGAGCCGCATTGCCCTGTTGTCCCTTACCGGCAGAATGATCAACATCGTTTCTGCCCCGCATGGGTGTGGCCCAGATTTTATTCTCTGCAAAAAGTTACCGGCCCTCGACCAGGAAATTACCGAAGATGGCTGGGTTTTTGAAAACACCAGTCTTACCATTCCATTCATGACCAGACTCGACCTTGCCGTGGCGCCTTCCTTCGACTCTGATGCGCGTATCGGCATTCGCGATTTTCCAGGCCATATTCGCAGTCAGATCAATCGTCGTCTGCGTCAGCCCGACTGCAGTTTCCTGAAAGAGCTGGAGCAGCCTCTGGCTGTATTGTCACGTTCAATTCGTGAACATCTTATCGAATCGGCAGAGATTCCGGTTATCGGCGTCGCCGGTTTTGGGCCCGGGGAAGTGGCGGCCGGTGATGCTGCGCTGTGCGGCATGTTGCTGACCACCCGTTGCTTTTCGTTTGGCGGCCGCTTCAGAATGTCGTGGTTTCAACGTCTGGCGGTAGAGATAAGACGTTATCTGCACCGCTCCGGCACCTGGGGCAGAAACTGGCTCAATTATGCCATTGACGGGCGTATGACCGAAACGCAGCAGCAGTTTTTTAATGCCATGGCTCGCGATTTCGAAGGTGCAGGCGAAGTGATGGTCAAGCGGATTGCCGATGACGACATGATCAATGGCAAGGCATTTCTGGCTGGCGTCAACCTCAGTCTCGATATGATTCAGACGGGCGTTTTTAATAGGTGACGTAATTATGATTGGTACAAAATTCTGTATCTGGTGTGTGCGCGGCTAAAAAGTAGAAAATAGAAGAAAAAAAGTTAATTAAATACGATTTGGCAATAAAATTGGTTTTGAATGGTTTATATCGTTTTAATCTGCTTGAATTTGCCCGTAACTAAAGGGTAGTTCATGACGATAAGTAGTATAAGGATAGGAGGAAAGTGTGTCTGTTTGCGTTTTGCACTTTTCTCCGGCAAGGATGCGCCCTGGACGGATTCAAGGAGGAATCTGACATGCAGCATTTTCTTCTGGCAGACAAAAACAACTTGAATAAACAGAGAAAAATCGCAGTCAGCGAGACTTTTTCTACTCGCGGCTGCTTCTGGTATGCCTGTGTGGCCGGTAATACCGGAAACATGCCGCACCCGTACCACCCGAAATTTAAAAATGACAACTCTGACCTGAACCTGTTTTACAGAATTCAGGTCTGATGTACAATTTCCCTATCATTAAGAAAGGAGTGTGGAAATAATGGAAATCGGAAATATCAAACCAATTCTAGAGCCTCAACCGAACCAGACTTCGGCCACCAGCAATACCCGTGCTGGCGAAAAGCCGGTGGATGAACAGACCGAACTTCCTGATGGCAAGGCAATGAAAGCTGCCAAGGAAAACAAGGAGAAAAATGAGGAAGAATTACGCGAGGCGGTCGATAAACTTAATAAGACTGCGGTGATTTTTGACAGATCACTGCGGTTTCAGGTTCACGACAAAACCCATCGCACCATGGTTTCTGTCGTTGATATCGTGCAGGACAAGGTTATCCGCCAGATTCCGACAGAAGAAGTTCTTGATCTTGTCGCCAAAATGGACGATTACCTCGGCCTGATATTTGACAAGAAGGCATAAGGAAACTGTTTGAAGAAAGTCGGCATCGCTGATTTTCTGCAGGAGGCACAGTATGGTAAGCAGCATCAGTAGAAACTGGGTTGGCGGGCTTTCGAGCGGTCTTGATACGCAGAATCTGATCGATCAGCTGATCAAGGCTGAAAGCTTCTCCAAATATAGTCTTGAAAGAAAGCGCAATACCATAACCTATCAGCGCGACATGCTTCAGGATGTCAATCTGAAGCTTTTCGACCTGCAGAATAAAGCAACCGACCTTACTTTCAGCAAAACCTTCAACTCGAAAAAGATCGATGCCAGCGACCCGCGTGTTGTCAATGCCAGAGCATCTACCAGTGCTGCAATCGGCAGTTATACAGTGCACGTAAAACAACTGGCATCTTCTACCACTGTTGCTTCAAAGGCAAAGCTTGCCGGCTCTCTTGAGCTCGGTCAGAATCTCGCGACTACCGATGCCATTGGTGGCAGTTCGACAACTCTCGATGCTCTCGGTGTCACTCCCGATAATCTTGAAGTGAGAATCGTGGGCGGGGGTTCAGGTACCTATACACTGTCACCGGGTGTTACCGGTTCGAACAGTATTGAAGACATGGTGACGCTGATGAATGTCAGCATTGCCAACAAGCCCGAGTTGAAGGGCAAGATGAATGTTGTTTTTGATGATAAAACCAACCGTCTTAAATTCAACCTTCTCGATTCCAACCTCAAGCTTGAGGTTGCCGACACCGGTTCTTCAAACATTATTTCGTCAATGTTCGAAGCTGATGGCCAAATCGATCTCAACAAAGACGTGCCGGTGAAAGAGTCTGTTCTCAAATCCATAAGATCTGGTCTGGGTACCACGATTGCAGATCTTGGAATCACTCAGGGCACTTTTACCATCGAAAGAAGCGGTACAGGAATCACCGAAGCTTTTGATATATCAGCTCTGGCACCGGGAACGACGGTTGCTGACCTTGTTAAACAGCTTAACAGCGAAATCGACACCAAGGGCAGCCTTGTAAAAGGCGGCGTGCCAACCGGCAACCCTGCCGACAGACTCGTAGAATTCAGATTTGATGGGGCAAATGGCAAACTCAGACTTGTTAACACCAATTCTGCAGATGCCACTTCTTTTACCCTCGAAGATGGCACCGGCTCAATGGCTGCAGACCTCTTCGGCGGTATCAGCAAAACCTCCACCAATGACAAGGGTGAGAAGCTGATTAACGAGACTTTCTCCAAAACAATCAGTTCGGGAGTAATAACTATCGATGGGGTTCAGATCAATATTAATTCTCAGAGTGACGATCTGCAGGGGGTTTTGTCGCGTATAACCGCACAGACCCAGATAAATGCCACATACGATTCTGCAAAAGACCTGATATCTTTTACCCGAAAAGATGGCAGCAATAACCCGATCGGCGTTGGGTCATCGACAGACAGCAGCAATTTTCTGCAGGTGACCGGTATGATCGCTGGCAGTCAGGCCTCGGCAGCGCAGCTGTCCAGTTCCGGTAGTCTTGGCAAGACCCTGGTTCAGGCAAGAACCGGTACTGTTGCCGCTGAATTTGGAGTCGGCGCCGGAACTCTCAAGGTCATTGTTAATGGCCAGGCCAGCAACATCAATTACAACGGCACCGAAACCATGCAGGATATTCTCGACAGCATATCTGAGATTGAGGGTGTCGAAAAAGCTTATTATGATGCTTCAACCGGAAAAGTTAACATTACCAGCAAAGAAAAAGGTTCTGGAGCAACTCTTCAGATCCAGGATACCGCCGGAACTCTCGGGGCGGCTCTTGGCCTCGCTGGTGGCCCGGTCAGCGGGCTTGATATCGGGTCTGCTCTTGTAAGCTCCCGGCCAGTTTCAGAGGTTAAAACTTCTGCGCCGCTCAATCAGGCTGGTTTTGCCAATTCGGTTACTGCCGGTACGTTTTCAATCAATGGCGTGCAGTTTTATATCGGCAGCACATCTAACATGACCCTTGATTCATTGATCAGTTCGATCAACTCGAATACCAAGGTCGGGGTTAAAGCGCATTACGACCAGACTAACGGTCAGTTCATCCTTACCTCAACCGAAACCGGTAACCGGGCAATTGCCCTGGGTTCCGCTTCCGATACCAGCAATTTCCTTTCTGCAATGGGCCTGAATGGTTCAGTGCAGAATGTCGGCAAAAATGCCATTTACAGCATTGATGGAGTTTTTGGTGGTTCTGACCAGGTCAGCCAGAGCAACAGCATTTCTGAAGCGGTCGAAGGGGTTACTTTCGATCTCTACGATGTTACAGGAGCCTCAGGTTCGGTGGTTAACATCAACGCAGACACAGAAACCGCTTCAAAGGCAATTACCGAATTTGTCGATGCCTATAACGAAGTCACGAAACTCGTTTATTCCAGACTGACTGAAGAACGCAACTGGGAATTGACTGCTCTGACAGACGAAGAAATACAGGCACTCGGCGACGCAGACCTTACTGCCTACGAAGATGCTTTTAAAGTTGGCCTTCTGTCTGGTGACAATACTTTGCGATCTGTAAGATCGCAGATGCGTCTGGTAATGTCTTCTATCGTGCCCGGTGTCGACAAACTTTTCGATAGCCTTTCAGACCTTGGTATAACCACAGGCACCGTTGGTTCGGATTACAAAGATACCATGGTCGGTACTCTGACTATCAGCAACCAGGAAAAGCTTGAAAAGGCCCTGGCTGATAACCCGGATAAGGTTGCGGCCCTTTTCAATCAGGATTCGACCGATACCAACAAGATGGGTATCGCCCGTCGCCTCAAGGCAACGCTTAATGAATTTACCAAATCTGACGGTTTGCTTACCAAGAGGGTCGGTCGCACCGGCGTCGCTTCAAACAGCGAAATGGACAAGCAGATCAGTCTGATAAACAATCAGATTGTCGCCCAGGAAGAAAGACTGAAAAGCCGTGAAGAAGCTTTGCTCAAACAGTTTGCCACTCTTGAGACAGCCATGTCGAACTATCAGTCGCAGGCTACCGCTTTTTCAAATCAGCTTTCACAATTGTCCGGAAGCAAGTAAACTAGACGCAGAATCCAGAAACAGGTTCGAGGTTTAACTTTGGAAATCTTACTTAATGGAAATTCCCTCGATGTAGAGGGTATCGATGCTGAAGTTACAGTGCTTCAGCTGGTCAAAACTGTTGAAGAATCGCTCAAGGGCAGTGGATCTTCTATCGTTGAGCTGCTCCTGGACGGTGCTTCGTATTGCCCGGATGAAACTGAAAAGATTGGTGAACTGAAGGTGGTCGATTTTGCCAGGGTTGAACTGGTTGCTGCCTCTGCTATTGAGATGATTCAGGCTGCATTCGAAGACGGCGATGCCGGAATCACCCATCTTGAGGGAGTTGCACAACAGGCATCTTCCGAGTTGCGTATCGGCAAAATCAAAACCGCCATGGAACATTACATCGAATTCGTTGACGGTGTTGACTGGCTGGTTACCATGCTGAATAATGCCGATCGGGCTTTCGCTGCCAATATGGCCGAATCATCGGTCGAGTCTGAACGCCAGGGCCTTCTTGGTAGAATCGGCGAGCAGATGGCAGCAGTCAAAACGGCTCAGGAATCAGAAGATTGGGTTGGCGTCGCTGACATTCTCGAATATGAATTTCCGGAGATTTTTTCTGACGCCCGTAAGCTTATCGAAACCATTCTAGGGAGCAGCAGTTGAAATGAACGAAGAGCTGTTCAACAGAAACCTGAACGCCCTGCGCCGCCACCCCAATGTTTTTTCGGTGGTGGCAGCGGCCGCAAAAGGCTGGCGTCAGGAAGCGTATTCTGTTGAAACCGCGAAAAGTGGTCAGCCGACCCTGAGTTTCAGCGACGAAAATAAAAGACTGGTTTCTTACCACAGCCGTTATGACCCCGTTAAAGAGGCCGAAAAACAGGTTCAGGCATCTTTTCAGGGGCAGACACATGCAATGTTGCTTGGTTTTGGTCTGGGTTACATGGCTGAGGTACTGCTGAAAGAATTTAAACAGAGAGTTAACGGACCGCAGCTTTTTGTTATCGAACCAGATGCCGGGGTGTTCATCTCTGCCCTGAAAAGTCGTGATTTGAGCAGGTTTCTGCTCGATGAACGCGTTGCCCTTGTGGTCGGTATGACAGCCGACGAAGTCGGCGATCTTTGGAGCGCAAGTCTCGACTGGACAGCCATGGAACGTCTGGCTTTGATCGATCACCCGCCCTCGGTGGGTCGATTCAAAATGTATTTTGAACGGGTTATCGAAAAAATCCGCTATCTGTGCAACCGTTCTAAGGGTAATCTAGTTACTCTTATGCACGCCGGTTTCGAGTTTCACTCGAATTATTTTGCCAATCTGTCGGACGGTTTTACTTTGCCTGGTGTCGAACGCCTGTTTGATCGCTTTGCTGGTATACCGGCCATAGTTGTGGCTGCCGGGCCCTCGCTCGACAAAAACATGCATTCGCTCAAGCAGATCAAGGGTAAATTTCCGATTGTTGCGGTGGATACGGCTCTCAGACAGCTGGTAGCGAATGGCATCAAGCCTGATATTGTTTGCGCCGCCGATCCTTCATACGAAAACTCGCTCGATTTTGTTGGCGTCGAGAACGAAACCGATGTGATTCTGGCTGTAGAGCCGATGACCCACCCTGATATTTTTGACAGCTTCAAGGGGCCGTTGATGCTGATGACTTTCGGTGGCGGCCTGCAACCTGTCTGCAAGGACCTGCGGGAACCCGTTGGCACCCTTGGCTGCTGGGGTTCGATCGCAACCACGGTTTTTGATCTGGTTCGCCGCATGGGGGCAGACCCGATTATTTTTGTCGGTCTCGACCTGTCTTTTCAGGATGGCCGTCTGCATGCCCGCGGTTCTTATTCTGACGATATTTTTTACGAAAAGGTTCATCAATTCACATCAATTGAACATGAATCGGCCGAATACATCAATACCCGCGGCGCGGTCAAATTCGGGCGTGCCGATGGCTCGATTCTTTTTACCGACCAGAATATGAAGCTCTACAAAGACTGGTTCGAAGATCAGTTCCGTCAGACAAAGGCCAAAGTGATAAATGCTACCGAGGGTGGTGTTGTCGATAAATACGTCGAATTGATGCCGCTTGCCCGGGTAATCGAAACCTGGTCACATAAGAGTGCACCGGTTGCCGAAATACTCAAATCGGCTCTGGAAAAACCCGTAAAAGCCGATGTTCAGGCACTTCTCAACCGCCTTGGCCAGTTCCGCAAAACCATGAGCCAGAACCAGAGTGCCGCCCGCCGGGCTGTGGCCGTATGCCGAAAGCTGATCGGCGCTTCTGCGGATCTGCCTGTCAATCGTCTCGAAGGCAGGCCGCGTGCCGAGTTTTTTGACATTCTGCAGCTGCATGACCAGATCTGCAGTGACAAGGATCTTTTCCCGTGGTTCTCGATCCATCAGACACGTTATATAACCCGCCATACCATGGACGTGGTCAATCTCAGGGCCTCTGCGACAACTACAGTTGGCCAGTGGATGCTGCAGATCAGCGAATTTTTTGCTGCGCTCGAAAAGTTTCACGAATATCAGATTCCTCTGTTAGATAAGGCAGTCGAAGATTTGAACAGGCAAAACAAGTCGAAAACGGTTCCAGGGAGTCATTGTAATGAGTAATCCATACACCCAGAATACCGCTTATCGAAAGACTCAGATCGAAACGGCATCGCCTGAGACGCTGATTCTCATGCTCTATGACGGTGCCCTGCGTTTCATGAGCCAGGCCGAAATTGCCTTTGAAGAGAAGAATATTGAGCAGATCAGCAACCTGCTTTTGCGGGTTCAGGCAATTTTTGCCGAGCTGATGACAGCTCTCGACAAAGAAAAGGGTGGCGAAATCGCTGTTAACCTTGAAAGATTGTATGTGTTCTTTCTTGAAAAACTCGGCGAAGCCAATGTCAAGAAAGACGTCAAGCCAATGCTCGAGATAAAGCCGCTGGTGCAGAATCTGCGCAACACCTGGGAACAGGCAATGCAGAAACATCAGACCTCTGTGCGGGTCGTGCCTCCGCGGCCTAGATTGAATGTGGCAGTTTAACTAAGAAAGGCAGGTGATCGCTTTGTCCGGAATCAGCGGTGTCAGTGGTGCAGCTACAGCTGAATTGATGAAAATTCTCGAAGCTAACCAGCAGGCGACCATGGATCTTGCCGAAAAAATGGTTAAAATAGCGGTTGGCTCAAAGGTTGCAGAATCTGAAGCAACCGGACTGGGTAAGGCAATTGATCTCTATGCCTGAATTTTATCTTTGTTTTAAGCCCGCTTTGCGGTAAAATGGGCCGGACGCCACTTTCGAGCGGCGTCCGGTTTCATTTTCTACACTGAACATTTCTGGGGGCAATATCAGTACCGGAATAATTTTTTATGTCGATGGGCTGAAAAATCTTTATCGGCGGCAGGTAGACCTCTGCCAGCCGGTAACTGCAGATTTGTCTGCCATCGAAATTTTTGCCCGTCGATTTCCAGGCAATGGGTCTCTATCGGCCCGGGTGCTGGTAATTCCGGATGCGCCTGAATTTGACGGTCTGGCCGAACGGGCTGACGTACTCGACATAAAAGTCAGTCGTTTTTCTCTTGCGACAGTTCAGGAGAAGCCGAAAACACTGCAGCAGCAGCGCTGGAATCTCGAAGATGACAGTGGCAATGATACCTGGGTTGGCGCTGCCCTGGCTGAGACTATAAAAACTCATGGCTGGCAGACAGCCATAATGATCCCACTTCAAAACCTTCTTGTCGAGCCCTCGGCGGTGGCAGAAAGCCTTGAGCTTTTTCGCCGTGAATCTTTTGATATGCTTGCCGCAGAAGAACGTATCTGCGGTGCCGCCTGGTATATTTTTCAGGCCGATCTACTGCTTGGGCTGCTGCAAAGCCACCCGGATCTGATGTGGGCCCGTGGTGGGCTCGCCTGGGCGGTTCGCAAACCGCTTTATCCTTTCAAGGTCGGAGCTTTCCATTGCCCGCGGGTTCGACCGGCACTGGCGGCTGATTTGCGCCTGAATTCTGAGAGAGCGTTGCATACGATTTCGGGTTCGATCACCGACGATTTTGCTAGGCCTGGCTTTTCATATGAAAACTGGCTGAACAACTCGGGCTGGGAAAGTCGTTGGTGCAATTTCGCACCTCTGATTGTCAATGTTGAGCCTGCAAATCTTTGTAATGCCGCTTGTGTCGGCTGTGTTTATCCGGCAATGCAGAGGCCTAAAATAATCATGACCCCCGAAATTTTTGGCCGCGTGCGTGTCGCATTTGCGCCTGGAGACGACTGTCGCTGGGTTTTTTCCGGTTGCGGCGAGCCATTGATGAACCCTTTTATGGCTGACATGGCCGCATCGGTTGCAGATTTCAGCGCCATGTTGATAACTTCACTGCAGAAGCTTCCGCCGGAAGGCTTTCCATTTGCCGCTTTCGATCAGATACGCATCAGTGTTGATGCCCTGGCAGAAGAGGATTTTCTTAAGAGAAGGCCAGGCTGCAGCTGGAAAAACGTCGAGAATTTTCTTACTTTTGCTCGTGCCTCTAAGGCTGCGGCTCCTGATAATTTTCCTGAAATAGGCGTCAGTTATCTGCGGCAGGCATTATCAGAGAACCAGCAGCAGGCTTTTCTCAATTACTGGAAACAGGTAGTTAAGCCGGTATTTAAAGACCATTTTTTCAAGTGGCCTTTTGACAGCAATCCTGAAGCTGTTCAGTGGTATCAGATTATCGGAGATTCTACATTTGCCGGTGCCAGAGCGCGTACGTCAAAGGTTGATTTTACTCCCGTGCGTCGCAGGCCATGCCGTAATGCGGTTTTAAGCCTTACAGTTCTTGGCGATGGTCGTGTTTCAGCATGTCCATACGATTTTGAGGGCAGAATGATCATTGGTGATCTGAAGCAGAACAGTCTTAAAGACATCTGGAGCTCTGATTCTGCAAGGCAGTTCAGGCAACGGCATCTCAAGCTCGAACTTGATTCAGAAACAACCTGTGCGGGATGCACAGACTGGTACCACCCGGTTTAACCAGAATTTTGTGTGCAGAAACTGCTTCTGGCAAGGGTTGAAAACATATTGTGACTCTGTGTTAAAATGGTGGCATGGGAGGTAAATATGACTGAACATCGCACCTGTGTTCCATGCAGTTCTGATGTGGAGCCTCTGACCCGTGAGGCATGCGAAACATATTTAACTGGTCTGCCGGAATGGCAGCTCGATTCTGAAGCGAGAGAGATTACACGTAAGTTTGTTTTCAAAGATTTTGCTGCAGCCATGACCTTTGCTGTTAAAGTCGGCAGATTGGCTGACGAGATGGGTCATCACCCGGTTTTGACAATTGGCTGGGGCTTTTGTAAGGTTAAATTTAAAACTTCAAAAATCAACGGCCTGCATAAAAATGACTTTGTCATGGCCGCTCATGTCAACCATCTCTAAGAGGCGTTAATAAAAAAGGCGTCGATTACTCGACGCCTTTTTTTATTACCGGTTATTACTTTTTATCGGTGCAGGTTTTTTCGCAGGCATCTTTGCAATCTGCTTTAGCTTTGTCAGCACAAGCTTCGTCTTTGCAATCAGCCTTGGCTTTGTCGGCGCAGGCTTCGCCGGTTTTTTTGCAGCATTTGTCGCCCTTGTCGCTGCAGCAATCAGTTTTGGCTTTATCAGTGCATGCT
>CAZFUG010000145.1:0-6460 GCA_964522035.1 uncultured bacterium
CAGAGCCAGCTGCTTCTCGAAAAGAATGCCGCGAACAAGCAGGCCTTATATCGCAAATATGGCCATCTGACGCCCAAAGACAAAATCTATGAAAACTGGCACTGGGGGCCTTCGGTAGGCCATTTTGAAGTTCGTTACTCAGAGCCGAAACCCTATGTTCCGAAGGTGCGCAAACTGCGCCCGAAAGCATCTGATGCCGAAATTGCCGCTGCCCGCAAAAAGGCTGAATCTTCCGGTGATGCGGTTGATATGTTTGAACTGGCAATGCTGCACTGGTCTAGAAAAGATCAGGAAAAGGCTCTCAAGGCATTTTTTGACGCTTACGCCATCAACCCTGAGATTCTTGGCAAAGACGATGAATTCATGCTTTCGACGATTTCTGAAGATGTCGATGCCAAAACCGCAAACGGCAAGGCTTCAGCCGGAGATTATCTGATCAGCGGCAGACTCGGCCTTATTCAGGGTGACCGGCAGCGGGCCATTAATCATCTGGTGCGTGCCGCCGCCCTGGATGCCAAAGTCAAGGAAGAAGCCCGCAAAGAACTTGCCGGTTTCCTTTCGACTCCCCAGGCTGATACGGTTTCTTTACCTGCCGATATCTTCAGTTTTCGCCAGGCATATGTTTTTGACAAGGGTCTCGATAAGCTTTATCTGCGCATAATTCTGCTGCCAAAGAATAAAACGCAGGTGGTTCCAATCGATATGATGCTCAAGTCTGAAAGCGTTAAAGATATTGAAATCGCTTCAAAAGATGTGACGTTCGCTTTCCCGCAGGCCGGCATCGATGAATCGATGCGGCTTTATCTCGTGCTTCCCGAAAAAGATGAGGAATATCCTCAGTATGAAGTTCGGCTGGTTCTGACACTTGATCGCGCCAAAAGCCAGACCTTCGAATTGTCGAACTTTGCCACAGGCGAAAATCTGCCCGACAACTGGAGCTTTGTTTTTTCTTCTGAATACAATCTTTCAGAGAGCCTTGCCCGTGGTGATTTCGAAAAAAGCGTCGATGGCATGAAGATTTCCGGTTGGCATCTTGCCGTAACTGCCGGCAAGGGCCCGTTTATACCGCTCGAAAGTTTTAAAGAACCTTTGCCAAAACAGGTCGATATCTGGAAACTCATCGAAAACGGCGGCGAAACCACAAGTCTCTGAAAAGACCGGTAATTAAATGATTTAACTGTCTTTCTGTAAAAGAAAAAGGGCTGTTTCATATCATCATGAAACAGCCCTTTTGGGTTTTTGCGGGTTATTCGCGATGCAGGGCGTCAAAATTATTGCTGGCGCCGCTTTTGGGTTTTACATCAGCCGGGCCGGCCCATTCTTCGAAATCAGATTTTGTGTAGCCGAGCAGTTTCATCAGATAATTGCGGTATGACAGGCTGCGTTCGGCCGGTGTGCCGTTCACTACATAGAATATGCTCTCGGTCAATTTGGCGAAGCCGATCTTGTCGGGGTCTTTCACTTTGCCCAGCAGTGTCCAGTAAACTTCAGGGGCATCGCCGATCAGCTGCAACTGTGGTTTCAGGCCAGCTTTAGCGAGTTTGTCGGAAAGGTGGTCGGGCCCGAGAATATGGTAGTCGCCATAGACCACCAGATATCGCATGCCGGCATTCTGTTTTGCATGTGCGGCAACTGTGCTGGTTATGAACGAATCGCGGTCGCTCAGCGAATGTGTGCCTTTGAGACGTTCGGTCAGCAATACCGGCACTTTCAGCTGTTTCGCGGCCGCAAGAATTTTTGCGTAGTCGGCCCAGGAAAAGCCCCAGAGCTTGTCAAAGCTGATTTTAGTCTTGAGATCTTTTACCGGCAGCTTTCCGGCCATAAAAGCGTCGATTTCTTTCTGAAAGCTGATATCAACCCACTCGATGACGAGTGTGACCGGTTCTTTGGTCGCTTTCATCATTTTGAGAACAAGAACGGTATTGGCCTGAGAGCGCGCGGTTGTATGCTCATCACCCATCAACACATATTTTGCGCCGGCGAGCAGTTTTGCTATTTCGCTGTCTGATACCGGCTGTGGCACGGCTTTGGGTACTGCCGCCTCATATTCCTTCATGTATTTTTTCAGGCTGGAAGATGCTTTCAGCTGAGATTCCATCTCGCTGATATGTGAGCGCAGCAGTTTGTCGACAGCACGCAGGCGATTGAATTCGTCTTTGCTGATCTCGCCTGCCATTGCCGTGCCAAGACCCGCTGCCAGTAAAAATGCCGGAACCAGTAACCAGTTTTTCTGCATAATCTTCCCTGCCTTGGGTATTTTGTACAAGTTTACTTATTATCCACCAACCCCGCAAGCCACGCCAGGCAATCTTGACGGTGACGATCGATCTTAATAAAAATTAACCTGCCGGGGCTTTAAGTTCGTGGTTGATTGTGAGATATTTAGGTCGTTCAGTATGGTCCGCGGGCAGTCACTGTGGAGCCATAACACATGTAAAGGTTGGAAACGAAAAGGGAAATGCCATGAAAAAAATATTCGTCGTCATGATTTTAATGCTGATCACAGCAGTTATGCCTGCTCTGGCCGCATTCTGCCATAATTGCGGCAAGGAGTTGCCCGAAGTCGCAAATTTCTGCCCTGGCTGCGGCAAAGAAGTTGCAGGAACTTTCCAGTCGGCGCCACCAGCACCATCGGCTCCGGTTCAGACACAGCCGGTTCAGGTGGTTCAGCCACAGCCCGCCGTGCCTTTGGCAAAGCCTGAGCCGGTTGTCGTTTCAGAAAACTCTTCGCTGGCCGATTATGATTTTATCAACCAGATGGAAATGCTGCTCACCAACTCCGGCTACGGAACCGCAAGCCGCCAGGCCCGCGAGCTGCGTATGGCCAACGATAACCGCATGGCCCGCCTTGAATCGAATTATCGCTATTTTGGTGCTTATCAGCGCAAGCTGCACGATCTGCACATGAAGAAGCAGAGAGCTATTGAAGAATATCTTGAAGCCTGGAAAGGCACTGAATACGGCCCGGACCGCGCCTGTGCCATGGCCGAAAAAGACCGCGCCCTGTTCGTTCTTGGGGCGGTAAATGAAATGATCGATACTCTGCTGACCGGTGGCGGCAGCCTGACATCTATTTCGCAGATCGAAGATATGGAAAAGCGCCTGCAGAGAACCTCAGGAAATTTTGTGGTGACTGCGCCCTATCTGATTGTAGATAATCAGCGCCTTAATCGCGGCGAGCCCATCTGGGTAATGGATGTTGTCGTGGCCGAAGCCAGAGTTCTGCATATGGGCAAGGGACGCTCTTCACAGCCAATCTGCGGCTGGGTTTCGATTTATGATCTCGAAAAGCGCAGCAGCTGGCGCTCTGATCCGGCATTTTTTTATTCGTCGCCAACTCCGTTGCCTACAACGACTACCGTAATCGTCAGGCGTGAAGAACCGCCGGTCAAAATCGTGGTTTTCGGTAAAAAGCGTTACCCGTATAAACATGATCGCCATGACCGCAGGCGTCGCGACCATGACCATGACCACGATCGCGGCCGTGACCGTGACCGCCACGACGGGCACCACGACCATCGCCGCTACGACTACGTGGTTGTCGAGCCGCGTTTCTGGTAATTTTGCAGAAGGCTGTTGACAGCTGACTTTTCTGACGATAGAATTTAAGTGTTAACCAATCCTCAATAACGGGAGGTAATTTAGATGATTGCAAGGATTTATAAGCGCTGAGTTTTTAACCTCGTTTTCGCGCACCCCGTTTATCTGAGGTTTTGCCACGGCTGTCGTGCAGATAGTATTCTGCTGCTCTGCCGTTGTCACATCTCCGGGCACTGCAATCGGCAGTCAACGTTCAGATCCTGAATCAGCTGTCTGACAGTCGACTAAGGGCTGTGCTTTGCCAACGAAGCTGCTAAATACAGCATTCAGACTCTGCCTGTCTTTACTGCCCTGGCCATTTCAAGGAAAATTATCAACATGCATTCCGATCTCGATAAATTAGGTTTTGGCATATTTCAGCAGCAGCATTGCCAAGAAAACAGCATTGCTGCCGAAAAAGTCGCCAGAGTCATTTCTGATTCGCGTGAGATTTATCTCATCCAGACCCCGGCACGCATCTTCAGGGCAAGCATCACCGGGAAACTGCGCCACCAGGCTGATAATCGGCGTGACCTGCCGGCCGTCGGCGACTGGGTGGTGTTCTCACAGGCTGACAGCGAAAACGCCGTGATTGAAGCGGTAATGCCGCGTCGCACCTGCCTCGAACGCTCTGCCGTCGGTAAACTTGACGTGCAGATTATCGCCGCCAACGTCGACACGGCTTTTGTGGTGATCGCGGCTGACCGTGATTTCCGTATCAACCGTATCGACCGTTATCTGGCCCTGATTCTTAACGGCGGCATCGACCCGGTCGTATTGATCAACAAATGCGACTTGCTCGCCGACGGTGAATGGCAGGAACTCGAAAAGCAGATTTTCCGCCGTCATCCGGCGGTAGAGGTTCTGGCTACCAGTCTGGTGACGGGTATGGGCCTCGATCAGGTCAGACAGAGAATGAAACCCGGCCAGACCTTCTGTTTTGCCGGCTCGTCAGGCGTCGGCAAATCGTCGCTGATCAACCACTTCGCCGGTCGGGAGCTGCTCACAACTTCTGAAGTCAGCGAAGTTACAGGTCGCGGCTGTCATACAACCACCAGCCGGCATCTGCACCATCTGCCGGACGGGGCTTTGCTTCTCGATACCCCGGGCATGCGTGAAGTTGCCATGTCTGATGCCGAAAGCGGCGTTGAAGCTACTTTCAGCCAGATCGAGGCGCTTGCGCTCAGCTGCAGGTTTTCAGATTGCACCCATGTCTCTGAACCAGGCTGCGCCATCATTGCCGCACTTGAGAGTGGCGAAATCGAAGAGCGCACCTTCGAAAGCTATCGCAAGCTGAAACGTGAGTCGGCCAGATTCGAGAAAAAACTGCACGAGCGCCACCGTGCCGAAAAAGGCTTCGGCAAAATGGTTCGTGAAGTCGTTAAAATGAAAAAGCAGATGAAAGGCTATTGAAACTGCAGGCTGCCTGACAGAGCGCCATACGGCTTTCTGCCAGGCAGCTTTCACTTTTATTACAGCAGCGAAGGAGGGTTATGCCGGAATTACCTGAAGTCAATACGGTTGCGGCAGTTCTCCGGCATTTCTTTGCCGGCGAAAGGCTTGCAGAATGGCAGCGTCTGGCGCCGCGTCTGCGGCGGCCGATTCCTGATGCCGGGCAGGCAAAGGTTCTGTTTGGAGCTGAATTAAAGCAGGTTCGGCGTATTGCCAAGTCTATTTATCTTGATTTCGGCACCGAACAGTCTCTGCATATACATCTTGGCATGACCGGGTTCTTTTCCATGCCGAAAAAAGGTGCAAAGCCAGAAAAACACGAGCATCTGCGCCTCAAATTCGCCTCCGGAAAAATTCTCGCCTTTTCTGACCCTCGCCGGTTCGGGGTCGTCGAACTCGTGCCGCTGCCGCAGAAGTGCGTTCCTGAACCGCTGAACAGCGATCTGGATGCGAAGTATCTTGCTGCCGCCTGCAAGGGCAGTGGTCGCAGCATCAAGAGTCTGATCATGGACCAGCAGATCGTTGCCGGAGCCGGGAATATTTATGCTTCTGAGGCGCTGTTTGCCGCCGGAATTCGCCCTGAACGAACTGCCGGCAGTCTGACCGGGCGTGAGATCAAAGCTCTGGCGACTTCTCTGATAGAGGTTATAGAGGCAGCGATTGCCTCAGGTCTTGATTATCAGCAGAAACACGGTTGGTTTCTCAGTTCAGAAACCACGCATTTTCCGATCGAAACAAAGGTTTACGGGCGAACTGGCCAGCTTTGCGAAAAGTGCGGGCGTGGCCAGATCGAGGCCATTAAAATTGCGGGGCGCAGCTCATTTTTCTGTCTGGTGTGCCAGAAATAAGGCTTAAAAGGCAGACACATGGATTCCCCTGTTTTTTGGCTGTGCCAGAAATGGCGGATATCGCCTGACTGTTGCCTGAGGCCGGTTTTCAGATTTTCTCGATGAGAAAATCTGGCATAAAACGCATCAGAAAGGCTATCAGACGCCAGCGGCGCGTGATAAAAGCCCGGCGCTTTTTTGCTCTGATAGCGGCGAAAATCTGTTCGGCGGCTTTTTCGGGCTTTGCTATCCAGAAAAGCCCTTCGCCCTGAGCCATGCGGGTTTCGACGAAGCCAGGCAGAATGTCGGTGACGAAGACGGGCTTCTGTGACTTGACCGCTTTGATGCGCAGTCCTTCGAGATAATTGCTGACAAAGGCTTTCGAGGCATTATAAGCCGGAGCTTCGGAGTTGCCGCGCAGTGCCGCGATCGATGAAATGCCGACCAGATGACCGTTGCCACGCTGCAGAAAATAGTTCATCGCAGCGGTGGCAAGTGCGGCGAAGCCGGTTACATTGGTGGCGATAGTCGCCGCCTCTGGTTCCCATGCAAGCTCGGAGTTCGGAAACCCGGTGCCGGCGCTGAGAACTATCAGTTCTGTG
>CAZFUG010000145.1:6470-10601 GCA_964522035.1 uncultured bacterium
GTGCTGCCGAGCTTTGTAATCAACTCTGTCAGACCGGTACGTGCTTTTTCTGGATCGTCAACATCCATTAGCTGGCAGACAGTGTTGCCACCGTGTTTCTGGGCGAATTCATCAAGAAGTTCGCTTCTGCGGCCGGTGATCCCGACCCGGTAGCCGTTGCCGATCAGCAGCTCAGCCAGCGCTTTGCCGATTCCGGAAGTGGCGCCAATGATGATGGCATTCTTTTCTGCAGTTGCCATTTTTCAAATATCTCCTCGAAGATTTTCTGCATATCGCAGTTAAGAGCCGCAGTAAATCTGTGCTGGTCAATAGGCCGGTTCGATTCTGCTTATATCTTCGGTAGTTGTGCAGCTCAGTTTCCAGTCTTCGGCCATGCGTCCGCGCGGGAAACGTTTATGTCCGCGGCAATAGAGCCGGTATCCGATATTAGCGAGAATTGTATATTCGAGAAAGGTTCGCGAGCCGGCAAGCCGTCTGAACATGCTGGAAATGTTGTAGGCGCTGTGCCAGCAGTCGATGTGCCCTTGCTGCAGTTCTTCTACCGACATGTGTTTCGGCTGGAAAACTACATGCTGCGCATCATAAAGAGTCCAGTTTTCGGTGAGAATGCGGCCTTCTTTTTTGAGGCGGTTGAAAAATGGTGTGCCGGGGAATGGGGTGCAGACCGTGAAGCGCGGCAGATCGACATTGGCTTCGTGGATGAAATCGAGCGTATATTTGAAACAATCTGATTTGTCGCTGTCGAGGCCATGCACGAAACAGCCCATTACCGCAATGTTGCGTGCATGCAGTTCTTTTACGAGTCTGAGGTATTTGCTGGTATCGTTAAAGCCCTTGCTGATGGTTTTGTTGCCGCCGGGAGAGAGAGATTCAAAGCCGATCAGAAGGCCGAAACAGCCGCTCGCTTCCATTGCGTCGAGAAGTTCCGGCTGATCGACGATTCTGGTGGTGGCCAGACCACCCCAGCGTTTTTTGAGCGGAATCAGCGATCGGTAAAGGGCGGTCGCATATTCGGTATTTTCGACAGGACTCGGATCGAGAAAGGTGACGTAGCGCCCCGGCATACGGGAAACCTCTGCGTAAACGTCTTCTATCGGGCGCCGTTCGTAGTTACCCTTGCAGATGATCGGCGTAACGCAGAACTCGCACAGGTTCGGGCAGCCAAAGACCGCCTGAGTGCTGTTTGTGGTTATGAAGCGCTTTTTAGAGAAAAAGTCGCGGCGCGGGTCAGGCAGCAGTGACCAGTCGATTTTTGCGGGCGGGTAATAGAATTTCTGTATTTTTCCTTCGCAGAAATCATTGAGAAGCCGTGGCCAGGTTTCGTAGCCGTGCCCAATGACGACGGCATCGACATGTTTTGCGGCTTCTTCTGGCATAAGAGTGGCATGCGGGCCGCCCATTACTGTGGTGATGCCCTGCCGGCGAAAATATTCAGCATAAGCGTAAGAACGCATCGAAACCCCGGTGATGCCGGTCAGACCGACGATGTCGGCCTTGATTTTCGTCGGGTCGACAGATTCTACGCTTTCATCATAAACGGTGATCTCGCCCCTCAGATCGTCTGGTATGAGGGCTGCCAGTGTCACCATATTGAGTGGCGCATAGCGCAGGGAAAGAGGGAAAACACCAGTTCCGTGGCGATATAAACCGGTTCTTGGGGAAATCAGTGCAATATTCAGTTTTCTGCGTGTGTTCATAACTCTTTCCTTTCGCGGCAGTTATAAATTATAGCAGAATTTTCTGTTTTGTGTTTCGGGGTCGGACCAGTGAAAAAGCCGATCGATAAAGAAAAAAACTGCTGAAAAATGGCAGTTTTTTATCTTAGAGCCGCCTTTTCTATGCCAAAAATGACCTTCTAAGAACACAATGCTTAAAACAGGTTATTTTAAGCCTGCCAGATTTTTGCTGGTGGCGATAAAAAACTGGCAGCATTTTATGACCGCATACGACGAAAATCTCTTCTGAACGGCTCTTCTCTCAGTATTGCGGCTTGGTACAAAATTTGCTATACACTCCGCACCCGGAGGTAACATGCAGAAAATTAACCAGCTGATTATTGCGATTATTCTCGTTGCCGGCATTTTTTCTGGCGCTTCAGCATCTGAGCCAGTTCTGACCGGCACCCATCTTCTTGATTCGATGGGCAAAAATCTGCCGGTATTGCAGCAGCGTCAGGCAAGGCGCACCCGCAATAATTTTCAGCAGGGCGACCTGCATACCTTCAAAACCTTCAATTTTGCTTCCAAAAAATGGGAAGAAACCCCGGCCCGTCTAATTAAAGCCGGCGAAAATATCTGCCTGTATCTCGAAGAAGGTCAGACCGTCGAAGAAACGATTCTCGAAGGCCTGGTCAAAGAATTCGACAGTGTAATTTACCCGAGCACGGCAAAATACTTCGGTAACGAAGCCCGCCCAGGTATCGATGGTGACAACCGTCTCACCGTTCTGCTGATGGATATCAGAGACGATGCTGAAACTTCTGGGGTTTACACCAGCGGCTATTTTAACCGCGCCGACTGCTATCTGCCTGCCGAAATTCCGGCTGACTCAGATCTGCAGAGCAACTGCCGCGAAATGCTCTATGCCGATATCAAGCCTTCAGACATCACCAGCAAAGAATTTTATGCCACCATCGCGCATGAGTTGCAGCATCTGATTCATTTTTTCCACGATCAGAAAGAATATGACTGGCTCAACGAAGGTTGTTCGCAGATGGCTCCGTGGCTGTGCGGCTATGGTCACCCCCGCCAGATCAGCGCCTGGCAGAAAACCCCTGATAACAGTCTGCTTGCCTGGGCTCCCTGGCAGCAGGTCGCTAATTATGGCCAGGTTTACCTGTGGAGCTACTATGTTATGAACAAATTCTGCGCCGATGAAGGCGAAAGAGTGAAGTTCTTCCAGGAACTGGTTTCAGACCAGGATCAGGGCATGGCAAGCTATGACAAACTCTTTAAAGCCCGTGGCACTACCTTCGACGCCCTGTTCAACAATTTCTGCATCAGCAGTTTTATCAACCGAAAAGACGTGAAACCCGCACTTCTCTCGTTCGGCGACGATCTTGCTGGTTTTCAGCTGCCGGCCACAACTTTTATCGACCGCCTGCCGACCATGTATCGCAACCAGGTCAGCATCTGGGGCGCAGATCTGGTAAAAGTCGCCATTCAGAGCAATGTGGCAGAGATCAAAGTCGGCTTTGCCGGCGATCTCAACAGCCTCCCGAACTCGTTCAGCGTCGCGCTGGTCTTCTTCAACGAGAGCGAAGCCAAAGTGCGTCAGATCAGCTACATCGACAATATCAAATCGACCACCCCGAACCGCCAGACACACACCGCGCGCGTTATGCTGCCCGGTCAGGGCGATGATTATTACCCGCCACCGCCGCCGGTTAAAACTCAGATGGGTGACATTACCGCAAAGGTGCCGGCCGGTTCAGACATGCTCTATCTGATAATCATGGGAAAAGGGCCCGCCGACCTGCCTGACTCGATGCTTTCCTGGTCGGGCAAAGCCACTTATCGCCTCGACATCGATGTCACCGCCAGCCACCCGGAACCGGTTGCTGCTGCCCCCGCTGTGGCCGCCAATGCCGCCACCCTGCTCGACAATTATGTTGCTCTCAAAGCCGGGTTGCAGAATGCCGCTGATTACGAAGAAACCCAAGCTGCTTTTACTGCCGTCGAAGCTGAACTCAAAACTGCCCTGAAGGCTGAACTTGCCAACAACGACGGCGAGAAAAAGCTTTTTGAAACTCTGCAGATGCGCTCTGCAGACCTTGCCGAACTGAAAGCCTTCTGCGATGACCTGCAGCAGTTCGATCGTCTGCATCACTGAACATTCTGTTACTGCCGCCGGCTGGGAGCGAAACATTCGCGCCCGGCCGGTTTTTTTATGCCGATCTGCATTCATCCGCCAGATACGTATTGTGTGGGTGAGTCAGAGTGACAGGTTTTGCAAAAGCCTGTCCAGTGTTCATTTGAGCTTATGTCCTGCCATTTGCCATTTCTGCTTTCTCGCTAGTTGGAAGGGCCTGAATATGATTAACAGGCGGGTAATGGCTGTGAATAAAATTTGCGGCATCGGGCGAGTCAGAAAGGGTCTTGATCAGTATTCTGCACTGCCAGGCTTGCCGTG
>CAZFUG010000146.1:0-10507 GCA_964522035.1 uncultured bacterium
GCTTCAAGCTCGCTGGCAGAAAGCAGTGCCGCCGCTTCACGCACCGACATGTTGGCATTGACGCGTCTGAACTTGCGTTCCATGACGGCAGTCACGGTTTCTTCTATGTCGACATCGGCAATGGTCGCCAGATGCGTTGGGGTCATTATACCAACCAGTTTTTTTTCGCCGTCAATGACGAGAATACATTCTGGCTGTCTGAGAATCACAATCTCGCGCAGCCCGAAAATCGTCTGTTTGTGATCGACGATGACCGGGTTTTTGTCCATGATTTCTTTAACCCGAATACCCATGCTTACTCCTCTGAAAGAGCCATTACTTTTTGTCACCAATGCGGCAGAATACCATCCGCCCGGCGCCGGTCTGCAGAATGTTGCTTACGGTTGTCATCACTGTCTCGCCCACGTGCTCGCCGCCGTCTTCGACAACGACCATGGTGCCGTCAGACAGGAAACCAACGCCCTGACAAGGCTCCTTACCCTTCTTAACAATTTTAACTTCAATGTCTTCGCCGCTGATAAAGATCGGTTTCAGCGCATTTGCGAGGTCATTCAAATTCAGAACCTGTATTTTATCGAGCTCAGCAACCTTTTTGAGGTTGTAATCCTGAGTTATCATAATCGCATTCAGATCGGAAGCGAGCCTGACCAGCTTGGCATCCACTTCGGCAATATCTGCGAAATCCTGTTCGGCAATCACGATATGGTCAGGGAAATCAGCTTTGAGCTGGTTAAGAGTGTTCAGACCCTTGCGGCCCTTGTTGCGCTTGATGTCATCGCCGGCGTCGGCAAGAAACTGCAGCTCGTTGACCACGAAGCGCGGCACGAGAATGTTGCCTTCAAGAAAGCCGAGTTTGAAAAGATCTGAGAACCGGCCGTCGATGATGGCACTGGTATCGATAATCTTTGAGCGGGCAGTGACACCCTCGGCATTGATTTTGGACTGGTAGCGGCGGTATCTGAGAATGATTTTGACGCCGAGATAGGCGAAGAGAAGATTGAATGTGAGCGGCACCATCAGGTTGAACAGCGGTACCAGGCTGGCAAGATACTTGTTTTCTAGTTTGATTTCGCCGAGCCCCTTGTACATTATGAAATAAACCGGGAAAAACAGCAGGTTGGCACTGATCAGGCCCATCAGCAGGCCTACGGCACCCCAGGCGAGTTCGTAGCTGTTGGTGTGTTCGATCTCTGATTCGAGCCACATGTGCAGTTCGCGGCCGGCAATCGAGCATAAAAGATAACCGATGAAACCAAGAAGTGCCGCAAGGGTCAGTTCAGGGTTTTCGAGCTCGATCATTGATGGGTAATCGCTCGCCGTTGCATAGCCGATCGCGACACCAACGATGGTGCCGGTCAGAACCAGCAAAGATCTGAGCAGTTGAAAAATCATAAGGTTGTTCTCCTGAGGGCAAGGCAGGATAACACGAAGTGACGACTAAATCAATGGTCAGCCGCGAGAATCGGCCCGAAATATACTGGTGTTCTGTACCTGTTTTTACGAACGAAGCTTCAGGTGACCGGGGTCTTCTGCACCGGCTTTTTCAGAGCCGAGAACACCAGAGTCAAAAGATAAGTGAGCCCGGCCATGACGATAGTGACAGCGCCGGAGGGCAGATTCGGTGTGTAACTGACTGCCAGGCCGGTCAGGGTGAAAAAAATGCCTAAAAGCGCCGACGCGGCCATGATTTTCCAGACCCGGTCGAAAAACCTTGAAGCGATGGCCACCGGCAGACTGAGCAGGGCAATTACCATGATTATACCTACGACTGAGACGGTGAGAACTACGGTAAGGGCCGTCAGGCAGAGCAGCAGCAGATAATAAAATTCGACCGCCATGCCGCGGGTGCGTGCAAATTCCTCGTCGAAGCATACCGCCAGTGTCTGGCTGTAAAACGTCAGAGTCAGAACGACGACAGCCAGGTCGAGGCCGGCGATCAGAAAAAGATCTTCGCGCGAGACCATGAGGATATTGCCAAACAGATAACTCATCAGATCTTCGTTATAGCCTGGCGTTTTGAAGATGAATAGGACGCCTACGGCCATGCCGATTGCCCACAATGCGCTGATAACCGTGTCTTCACGTTCTTTCGCCCGCAGGCTGATAATGCCGATCGTTAAAGCCGCGGCCAGGGCGGTAAGAATCGCGCCATAAACCGGGCGCAGCCAGGGCAGGTCATAAACTACCGAAAAATAGCGCGCGGCGCCGAGGCCGCCGAGTATGCAGTGTGAAATTGCGGCGGCAATATAGGTGATACGGCGAAGAACCACCCAGGTGCCGACGATACCGCTGGCAATGCTGCAGAGAATGCCGGCAAGAACGGCGTTCTGCAGAAACGGCAGCTCAATGAGGTCTTTTATGAATGCGGACATACATGCCCCTTTTCGGTGCAGCGGTGGTCGTGCCTGATCAGATGCACGTCGAGACCGTACATCTTCTGCAGTGATTCGCCGGTCAATTCAGAAACCGGGTGTATCTGCATGGTTTTGCGCACGCAGATAACGCTTTTGACGCTCGCCGCAACAAAACCGATGTCATGTGAAACCATGACAATGGTAAATTTTTCGTTCATCTCTGAAAACATGCGGTAAAACTGCTCGGTGCCATGCACGTCGACGCTGGCGGTCGGCTCATCGAGCAGCAGCAGTTGTGGTTCAGACATCAGAGCTCTGGCGATGAGAGCTCTCTGTTTCTGGCCGCCTGAGAGATCGGCGAAACTGCGGAAAGCCATGTCTTTAAGGCCGACATCGGAAAGTGCCTGGTGTGCCTGTTCTTTCTGGGCCGTTGAATAGCGACCCATGAAAAAGCTGCGCTGCATGCAGCCCATCAGCACAACATCGAGAACGCTGACCGGAAAACTGGCATCGAATTTTGAAAACTGCGGCACATAGCCGATATGCTGACAGCGTTCGCGAGGCTTTCCTCCGAGTATCTCTATGGTCCCTGAAGTTGGTTTGAGAAGACCCAGCATCAGTTTGATCATTGTGGTTTTGCCGCCGCCATTCGGGCCGACGATGCAGGCGAATTCGCCCTTTTCTAGTTCGAGGTTGATATTTTCGAGAACGGTTATGCCGTCTTCGTAGGCGAAATTAACGTCTTTGAACCTGACAACGATGTCGACACTGCTCATTTCTTTGTCAGGCCTTCACGCACCGCTGTGGCGATATGCCGCAGATTGTTGAAGTAATCTTCGGCAAGTGGGTCGATAGGCACGACAGCGCCGTTGATGGCTTCGGCAATCGTATTGGCCGCCGCAACCGGAAACTGCTTCTGCACGAAAATCAGATGTATGTTTTCGTTACGACACTTTCTTATCAGCTCAGCCAGCTGACGCGGGCCGGGTTCTTTGCCTTCGATTTCGATAGCCAGCTGCTTGAGGCCGAAACGGTCGGCAAAATAACCGAAAGCCGGGTGAAATACCAGCATTGTCTGTCCTTTGACCGGTGCAAGAATTCTGGTCAGCTCATCGCTGAGTTGCTGCAATTCTGCGGTAAAGCTCGCCAGACGGGCTTCGATCTGCGACCGGTGATCCGGCATGTTTTCTTTGAGCGCTTCAGCGATATTACCGGCCTGAACCGTTACCTGATGCGGGTCGAGCCATATGTGCGGGTCGGGCTCGCCATGCCCGTGCGTGCAGCTCTCTGAATGAACATGTGTCTGGTCACTGATTTCCATCATGCGGTATTTGACGTTGTGATTGGTCGCAACGATCTTCAGATCAGGGCAGACCGCCTGCAGCTTCTTTTCGAGAGTTTTTTCGAAAGGCACGCCGATGGTAAAAAACAGCCGGGCCCGCGAAATGCGGCTCATCTGCTGCGGCAGAGGCTCGTAGGTATGCGGCGACATGCCCGGCCCAACCATGACTTCGACATTGGCAAGGTCGCCGGCAAGCTTTTCAATAAAGAACTTCTGGGGAAGAATGCTGGCGAAAATCTCAAGTCTGGCGGTGCCGGTTGCCGTCTCGGCAGCTGCTGGCCCGAAAAGGCCCAGCAGAAATACTGTCAGAACTGTCAAAAACATTGCCGGGGAGCAGCGGAAAGAGCTTTGCCCCTGGCAGCTTCGGCCTTTATTTAAACGGAAGAATCTGAAACCTGCATTTAAGAAAATACCGACAGGCAGCAGAGACTGTGACTGAATATCATGACCGGACTGCCAGGGGTTTTGCATTATCTGACGCTTGATCAGTCTGATTCTACATTGCACAGAAACAGCAGCTGGTCGGTTTCAGAGCATTTTTTAATTTCATGCTTTTCGGCAAACTTGTCCCAGCATTTTTTCTGTGAGGGTGAAAGCACGCCGGCACCGCTGCAAAGCGGGCAAACGTGGTCGAGGGCGTTGAGAATCGCTGATCTGATGAATTCTGAGCGGTTCGGCATCGCCTGCAGGATTTCGAGAAGATTCGGGTCTACTTTGAATGTTACGGTATCTGCCTTTTTCAATCTCTACCTCCGGTATTATATAATATCACCTATTTTGTTTATCTCTATACTTTTTACGCAAAAACCGATTTAATCGCCTCACGTAAAGAGTTGACCTTAATTATGCCCTTTTCTTCTGGTAAATCGCAAGACCCCGAAACCACAAATCTTTTAAAACCAAATCTTCTGCCTTCGGCTATGCGGCGGGCAATCTGAGTAACCGGCCGAATCTCGCCGGCCAGAGTGACTTCGCCGATCGGTAAGACATCGGCCGGAATAGCCTGGTCATTGAGGCTGCTGGTCATGGCCATCGCCAGACCTAGATCGCCACCCGGTTCGGTCAGTTTCAACCCGCCAGCGACGTTCGCGAAAACATCGCGATTGTAGAATTTCAGGCCGGCATGCTTTTCGAGAACCGCGATAACCAGACTCAGGCGATTGCTGTCGAGGCCGGCAACCACGCGTCTGGGCATCGGCAGAAACGACTGGGTGACGAGCGCCTGTACTTCGGTAAGAATGCAGCGGGTTCCCTGCAGCAGAGGCACCACAACCACTCCCGGCGCATCGCTGCGCTTGCGGCTGATAAAAAGATCAGAGGGGTTGACGACCGGGCTGAGCCCCTTATCGGTCATCTGAAAAACCGCCACTTCGCCGGTTGCGCCGTAACGGTTCTTGAAAACCCTCAGCAGTCTGAAATTTGAATTGACGTCGCCCTCGAAATAAAGCACCGTGTCGACGATGTGTTCTAGTATTTTAGGCCCGGCAATGGAACCCTCTTTGGTGACATGACCGACGATGAAAACCGGCAGGCCGCGGTCTTTACCGTATTTGGTCAGAATGGCCGCGCATTCACGTATCTGCGTGACTGAACCCGGCGTCGCATCCATCTGCGGCGTATATACCGTCTGAATCGAGTCGACGACCAGCATTCTCGGAAGATATGACGCGAGTCCATTCAGTGCCGAATCGAGATTCTGCTCGGCCACGAGAATGATGTCGCTGCCGTTGCCAACCCGCAGTCGCTCAGCACGCAGCTTGATCTGGGTTGCTGACTCTTCGCCCGAAACGTAGGCCAGCGGCTTGATATTGACGCCAAGCCGCGAGATCAGCTGCAGCATGAATGTCGATTTACCGACGCCAGGCTCACCGCCGATCAGGGTGATACCACCCGGGACCAGCCCGCCGCCGATCAGTTCATCGAAGATATCGACACCGGTCTGCCAGCGGGCTGCCCTCTCGATTGCAACTTCATCGAGGGTCTGTATGATCGAGATGCTGCCAGAAAGCGCATTAGGAACACGTCGTGCTGCCGGCTGTTCGACTTCCTGTGCCAGGGTGTTCCATTCTTCGCAGCCGGAACATTGCCCCTGCCACTTCGGAAAACTCTGGCCACAAGACTGGCACACGTAGCGGGTTTTAACTTTTGCCATGTTATTTTCTCCGGCGTCCGTTATGTTTCTGAGTGTTCAGACCACCGGTGCGTTGCATATCTTCGGCGAGAAACTGCCCGGTAAGGGAATCGGCATTTTTAACGATTTCTTCGGGCGTTCCGGTCGCGATGACGCGGCCGCCGGCTTCGCCGCCTTCTGGACCAAGATCGATGATATGATCGGCGGTTTTGATAACATCGAGATTGTGTTCGACCACGAGAACGGTATTGCCCTTCTCGACCAGACGGTTGAGAACGTCGAGCAGGCAGCGGACATCCTGAAAGTGCAGGCCGGTAGTCGGCTCGTCGAGCAGGTAAAAGGTCGAACCGGTCGCGACTTTCGATAGTTCGGTCGCCAGCTTGATGCGCTGTGCCTCACCGCCCGAGAGAGTGGTGCTTGCCTGCCCGAGGGTGATGTAGCCGAGGCCGACATCCTGCAATGTCTGCAGTTTGCGTCTGATGGTAACGAATGAATCGAAGAAAGTTACGGCGTCATTGACGCTAAGATCTAGAACCTGAGCGATATTGAGCCCTTTGAATTTGATTTTTAGCGTTTCTTCGTTGAAACGGGTGCCTTTGCACTGTTCGCAGGTCACAAAAACATCGGGCAGAAAGTGCATTTCGATCTGAATCTGGCCCGAGCCCTCGCAGACTTCGCAGCGGCCGCCCTTGACGTTGAAACTGAAGCGACCCGGCGAGTAACCGCGTGTTTTGGCTTCGACTGTCTGAGCGAAAAGCTCGCGAATCGGGGTAAAAATACCGGTATAAGTGGCCGGATTCGATCTGGGTGTGCGCCCGATCGGGTTTTGGTCAATATTTACCACCTTGTCGATCGACTCTATGCCCATTAACTCTTTATATGGCCCGACTTCGAGATGCGAGTGGTTGATGATGTTGTTGAGCAGCGGAAACAGTGTATCGGTAACCAGACTCGATTTGCCGGAACCCGAGACACCGGTCACCACGACGAGCTTGCCGAGCGGAATATCGACATTGATATTTTTAAGATTGTTGTGAGTAGCGCCACGCAATGAAAGCATGCGTCCGTTGCCGGCGCGTCTGGCGTCTGGAACGACGATGAATTCCTGGCCGGTGAGAAAGCGGCCGGTCATGCTGTTGGGATCGGCCATCACCTTTTCTGGCGGGCCGTCGACGACAAGTTGACCGCCCTGCACGCCGGCTCCGGGGCCTAGGTCGATGATGTTATCTGCCTCTACCATGATTTCGCGGTCGTGTTCGACAACCAGCACGGTGTTGCCGATGTCGCGCAGTTTTTTGAGAGTGTTGATCAGACGCCGGTTGTCTCGCGGATGCAGGCCGATACTCGGTTCGTCGAGAACGTAGGTTATGCCGACGAGGGCCGAACCGATCTGAGTTGCCAGCCTGATGCGCTGGGCTTCACCACCGGAAAGGGTGTGAGCGGCACGCGACAGGTCGAGATAGTCGAGACCGACGTCTTTTAAGAACCTGAGACGGTTGTTGATCTGTTCGAGAATCTTTTTGCAGATGAAATGCTCGCGTTCATTGAGTTTGAGCCCGGCGAAAAAGTCGACGAGCCGGCCGACCGAATGCTGCGAGAGCTCATGAATATTCTCACCCTCGATGCGGACCGAAAGAGCCACTTCGTTGAGGCGCCGGCCGTTACAGCCGGGGCATGGCAGGGTGCGCATGAAGCGTTCGTAGAAATTTTTGGCGCCTTCTGAGCGGGTTTCCTGATAGCGCCGGGTCAGGGTCGGAATAACCCCTTCGAAAGGCTTGGTCAGCGATCCCTGCATCGTGCGGCCCTGGTATTTGATATTGAGAACCTTGTCGCCGGAACCGAAGAAGATAACCTTTTTTGCCTGATCCGGCAGATCTTTGAAAGGCACGTCGAGCGAGAATTTGTAATGCCGGGAGAGACCTTCCATCCATTGCCGCGAAAAGGTCGCATCCATGAAGTTTTCTGAGGCAATTGCCCCTTCAGCGATCGACAGATCAGGGTCCGGAACCACGAGTTCAGGGTCGGCAATCAGCTGAAAGCCAAGGCCTGAACATGCCTGGCATGAGCCGTAAGGCGCATTGAATGAGAACAGGCGCGGCTTGATTTCTGGCAGCGAGATATCGCAGACGGCGCAGCGCAGGTTTTCGCTGAACAGTTTCTCGACCGGCTTCTTGCTGTCGGGGCTGTCGATGATGACGAGCAGCTGACCTTCAGCCAGCTTGAAACAGAGTTCAACCGCTTCGTTCATGCGGGCGGTATTCTGCTCGCGTTCGGCCGTTGTCAGCTTGATGCGGTCGACAGCCACTTCGATGTTGTGCTTTTTATTGCGGTCGAGTTCTGGAATTTCGTCGTCGAGTGACCACATATCGCCGTCGACCCTGACGCGTGAGAGTCCTTCGCGGCGCAGTTCATCGAATACTTTGGCGTATTCGCCTTTGCGACTTCTGATGACCGGTGCCAGCAAGGTTATTTTTGTCTGATCGGGGCAGCTCAGAAGGTTTTCGACAATCTGCTGCGGGGTGGCGGCTTCAACCGGCTGTGCACATTTCGGGCAATGAGGTTTGCCGATTGCGGCGAACAGCAGGCGGAAATAATCGTAAAGCTCGGTTATGGTACCGACTGTCGAGCGCGGATTCCTCGATGTCGACTTCTGTTGAATGGCGATTGTCGGCGACAGGCCCTCGATGACTTCGACGTCCGGCTTTTCCATCTGCTGCAGGAACTGCCGGGCGTAAGAAGAAAGTGATTCCATGTAGCGGCGCTGACCTTCGGCGTGAATCGTGTCGAAGGCGAGAGACGACTTGCCAGACCCTGAAACGCCGGTGACTACGGTTAGAGCATTTGTGGGAATCGAGATGCTGAGATCTTTAAGGTTGTGAACCTTGGCTTTGACAATGCGTATCATGTTTTGTGTAAAGTCTCAGCGCCAGTCGTACTGAATTACGCTTGCCTGAGTGGGTGTGCTGATCTCGCCGCCGCCGAAGGTGACCTTGTAAAACCCGGAAACTTTGACTGGCTTGCCGCCACCACGTTTTTTGCTGACTTCGACAAGGCCGTTTTTGACCACAACTTCACCCTTGTCTTTATCATCGTCGTAGAGAACCTTGAAAAGGCCCGAAGAACCAGTAACCTGAACATCTGACGATTCTACCGAGAGAATGCCGCGGCCATCGAGGGAAATGGCGGCCGTAAGCTCGCCACGCTTCAGAATGACCGGTTCTTTTTCGACCTTGTTTTCTTTTTCTGATAATACTGGAGGCATAACCGTCATTTCTGACTTGCCGGCCAGTTTAACCTGGTTTTCGAGCTGCAGCTGAACGGTAATAGCCCCTTCGGGAGCTGTTTTAAAGGAGTATTCTTTATCGAATTCGATTTTTTCCTTGATGACTTCCCAGGCGCCGATGTGGCGGGACTCTACCTTCCCTGTGATGTCGGTCACCCTTGAGAAGAGAAGCTTGTTGCGTTCTTCCTGGAAGGCGAGAGTGGCGGCTCTTTTGCGCATGACAACCACAAAAACGCCGAGAACCAGCAGAGCTGCCATGACAATCACGCCGATTATCATGCGCCGCTTTTTTTCTTCGGCTTCCTGTGAAAGCTTTTGCGCTTTTTCGCGCTCGACCTGCAGCTTTTTAAGCGCCTTGTGGTCGAGCTTTTCTAGTTGGTGCCACTGTTTAGCCATGTTTAACTTTTATCGGGTCTGTTTAAAAGGTATCGATGCCAACCTGCGGGGTTGCCATAATTGAATTTTCCTTAAAAACATTTTCATCTTTTGGGTATAGAGTACGTATTTTAACGGAAATCGGAAAAAAGTCCACAGGTTTTTCAGGCGGCAGAGTGCCCGCTACCGAAAATTCAACAAACTGAACATCGTTTACCAGCACTTTTGTGCGCGTTTCGTCTGCGATTGGCGTCAGATTAAGCTTGCCCGACTTGGCATAATCATTCTTCGCATCGGTGGTGTATTCGAAGGCAGATGATTTGAGACGCAGGTTGCCGACCGGGGCAACTCGTGTCTGATGCACGAAGTCTAAATAGAGCTCATTTTTGACGATTTTACCCGGCTGATTTTTGGGTTTTTCAGGCTCGCAGACCACCCAGGTCATGATTTTGAGTTCGCCGCTGTTGGGGGTGGCAATGGGCTGGCCGTCTTTGAGAATGCGCAGATAAAATTCGGCTGGCACCTTGGGGTCGGAGTTATCGCATGGGTCGAAAAAAGTGTCTGAAAACAGGGTAGTTGGGTAAGTGGCTGAGCGGATCTCTTTGCTCAGCAGGCTCAGAGTGTTGCGCATCTGGTCGACGGTGCCGCTGATCCACTGAGCTCTGCCGGCAGTTTTGCTGCCGCCGATAAACAACTGGTAAACCCCGATCATGAACATGGCCATGACCGCGCAGGCAATGATGACTTCGATGAGCGTGAAAGCTTTTCTTGTCTGTTTAAACATCAGTCGACCGAGCCCTTTCTGGTGATCTTCTGCACGCGCCGCTGAATTTGCGGTGTTACTTTACCCTGGAAATTCTTGATCAGGCCTTCGACGCTGACTTCGATCGCCTCTTCGCCATATTTGCGCAGTCCCTTGATCGACTGAATCTTCACTTCATTGACGCGATAATTCATGGTGTATGGGTAGCCATCACTGGTAACGATATCGAAATCATTGATATTCTTGATCGTCTTGTCGG
>CAZFUG010000147.1:0-7051 GCA_964522035.1 uncultured bacterium
TCGAAATCCTTGTATTTGTCGTATTGTTCCTGATAAACCTGCATGAAATGTTTAACTTCGTCATCAGTGCGCCAGAAGCGATATGCCAGATTCGCACCAACCAGCGCCAGCCGTGGCAGTTCACAGAAATACTTCTGGAAAAAGCCCATCGGTTTGTGCTTGACCGTCTTGTCGTAGCTGACCTTGACGCCCATCATGCCTTCCATGAAGCGGCTATTGTAGCTGTAACCCGGCAGAACCGAGATCAGCCGATACCAGTTCTTCAGGTTGTAATAGATACGCCCGTTCAAAAAGCCAAGCATATTGGCAAAGGCAAAATCGTTGGCCTTGATCTCTTCTTCGGGCACCATCAGCACCTGACAGAACTGCACGTAAACACGATGATATGCATAAATGGCAAACGAGAAAGTAAGCGGCGTCGTGACACCAGAATAGCTCTCGACGATGTTCGAGTTGTCCCAGATCGTTGAATACAGGCGTTCTGAGGGAACCGGCTGATCGATTGTCGTAATCGGTCTGGCCTGCAGAATGCGAACCCTGCCGTCGCCGTCGATCGTCCATTCGATATCCTGCGGAACCCCGTGATAGGAACCCTCGATGCGATGGCAGACCGTGGCAATGCTGCGCAGCTGTGCTTCGCTCAGACTCGGCTTTTTCGCCTGATCGGCGGCCACTTCGACGGTTTTCGTGCCATAGTTTTTCTCGCGGTCGAAAACCAGCTTTTCGACCTTGTCGGCCAGCTGCGTTTCGATTACCGGGTAATTTTCTTTTTTAAGACAGATGAATTGATCGGAATCGAGTGTACCCGACACCAAACCTTCACCAAGACCGAACACTGAGGTGATGAGAATTTCGTCCTGATAACGGGTGGTCGGGTTAACGGTAAAAGTGACGCCAGAGGCAACGCCGTCGATCATTTCCTGAACGACTACGGCCATCGATACGTCATCCTGCGGGATACCGCGCATATTGCGATAAGCCACGGCTCTGTCAGAGAAAATCGATGACCAGCAGGTAACGACCGCTTCACAGATTTCTTCGTCTGTGCGTCTGAACAGGCAGGTATCGAGCATACCAGCATAGGAAAATTCTTTTGAATCTTCGCCCAGAGCCGATGAACGCACGGCTACGAAGCAATCGTTCTTGAGAAGACTGCGCATGGTGGCGAACAGCTCGGTTCTGATCTTATCGGGTATTTTGTGGCTGCAGATGCAGGCACGCAACTCGCCGGCGGTGCGAGCGATTTTATCGGGCGAAGAGCAGTCGATCGCCTTCAGTTTCTTCTTGAATTCGTCTCTGAACGAATCGATGAAATCGTCAAAACAGTGGCGGGTGAGAACTGCAAAAGCAGGTACATCGGCACCGGCTTCGGTCAGTTTGAGAAGATTGCCACCCTTTCCGCCGACCAGCGGCAACACCTCTGCAAAATTCCGGTTTGCGCAAGAAACTATATACATGGCGGTTTCCTCGTTTTTGTCTTTGATTCAGGTAATAATTGTAACCGACAAACCCGCAAACGCCAATATACAAAATCAGCCCGTTTTATCAGGCATTTTTACCTGTTTTCACCAGCCAGGAATCTGCGCAAAACCCCTTCAAGAATCTTTGGCTCAACGGGTTTGCAGATCAGATCGTCCATACCTGCTTCAAGACATTTTTCAAGTTCGCCTTTAATGGCGCTGGCAGTAAGGGCAACAACCGGCACAGACACTCCGGCAGTTTCGATCCGGCGAATCTCGCGGGCAGCCTCATACCCATCGATATCAGGCATCTGCAGATCCATAAAAACCAGATCCGGACGAGCCTTCTTGAAGTTCTGGATTGCCTGACGACCGCCTTCTGCCCTTATAAGCTCTGCTCCAGGCACAATTTTCGCGATCAGTTCACAGGCAATGACCATGTTCATTTCAACGTCTTCGACAACCATGATCTTAGGCCGTATCTGATGCAGGAAATCGTTTGAAAATGCTTTTGAGACAGCATTTGGTTCTATCGGCCGCGAACTCTGCTCGACGATGCGGCAAAGCCAGTTGTAAAGGTCATTCGGCCTGACCGGCTTGATCAGTTTTGCTTCAACCCCAAGCTCATTGCACTCTGCAAGAACTTCCGGGTCATCGATGGAACTGCACAGCAGAATCACAGGCCTGTCGGCACCAGCCAGAGCCTGATTCATTCTTATTTTTCTGATAGTTTCGATGCCGTTCTGGCCTGGCATCATGTAGTCCATGATAATTGCATCAAAATGCAGGCCACTGTTTACCATAATCTCGGCCTGAGCACCGCCGGCAACCGTCTGCACCGGAACGCCCCATTTTTCGAGCATTTCTTTGAGAATTATGCGGTTCTGTTCGTTGTCGTCAACAATCAGAATATTCTGCAGAGTTTTGAGCTGGTGCGCCTCGAATGGCTCGCCCGGCTCAAACGCGACCGGAAAACTGAAATAAAATCGACTGCCGGCGCCAGGGTGAGATTCCAGCTGAAGTCTGCCTCCCATTTTTTCAACCAGCAGTCGTGCAATGGTAAGGCCCAGTCCGGTTCCGCCATAGCGCCTCGTGGTCGAATTATCGGCCTGAGAAAATTCTTTGAAAATTCGTTCTACCTCTGACGTTTCAATGCCAATACCCGTATCTCTCACAGAAACTGCGAGAAGGCCGCTTTGCCCATCGCCGTTTTCGAGTTCGATTTTAAGCTCTACTTCGCCCCGGTCAGTAAATTTGATAGCATTACTCAGCAGATTAACCAGAATCTGGCCGAATCGCACCGGATCAAGGTAAAAATATCTCGGAATGCCTGGTGACAGGTTCAGCAGCAACTCGATCTTTTTCTTCTCGGCAGCAAATCTGACAGCAGAAACATTCTGCTCGATCAGCTGTGGAAGATCGGTCTTTACTTTTTCCAGCTCAAGCTTTCCGGCCTCGATTTTAGAAAAATCAAGAATGTTGTTAATAATGACAAGCAGTGAGATTGCAGCAATATTAGCGTTTCGCGCATAAAGCCCCTGCGAATTTTCGAGTTTTGAACCAAGCAGAAGCTCGGTAAAGCCGATGACACCATTCAACGGGGTGCGCAATTCATGACTCATATTGGCAAGAAACTGCGATTTGGCGCGGTTGGCGGCTTCGGCCCGATCACGGGCAACGACCAGCTCTCTGGTTCGCTTATTGATGATATATGAAAGAACAAGATTGATACCGATCAGCACAAAGATCAACGCCAGGCCAAGTATTACCCATTCTCTGAACTGATCAGTTATCGATGCCGGTTGCCCCTGCAAAAAAGCGCTCTCTGGAAGCAATGCGGTATTAATTTTGAATTTATCAAGAATTTTCCAGTCGAATTTCGGTATAGTTACCGGCTCATAACGAACCGGCAGACCAGCAATAGGTGTACCGCCAAAATACTGAATAACTTTTCTGGCGACTGCTGTACCCTGTTCGTGCCCACTGGTGAGAAAGCCGCCAACCGGGCCATAACCTAGACTGAAATCCCATAAGCAGTAGACCGGAACCTGACTTGAACTCGCAATCATACGTGCCCCGTCGTCGAACTCGAGAAACCGGCCCTCGCGGTCACGGAAAAATATGCTCCAGATTACTGCACTGCCAGTGCGCAACCGGCTCACTTCTTCAGAAAGTTCGTCAAAGCTCACATCGGTCAGCTGTCTGATTTTTATTTTCTGATATTTCTTTCTGCAACCCTCAAGATAAGCAGCCAGAATTCGGCCGGTCTCAGTATTGTCAACGACAAATACTATTTCTGAAAGTTCAGGGTGCAGCTTTATCATCAGCTCGATATTCCGGTCGATATCTACAACTTCACTGATACCGGTGAAGTTTGGCAACCCCTTCAAAGCCTGAGGATCAAGATAATTCACCCCGCAGAAAAAGACCGGAACATCAGGAAAAACATCTTTGCCGGACTCGCAAATGTAGTCAAATGCAAGATTATCAGAAACTATAACCGCGTCTGGCTGCATATTTCGATATTTATAGCTAAGCAGCCCTTCAAGCAGCATTTTATAGTTTTTATCCCAGCGCCGCTTACTGTCCATGTATTCGTGAATCAATTCGACACCCGCCGGCCACGTCTGCATTACTTCACTTATGCCGGCCGAAATGTCGTCTGTCCATTTAAAGCCCTGATGGTAAGAATGAAGCACTACCACACGCTTTTCATTGGCTTCTGCAAGGACCAGAGCAGGCAAAAAGAGAATCAGAGCCAGCCACAATAAAGCTAAATGGCCAGAACAGGAATAAATCCTCTTAGCAGACATTTTTCCTCACACGATGCTCGAATAATTCAGAACAAATTAAGGGCAAACCTTTGTTTAAACGGAATTTTCAACGATAGACGAGCAGATAAATCGAAGCGGCAATTGCGGCCGGGTAAGCCAGAAGATACAGGGTAACCATACCGCGATACAGTCTGGCAAAAGTCTTGTCTGGTCTGAACGCATACAGCGCTCCGGCAATTACCACAATCAGAGTAACTGCCGCGGCGGGCCCGAACAGTCTTAAATCGGCAACGGCGGCAAATTTGCTGACGGCGGCATAATAGAAAGCCAGATAGGCTGCAGCAACATTTACCAGCAGCAACAGAACCGCACCCCAGGGGCGAAGCCGTGCCGAATATGAATCGACACCATCGCGCTCTTCTTCGGCACCAAAGGTTTTGCGGCCAAACTCGAAGACATTGAAGACAAACCAGTTACCGAGAGCGAACAACAGAGTCGCACGATCGGCCTGAGAAGCATCGGAAAAACAGATAATCGTATGAATAAGCAGGCTGATCATCGCCGCTGAAAACGTATGAGTGATTGCGTACAGCTCCAGTTGAGGACGCAGCCAGTCGCCGATAAAAAATTCCATACGCATCATCAGAGTGAACCAGATCACCATGATACAGGCCGGCAGCATCGGCCAGGCCATTATGCCGGAAAAAGTCAGTTCGGCAAGCAGACAGACGAGCGTCATCGCCGAGAACTCGCCGACGCTTATCAGACCTCTTGCCAGTGGCCTTTCAGGGTTATGTTCACGGTCAAAGTGATAATCTTTGACTTCGTCGAAAAGCCGCATATGCAGAAAAATCAGCCAGACAACGATAAAGCCGGCAGTCAGGCGTTTCCAGCAAGGTGGGGCGTGTACCCCGGGTTGATAGGCCATGAAGGCGCTGGCAGCGAAAAAAGCGCTGACCATCAGTGTTATGCCGAACGGTTGGTGCCGCTCTTTAAAAAATTGCCACCAGCGAGAAAAAAATGCCATACAACCTCCGCAGATATTGGCCGGCACAGGGCCGACAGCGTAATCGTCCGCAGTTCTTTATCAATGCAGGATCAAAATCAGGTTACCACGCAGCAAATTCGCAGACAATAAAATGTTTACCCCGCCATCAAGCGTGGACAAACAGCCAACCCTCTGTACACATCCATTACACCATCCCCGCAGAAGCGTGGATCTAAGATCTTATCGATGAGATTCCCGCCACCCGCCTCTGCGAGTGCTGGCTTCGCGGGAATGACTGAGAACCATGCAATTCTTGTATCACAAAGAAACAGAAGTCTAGTATCAAGCTTCTCAGAGACGCAGGCCGCGGCGACGGATCTCAGCAATTTTTGCCGGAGAAGGCGTGCGGGTATAGTTTTCTTTTTCTGTAACATTTGGCATGCCGATATTACGGCCGTGTCGCCTGATTCTTTCGAGGCAGTTAAGAAGACACGGGGCTTCGAGCTGGCTCGACCTGAAGGGGATTTCAATGTAAGAACGCGCCCCGCGCGTATCTACTTCGCAGCGCTCGATAATTGCTCCATCATCGATCTTTTCGTTCATCCAGTGAATCGAAAAACCTACTGGCCGCCCTTCTATCCAGGCCCAGAGGTCACACATCGTGCCGCGGTTGTCGGGCAGCAGACCGTGGTGAATATTGATGCAGCCAATTTTTGGCAGATCGAGAACCGGCTTTTTATAGATATTGCGAGTGCGCATGTTTACCATCAGATCAGGCTGCAGGCCGCCGATAAACTGCAGGGCAGCCTGACTGTTAACGGTTTTGCAGCTGAACAGTCTGATACCGCGTTCATTCAGCAGTTTGATACGCGGGTCATTCAGGCGCGACTGAACCAGATTCCGCATCAAAGTGAAGCTGAAGCCAGGGGCACCAATAGCAAGCAAGCCGAGAATGTTTTTCAGCAACAGCTTTTCCGGCACCTTTATCATGATCACTGCTGCGGGTTCGATACCGGCCGGCAGTTCTTTCTGGCTGGTGACCCTGTCAATAAGCGACAGATAGTTGTCTTTAACGTAAGTTACGTCAGAAGTAACAAAAATTGTTTTCATATCAGGCTTTTGCTCCTGGCTTTATGCCACCCGCCCGGCCGTATCTGGCGTGCGCATCAGTAAATTCATCTGCGGCCATGGCACCGATAATCGAAATTTCGCCGGCAAGAACCCCGACGGCAAGAATTTCGGCAAACTTCTGGGCATTGCCCGGCCCGGCGCACTGCATGAGTTCGAGGCAGCTTTTCTGGGTCGGCAGCCTGGTACCGCCACCAACGGTGCCAACCATGATTCCGGGCAGGGTTACGCTGATATGCAGGTCACCATCAACCATCTGCAGATAGGTGATGCCGGCGGCAGATTCGGCAACGCAGGCTGGATCCTGGCCGGCGGCAATATAGACGGCCGCGAGGGTGTTGGCGTAATGCGCCTGCACCCCGAAGGCGTGTGCCTGGATCGACGTAACCATCGAAAGGTCTGCCAATCGGCACATGCGTTCTGGCGTAGTGTGCAGAATCTGTTTGACCAGCGCTGCCGGAATGCGGCAGGCGGCAACGATCTTCTTGCCACGGTTGCCGGTAAAGTTGATACTGTTGATCTTTTTGTCGCCAGAAAGGTTCGATTCGAGAAACCAGTCTTCGATACGTCCCTCATAATTTTTCAGAATATGGTCAACAGCGCAGCGGGTCGAGATAGTGGTCATATTCTGCCCCGAAGCGTCACCGGTCGAATAACTGAAGCGCAGAATCAACTGGCAGCCGATCGGGAAAAGCTCGATC
>CAZFUG010000147.1:7061-10451 GCA_964522035.1 uncultured bacterium
CTCGGCGAATTCGGACGAGAGTATGTCCAGCTCCTCTTTGAGTTTGCCGTGGCTGGTAGTACTTTCAGCGGCCTTTTTTATTTCTTTAAAGTTGCTGTCGACCCAGCCAGAGAACTTATCAAGTTCGCTCAACGAGGCGAAGACAAAAACCGGGGTTCTGACAACACTGTCACTGACGAGTCTTACCTCTGCCCCGCCAGACATGGTGATAACCTGGCAACCTCTGGCGACAGAAGAAACCAGAGCCCCTTCGGTTGTGGCGAGTGGCAGATAGAATTCACCCTGCGCATGCTTTCCAAGAACCTTCAGTGGGCCGCAGACGCCAATCGGAATCTGGGCAAAGCCAGCAAAACCTTCGATATTACCCGAAAAGTCTTCTGGTTTATCAGGTACCGGCAACCTGAAGTCGCCTTTACCGGTCAATTCTCGAACAAACTGCTGGCGTTCTTCAATGGCTGATTTTGAAAAATCAAGCATCGGCGGCAGGCTTTTCTGAACCTTTTCGGTTAATGCCGAAGCAAAAATCTTCTTTACATCAGCACGGCGGGCCAGATAAGCAAACACTTCCGAAAAGGTTTCTACCGGAGTACCGATCAATTCGCGGAAAGATACCTCAAACCGGTGTTCGAGTTTGATCAGCAAAGCAATGATTCCGAGTGAATCAAGCTGCATAAAAGAATCAAGGCGGGTGGCAGCACCAATTTTTTCAATATCGACGTTGAGAAAGGCGGCAATTTCACGGCGGAATAGATCGAAAAGTCGCTCATCACAGGGTTCCTGGTGCTGTCCTTCGGGGTGCCCGACCTGCTGCCTTGTCGCAGCTTCAGGATTCAACATTGCAGCAACTTCAAACCGCTTGATTTTTGCACTGGCAGAACGCGGCAGCGGCTTGTCGACGATAAAAATACGGCGCAGTTTTTCGGCCTCGGGCCAGTTGGCGGTGCGTTGGCGAATATCTTCTTCGACAAAATCGCGAACCTTGCCGACACTTTTATCTTTGAAAAACTCGTTGCGGCTGAGCAGCGCAAGCGCCGGCGCTTCAAGACCATCCGAGCAGTAGCCGAAAATAACATACTCTTCGGCATAAGGCAGTGTACCAAGCCTTAATTCAAGCTCATCAGGATAAACGTTCAGCCCCGAACCAGATATAATGACCTCTTTAGCACGGCCTCTGATGTGAACATTGCCTTCAGCATCAATCTGTGCAAGATCACCGGTTTTGAAATAACCGTCGACAAACATCTCGGCATCGAGTTCCGGCTTTCCGTAAACCCCTGAAAAAATAGTCGGGGTCGAAATCAGCAGTTCGCCCACCCCGTTTACCGGCTGATCAATTTTAACTTTAACGCCTTCCTGTGGGCGACCTACCGATTCAATTGGGCAATTCAGGCCAATAAGCACCCCAGCAGCGGTCTCTGTCATGCCAAAACCCTGAAAAGTTCTGACACCACGCGAGATAAGAAGTTGCATCACCTGGGGGCGCGGCGCGGCACCGCCGATGATCATCGTCAGACCGGGGAGTTTAAGTTCAGGCGCCTGCATCAGCCCCATGGCAAACAATTCTGACAATCTTGGCACCGCAAGAAGATAAGTTATGCGGTATTTCATCAGCATCTGCATGATCTCGGCGGGATTGAAGCTGTTGCAGACAACCATGGTCGAATGGCAGTCGAGCATCACCAGCCCCGAATCAATCAGCGCAAAAACATGCGTAAACGGCAGCAGTGCCAGCATTCTGTCTTCATGGCGATAACCGGAAATTTTCAGCCCCAGTCGCACCGATTCAACAAGAGCCCGGTGACTCAACATAATGCCCTTTGGCCTGCCTGTTGTACCAGAAGTGTAAATAATTCCTGCGATATCACCGGCTTTAACGTCAGCCTCATTGCAGATCACCGTTGAAACGCTGCCGAAGGCAAAAAGATCGAAATAACGGTCGACGGTTGCAAGAACTTCGCAACCCGACAGCATGAATTCGGCATAACGATTTTCGAAACGGCGAGAAATAAAGATTGCCGCAGGTCGGCAATCTTCGACTATTGCATGAAATCTTTCTACTGCGCAGGTTCCGTCGACAGGAACCGCAATTGCTCCGGCGTTGGCAATACCCAGAAAGATCGGCAGCCAGAACAGATGATTCTCGCTGACCAGCATTATCCGTTCCCCATGGCCAATACCGGCTTCTCTGATCATGCCGGCAATGCGTTTAACCTCGTCGGCAAGCTGCTGATAAGTCAGTTTCTCGCATTTGCCCCTGGCATCGTCGGAAATTATGGCATCTTTCGCGGCAAATTCGGGGTTCAGAGTGATTTTAAGGGTATCACCAAACATCAGTTACTCCTCAGTTGGATTAATCTGAGGAAAATTATAACAGATTATCGCGGCCATTTCAGTTGCCGGCCAAATAAATCGGCCGGCAACTGAATCCAAATATTGATTACTGTAATATTGAAATCTCTTTACCGATTCGACGGCCCGGTCTATCAGTCGGGTTGCTTTTTCTCCAGCGATTCCTCACTTCGCTCGTCACAAGCTTACGAAAAAGCAATCCCGACTTCTCCCCTTGCCTTGTCGGATAATGCTTCAAGCTTTCTTTATACTGTTATAGAAAATCAGAAATAGGCTTCAAAAGCAAGGCTCAGGCGACGGCCGGGTCGAGTGTAGCCAAGAACCCGTTGGCGCTGCGTGTCGGTAAGGTTAAGCAGGCCGACTTCAAGACTGCATTCTTTAAAGGTCTGCCGCACGAACATCGAAAGATCGTGACTTGCCGGCGCAGACTTCGTGTTTTCGGCGTTTTCCCAGGTTTCGCCCCACCAGCGACCCTGAAGAGAATATCTGGCATTGCCGTATTTTCGTTCCAGCATGACGCTGGCCTGTCTGTCAGCGATGCCGGGGGCCTGTCTGCCACTTTTTTCGAGCCTGGCTTTGTCGAGCCATGAAAAGTTACTATAGAGGTCGCACCCGGCCAATTTACAGTCAGAAAGAACCAGTTGGTGCGACATGATTTCGGCCCGATCGAGATTTGCGGCTTTGATCCCCCAGGTGTAAGTCGGATCAGTGGTTGAAGTAGTGCCGATCAGGTCGGCAACCCTGAATCTGGTTACTCCGGCAGCAACCCTGCCGAAGCCTTTTATCAGACGCGAAAGGCTGACCGCGGTCGAAGTTGAAAATTCAGCGCCCAGCTTTGGGTCACCATAGGCAGGGTAATAACGTTCATTGAGGGCCGGCATTCTGAATGCCCTGCCCCAGGCCGCAGAAAGGTCAAAATCGACAAAGCGATAGCCGAATTCTAGATTGCCGGTATTGACTGCAGAATGATTCTGCGGGTCATCGTGGCGAAAGACGGCATTTACAGAGCCTCTATCGCCAAATCCGCCGTCCCAGGCAACA
>CAZFUG010000148.1:0-10424 GCA_964522035.1 uncultured bacterium
CGGCTCATCCCTTACCGGAAAGGCCAACATCGCATCGGTTACCGGCGAAGATTTTTCGCAGACGCTGGCACGGTGGGCGATTGCTTTGTATCTGAATCGCTTTTCATCTGAAGATCCGGCCGATTATGGTCTGAAAAATCTCAACCTGGGCGGAACTTATAATGGTGTTACGCTGGCGGGTTTCAATTTTACCGATGTAAGCACCGGGCAGACACTGTCACTGAAATCTGATGCCTTTGCCGGCTTTGTAAAAGTCTCTACCGGGCAGGCAAAAACCGAATTCAGTCTGCTTAATTCAGGCAGCAACGGGTTCAGGGTCTGGCTCTTTGACCGGCGGCCGTAAGTTCGCTGTCACATTTGAATTCGTGATTTATCGATCATTCCCGCGTTTATACCCGGAACGGGTACAGGCGGGAATCTTGTTGGCGTGTAGTCGTTGATTGGTTGCCGACTCAGTTTACAAAAAGCAGAAAAAAGGTGGCGAGCAGAAAAACCCAGGTTGAAACCAGTGCAATAAGATTCCAGTCGAATGCATTCTCGATTTTTTCAAGAACCGACTTTTCGGAACTGGTTGTAAAATCCGGCTGACTGGTCATTATGCTTCACCTGCCGGATCAAGCGGGTGTTCTGCCTTTTGCAGCAGCGCCTGACGTTTAAGAAGCTCGGGGTGCCCCGGGTTTTCTCTTGAAATGAGGTTGGCGAGAGCCACGGCGGCTTTGAGGTTACCCTGCTTGATGAGCTCGTCGAGCAGAGGCAGATTGACTTCAATCTTGGCCGGATAGGCGGGGAGCTCTCTTTTGCTGGTGCCGTCTGGTGCAGTAAGTTCAAGACCGCATCTGGGGCAGAAATATTCATGCGGGCGACAGCTGCTGTTGCATTCGCCACAGGTGAACAGTGATTTGGCGACCCAGACCAGAGCCTTCTGAATCAGGCGGGTGCCGGAAACAAAGCCCGGGGTTTCTTCGTGAATGATGATTCCATCAGGTAGAAAATCGCTTTTGAAAGATTTTGCCGCTTTATGGATCTTGCCGTCGAAAATCTGGCCAACCGTATAGACCTTCTGGATGGCGTTCGATTTTTCAAGAATGCCGATCGATTCTTTGGAACGCATGTAGACGTCACGGTTTTCGAGACTGTTGACCAGCCGGCTGGTTGTGGTCGAAAGTGTTTCAAAAAGAAACACGCATTCTTCGGGGGTGAAGGCAAACTTGTCGCCGCTTCGACTGGAGCCGGGGTCTCTCGTTTTGATGACGCTTTTAAGAGTCGCTTCAAGGTCGAGAACTCTCTGTTCAAGCTGCTCTTTTTCGCGCAGAACCGCTTCGGGGGTTGAAGATGCCATATTGCTGCGCAGGTTTTTGAGTTCTTCCTGAGCATTGACGAGCGCGGCTTCAAGAAATCTGATTTTGGCGTCAGCGGCAGCGATATTGTTGCGAAAGACTTCGCTGCTGGGCAGAACTGCGAGGTCGCGTTCGAGCTCGGCAATCTTTTTCTTGAGCGTGGCATTTTCGGTTTTGAGCTGCTCTGTGCTGATGAGCTGGCTTTTTAGGTCGCTGATCTCTGATTTGTCGAGTTTCATTGCATCCATCAGCGCGTCTTTGCTTCTGGACAGCTCAATTTCTTTGTTCTGCAGAGTCTGGCGCATCTGCTGATTCATTGATTCAGCTTTGTTAAGAGCTGTTTCAAGCTCGACTATTTCGTTTTTCAGCGCTTCGAGAGCTGAATCATCAGCAACCGGAACTTCAATCGGAACCTCAACTTTGACAGAAGGTCGGTTCTGCAGTTTTTCGATTTCTTCTCGGAGGCTGGCAATCAGCTTTTCAAGCTTTGCTTTTTCACTTCTTTCAAGTTCGAGGGCCTTGGCGTTTTCGGCGGCCTTTTCTCTGAGCTCCTGGGTTTTGTTCATTTCCAGGAAAAGCGACTCTTCAAGCTTGGCGTTGGTCTGTTTTATTGCCTGAAGCTCTTTTTCAAGGTTCTGGTAATCTTCGGTATTGCGGGGATCGTGAAATGCCGCACCTTCAAGCTGAACGATCGTTGATCTGAGCGTGAAGGTCATGCTCTGGATCTGTTTTAAAACGTCTTCCCGGCTGTCTTTGGCGCTCAGCGAAGGCACCTGGCCCTTAAGATACACCAGCAGATTACGTACTATGTCGTCGAATGCAAGGTATTTCACTTAGTTGTTCCGCTTCTGAAAGAGGTTATGCTTCGAGATTACTTTAAAGGCCGTTCTAATGCAAGTCAGATTATTTGTCTGCTTTTTTCACCCTGTAGATGATCCAGGCGACAAAATATACTGCCAGCGTTACGGCAAATACAATTGATATATCGTCAAAAATCCTTACTCTTGTTAGGTCCAGAAACATAGCTTTTCGCAAACCTGAAAAAATATAGGTAGAGGGAAAAAACGGAGCGATCTTCTCGACCATTCGACTTGAGTGCTGCAGACTTGGGATCATCTGAAAAAATAGGAAAAGGGTTGTTCCGATAGCGTTGACCGAGCCCTGGGTGGTGGCAAAAGAGGCGATGATCAGGCCGGTGAAAATTGTCATCAGAGATCCGAGAAAGGCTATCAGCAGAAGAAAATGTGAATTGCTGCCCCATTTGCCGTTGATAGAAAGCATGACGATTATTGTCAGCATGGCGATGGTGAAGCTGAAAATTGATTTTCCGAGAATGAATTCGGATGAGCTGAGCCGGGTCAGGAATATTGCGTTCAGCGTACCCTTTTCGCGCTCTTCGACAATTGACATGGGTAGGGCCAGAAAGCCAACCATGCCAAGTGCCATGACGACAAGCATGGGAAACATACTGTCAGAAACATTGCCGGCATTACTGGTGCTTCCGGCAACCGGTTCTGCCTTCAGTTCGAATGGCAGTGGCGGGGCAGCAATGTTCAGCTGGTGTCTTATTTCGGCTTCAAAAACGCTTTTCAGGGTGTCGATACCGAATTCCGGCATATGCGGGGGGTAAAGAATCGTTACCGACTGAGAGGCAGAACGGGCTTTGTTTGAAGCAATCAGTTCGGGCAGTATTATACCAAATCTGACATCACCCTCGAGAATTGCAGCCTCGAGTTTGTCGCGGTCCTGAAAAAATGTCAGCTTTTTTCCAAGCCCTTTGCCTGTGAGGGCTTCGATCAGTGGTTGCTGCGGGCTGCTTATCATGCCTATTTCTGGCAGAGCGGCTTCGGTTTTACTGTCTGAAACAATATTACTGAAAAGAAGCGACAGTATGATCGGTGTAAGAACCATCAACACCACGTGATAGTTTCTGGAGCCGTCAAGGAGATCTTTGCGAAAAATCGCATAAACAGCACGTAAATTCATGCGGTTTCCTCCTGATCAGGCTTCCAGGCGTCTCCTGTAACTTTTAGAAATACTTCTTCGAGCCTGGCTTCCTGTGTGTGGAGTTTAACAATGCTGCTGCTCTGCAGTAGTTCGGCCATCTGCTTTTTTTCGCTTTCATCGTCGATCGAGAATTCGCGGCTTTCCGGGCCTCTGCTGCCGATCAGTTCAACTTTGACCGATCTGCGTCCGAACTGTTTTTTCAGTTCTTCGGGTTTGCCGCATGCTACAATTGTGCCCCGGTTCATGATGGCCAGACGATCACAAAGACTGTCGGCTTCCTCCATGTAATGGGTGGTAAGAAAAACGGTAGTGCCGTGGCTGCGGAGTTTGTTTACCAGTTCTCTGATCAGCATCGCCGAATGCGGGTCGAGAGCCGAGGTTGGTTCGTCGAGAAAGAAGACCGAGGGCCGGTGCAGCAGGCCGCGCGCAATCAATGCCCGCTGCCGCAGGCCTCGGCTGAGGTCTTTGCAGGCCTTGTGCTGATGTTCGGTCAGAAAGACTTCTTCAAGAACTTCGTCGATTCGCTTTTCCTCAACGTTATTCAGTTTTGCGAAAAAGTCGAGATTGTGTCTGACACTGAGGCGGTCGTAAAGGTTCTGATAGTCCGGCACAACGCCGATCAACTGTTTTATGGCATTGATTTCAGACGGAACGGAATTGTCGAGTATTTTGATTTCGCCGCTGGTGGCAGGGATTTCGCCAATCATCATGCGGATGCTGGTTGTTTTTCCTGCGCCGTTAGGCCCAAGAAACCCGAAAATTTCGCCCTTTTCGACAGAAAATGAAATCCCTTTAACCACTTCCTGGCTGCCATATTTTTTGCTCAGGCTCGAAACAGATATAGCTGGTGTTGTCATCTTGCTTCCTGTTAATTGATACCGGTGTTATGAGTAACATTGTAACAGATTGACAGTTTAAATGCATTGTGGTTGAATTAGCACATACGAAAAGAGGGGCAATGAAAACAGAACAAAAACCAGCAAGAACCTTTTTGGTTACCAGCTTTCAGGGTGGAATAGGAAAAACCTTTGTTGCTTCGGGTCTGGCAAGATCACTGCAAAAAAAAACCGGTCGGCCGGTTGCATTGCTAGAAATGAATTTTTTGAAGCCTTCCTCTCTAAGAGAAACGATCTTTGAGGGACAGGAAATAAAAAGCAGTTTTCTCGATTATTACATGGGTAACTGGGCGGCTCTGCGTCAGCAGTCTCTACCCAAAATTTTCTCAGAAAAAGACGGGGTCTATTTTATTCCTTTTTCGGGTGCCCGCAACAAAGAAACTCTGCTGCCCAGGTTCCATCTCAGCGAAAATGACATGGTTCCTGCGCTGAGCCGTTTAATCAGACTTTTTGAAGAAATGCAGGGCTATGTAGTTGTCGACTCAATGATGCAGTTTTCGCCTCTCCCGTTTTACCTCCTGGCGAGAGCCGATGCTCTGATCTATGTTTACTCTTCACAGCCACCTGCTCCGGCTTTCGCCCAGAAATTTCTCGAAGAGGTTGACAGCCGGCCGGGTTTGCGCAAAAAACTGCTCTGGCTGCGCAATCATGTCGAAGACAGTAGCGAAAGCCATGAAAATGCCCTGTTTGAGCCAGAACAGATTTTGCCCCTGAGCGGCGAAATTTTTGGCTCCGGCAAAGAATGTCCGGTTGAAAAACACCTGCAGATTCTTGCTGAAAAGGCCATTTCCATGGCCGCTCTTGGAGTTGAACCAGACGATTCAGATGACCGCGTTGAAACAATTCCAGAAGAGATTATTGATTATTCCCGCAAAGTCCGCCAGGAAATCATCGGAGATCTTGAGAAGAAGTTCGGCATTTCTGATCATGAACTGCGTGAGATTGTTGAGCGCAAGATCGATGATGCAATGCGAAGATCGACTCCACCAAGCATTCCTGGGCATAATGCTTCCGCAGAAGTGCGAAAATATCTGGTCGACGAGATTCTTGGTCTTGGCCCCCTTGAAGATTTCATGCGCGACGAAGATATCGACGAAATAATGGTGAATGGCCCTGACAAGATTTTTGTTGAAAAGGGTGGCCGTCTGATTCTTACCGATAGAAGGTTCAATAACTCCGAACATGTGAGAACCGTCATTGAGCGCATTTTGATGCCGGTTGGCAGAACCCTGAACGAGCGAACCCCCTATGTGGATGCGCGCCTTCTCGATGGCTCACGCGTTCACGCCATCATTCCGCCGCTCTCTTTGACCGGCCCGATGATTACGATTCGCAAATTTTCAAGGGTTCCCTTCACCATGGAAGACCTGGTGCACCGCTTTAAGAGTATGACACCTGCGGTCGCAGAGTTTTTGCGTCTGTGCGTTCATCTGAAAAAGAATATTATTGTTTCCGGTGGTGCAAGTTCTGGCAAAACGACTCTGCTGAATGTGCTTTCGAATCACATTCTTCCATCTGAACGTGTCATCTGCATTGAAGATTCTGCTGAACTCAGGCTGAGTCAGTTGAACCTCGGGCGTCTTGAAGCCCGCCAGCAGGGCACAGAAGCCAAAAATCAGGTTTCAATCCGTGACCTGGTGCGTAATGCTCTGCGAATGAGGCCGGACAGAATTATTGTCGGCGAGTGTCGCGGGGCCGAGGCTGTGGATATGCTGCAGGCAATGAATACTGGTCACGATGGTTCGCTCACCACTCTGCATGCCAATTCCCCAAGAGATGCTCTTGCAAGACTTGAAACGATGATTCTGATGTCTGGTGTTGATCTCCCATTGCGGGCCATCCGCGAACAGATTTCAAGCTCGGTAAATATTGTTGTGCAGAATGGTCGACTTGCCGATGGCCGTCGCAAATTGCTTGAAGTAGTCGAAGTCGTTGGTCTTGAAGAGAACATTATCAGGACCCAGACAATTTTCAAATTTGAAAAGCGCTGGATCGACAAAGACGGAAAGGTGGTCGGCGAGATTGTTCCGACCGGAATTCTTCCTGATTTTATGAAATCTATTCCTGGTTCTTTTATTGAGGAAAATGCATATCTGTTTAAAGAAAATAAGGCTACTTCACCGGTAGAGGAGGAAGTTGGTAAATGACGGTCATTCCTGTAATTAAAATCCTGGCTGTTCTTGGGGCGATAATCGGGATCTACTTTTTCCTTGAAGATCAGATGGATCTCAGCATCGATCCAAACAAGGGAAAAGACAGTTCCGGAAACAATTCAAGATATCTGCAGAGCATTACTGGTGCCAATCTTGAAGATCAGTTGATCGAAGTTCTGCTGATGATCAGTTCAAGCCTCAAGGCTGGGCGTAACCTCGATCAGGCGTTTGAACTCGTGGCTGTGTCGACGCCGCCGCCGATCTGCAACGAATTCAGAACGCTGGTACAGGAAAGAAGACTCGGGGTTCCGATGGTGGAAGCTTTGAGCAATCTTGTAGCGCGTGTTCCAAGTCAGGATCTCCGTCTGGCTGTTAATGCGACCATTTTTCAGCAGGAAACCGGTGGTAATCTTGAAGACCTCTATCGCCAGATCGTTCTGACCGTAGCGGAAAGAAAAAAAATCATGGGCAAGGTTGTTGCAGGAACAGCTCATGCAAGGCTTTCAGGTAACCTGGTTGGCTCTATGCCGCTTTTCCTGTCGGCAATCATCGTTCTCTTCGACCCGAAATATCTGATGCCCATGTTTGAGAATCCTTATGGGCAGATCGTTTTGATTGTTTCCATTTCTGCGTCGATCATCGGGCTCATGATAATCAACCGTATGACCTCTTCGATTCTGCCTGATGCTGAAGAAGCGGTTGTAATGAAGAACGAAGCACGTGCCCGTGCTGGTCGTGAACGCTGGCAGCTACTGCGTCTTCTGGTTACTCCTCTGAGTTATCTGAATGGTCTTATGCCCAGGTCATGGATTGCAAAACAGAAAAATGAAGTCAAGTTTCTTCTCGAGGCTTCCAATAAGGCCCCAGAATTCACTCCTGAAGAATATCTCGGGATCATGCAGTTGTCTTCTGTTGCGTTTGTTCTGCTGGTATGGCTCTTTTTGAACCCGATTTCAATCGGAGTAGCCGGTCTGATTGCGATGATCATGATGATTCCGATCGGTTATCGCCTGCCAAGAATTTATCTGGCTCATCTGATCAAAAAACGCCAGAGAAATATTGAATTTGAGCTGCCTTATGTCATTGATCTGCTGTCGCTGGCTATTGAATCAGGTCTTGACCTGACAGGCGGCATCGCCAAGGTTGTTGAAAAATCAAGAAACACTGATATTGTCGTTGAATTCAAAATGTTTCTTGCTGATACCAAAATTGGTAAGAGTCTCGAAGAGGCGCTTGCCGATATGGCTGAGAGAGTTCGCGTTCTTTCGTTTTTCTCGTTTGTAAGCTCTTTGATTCAGGCGCAGAGACTTGGCGCCGAAATTGGGCCGACTCTCAGAGCCCAGGCTGAGCAGATGCGTTATCAGAGAATGATACTTGCTGAAGAGCGTGTTAATAAACTCCCGGTCAAGTTGCTTATTCCGCTGGTATTTTTTGTGTTTCCCAGTATTTCTGTAATCCTGGTCGGGCCTGCTCTGCTGCAGATTGCCGACAATTTTCCAAAATTTTCTTCTCAGGCTCAGGCACAGCCGGTGAATGATCTCAAAACCGGCTTTCTTGGCAAGAACATGAAGCTTGGGAAATCGATTGAAGCTAAGCCTGCGTCCAGCCCCATGGAAGTTGCTTCCCCGAAGAAAGATGTCATGCCCGGAATTGCCATTGACAAAACGAAAGTCGAAAACTCAAACAGTCAGCCGGTTTTGATTCAGACTGCCCCGGTTTCTTCTGTTGCATCTGCTACCCAGGTTTCTGAGCCGATGCCTGGTGAATCTGTGGCAACCGATTCGATCAGGTAACAATTGTTTCGATAAGTAAAAAAAAGCCTCTGGCATTTGCCAGAGGCTTTTTTTTGTTCGCCGGGGTATCGAACAGTTACATTGATGGGGGGGGCTTTTCAGAGAGACTGTAGGATTTGGTAATTAATCGGCATTTTGTGAGGTTTTTGATGCATGCCTCGGTTGATTTTTTGTGGATGAAAGTCAGTAATAATGACGTAAATGGCGAAATTTAGCGTCTGTACAGACCTGTTGTGTTGTTTTGTGTGCGGTTGTTGTGATGGTCGGTGTTTTTATGGTTGTACACAATGACTGGCGGAGCCCATCAAAACGGTATGTCTTAAAAAAATCCTTAAAAAATCCTTGCTGAAGCCTCGAACAGTCAGGGAATCTGTGTACAGCAGATTTTTTTTTCGCCGCTGGCGTTCGCTGACCGCGAAACCCTCAGTGTACGCCACTTTGCGCGATAAAATCCATTGACCATGATTGCTTACTTTGCTATTATCGGCAGCATCTCCAAGAACTGAAAGCAAATTTTGTCATCCGGGGAATTCAAGAGATGGGATTGTTGAGCAGTTTCAAGGTGATGAGTGTCCAGGGCATTGACCAGGACATCGTTACCTTCAGGACTTCCCGTGCCTGTTCGGTGCTCGGAATTCTTTTCATGCTGGCAGGTGCAGGTATTATATATCTGCTTCTCGCTGGCAGACTGTTTTTCACCCTGTTCACATTCTGTCTTTTCTGTCTTTTTGTTTCAGCCGCTTTTCTGCTTGCCGGCCTGATTTTGATGACTTATAGAAAGTCGGTCTCTCTTGACCGCATGCAGAAAAAAATTGAGCTAGAAGAGTCGAGTATTCTGGGAGTGAGGCTGACTGCGTTTCACTTTGATGAGGTAATGAATATCGAGCTTACCAGGGACTCAGAATGTATTTGTGCCAAACATGCCAGTCTCTGGCTGGTTAAAGCCTATATAAGACACTGCAGCGGTTTTTCGGTAGAGAGGCTCTTTGCATCAGTCAGTCCGTCAGAAGCAAAATATGTGGCAGAGACGATTTCGATCTCATGCCACAGAGAGCTTATAATCAGCTGTATGACTAACGAAAGACTGATTTTCAGCCAGATTTAATTTTTGCTTTCTGACTCAGCCTGGTTTTGCGCAGCAGTTTCTTCCATTTTGAGAATTTTCCGGATCTTTTCTCTTTTGGCTTTCAAAAGGGTTTTTAAATTCTCGATATCATCTTTTACTGCCAGTCGGTCTTTTTTGGCGGCCGGCTCCTCGACGATGGCGCAGAACTTGATCACTTCGTTCAGCAGGCTGGCTGCTTCGAACCAGGTAACATTGTCTTCTGCGGCAAATCTTCCATCACCATAGCCGAGCTTGAGTCCGCAGCCTGCCAATTTGACCAGCGCCTCATATTCGGGGTTTTCAAAAGTTACATCGAGGTATTCGATTTTCTGGGCCTGTAGTTTGTCTTTGGCAAACGAGTCGAGAATGTATTCAAGACTGAGCGTGAGCTGACCGCGTCTGGCAAAGGCTGAGCCCTGACCGGCAAGAATGGTGCGCATGCGTACCTGATCGGTTTCTTTACCGGCTCTGGCAAAGAGGCCGTTGATGATTTCACTCAGGTCTGCGACAGTTATGAATGAATCACCGTCGAAGCTTGGGCGCAGGATAATTTTGTCAAACGCACCAGAAACCGTAAGATTCTTGATTACGGCCATGATCGGATGGCTCAGTGGAATGTCGACAAAGCTGATTCCCTGATTTTCCCGGCCGCCCATCAGGTCGGCGGCAACTGCCTCATAAAACCTGTAGATAAAAAACACAGCATCTTTGAGTGTGAGACGGCGGCTGGCGCCAAGACTGCCATCCGGGAAGCCACGCACGACAAATTTTTTCTGCAGATATGAGATTTCACCGCGGTATTTTTCAGCGATCCGGTAATCCTTGTAAGTGGCTGGTTCTGAAGCTTCGTAATTGATAAGATTGGCAACCTTGAGAGCGGCACAGGCTCTTGCCAGGGTTTCTATGGCTTCTTTTCTTGTAATTGAACCTTTTTGGCCTTTGCCTGTAAGAATGCCTTTGCTGACAAGATGTTTTACATCGGCATTTTCATAACCAAGCAGATCGAGTGCTGTGGAAATTTTTTCGGCGAACTGCTGTTGGTTGATGCTGCGATTCAAGCGCCCTGACTTCAGGTGCTCCTGACTGATCAGGCCAATTTCCATGCCGAGTCTGAGTTCGCGGGGAAGATTGCC
>CAZFUG010000149.1:0-10402 GCA_964522035.1 uncultured bacterium
GTCTCATCGCCGGCTCAGGTATAGAGCCAGATGAGGTGTGCAATGAAATCAAGATTGCCAGAAGCATTGCCAATGGCGGTATCGTTGGTATAAATACCATGGTGGCGGCATCAGGGTTCACTCAAGTAATGAAAGCAGCCGCTGCTGCCGGGATTGATGCCTTGATAGCCGGTGCAGGTTTCTCTCGTGATATTTTTGACCTTGGCCGCGACTATGATATTCCGGTAATTCCGATTGTTTCAAGCGACAGAGTTGCTGCCCTGGCTGAAAAGCTTGGTGCTTCAGCGGTAGTGGTTGAAGGCAGCGAGGCTGGTGGTCACCTCGGGACCGAGCGCCCGGCCAGAGATATTTTTCCTGAAGTAAAAAAGGCCGTGAGCATTCCGGTTCTTCTTGCCGGTGGCATCATTGACCAACAGGATATAATCGATGCTTTCAATTTTGGTGCCGACGGCGTTCAGGTTGGTACCCGTTTTGCCGCCAGTTTTGAAGCTAATGTCGAAAAGCCTTTTCATGATACCTACCTGAAGGCGAAGAAAGGCGATGTTTTTCGCATCATGAGCCCGGTTGGCCTCTGGGGCAATGCTTTGCCGACACCCTTTACTGACAAGGTTGCGGCCGACAAGGCGCATCATCCGAAGTGCATAGGCTGTCTCAAGAAATGCTCGAGACGCTTCTGCGTCATTCAGGCCCTTATTGATGCCCGGGCCGGCGATCTTGAAAAAGGCCTCGTCTTTGCCGGTGAGCATGTTTATCGCATAAACGAGATTTTATCTGTTAAAGCAATTTTCGAGATGTTTTTCAAAGGTCTCGATTATCGCAATTAAGCGATTATAACTCTCTTTTTTTCAAGTTTTCCACTCCGCCGGGTTTCCGGTGATTTGCTATTGACTCGACAGCTCAACTCTGGTACAAACCTTTTGTAACTTTTTTAGACAGACTCAGGAGGACAACAAAATGAAACGCGTTTTTGTCACAGGCATAGGGGCAGTGACCCCGATCGGCATCGGTGTCGACCAGTTTGCAGAAAGCCTCAGGCAGGGCAAAAGCGGCGTCAGTCCGATCAGCTGTTTTGATGCATCACAGCACACGGTTCAGATTGCCGGTCAGGTGAAAAACTTTGATCCTGAGCAGTACATGAATAAAAAAGAGGTACGCCGCCACGACCGTTATTCGCAGTTCGCAATGTCGGCTGCTGCAATGGCCGTTGATATGGCCGGTTTAAAAGAAAAGAACTTCGATCCCTTCAGAGTTGGTGTTACGGTTTCAACTGGCATTGGCGGTATTCATACGTTTGAAGAAGAATTCGAAACCTGTCGTGCCAGCGGCCCGGGGCGTGTCAGCCCATTTCTTGTGCCGATGATGATCTGCAATATTTCGGCCGGCTGTATTGCCATGGAATATGGCTTCAATGGCCCAAACTATTGCGTAGTTTCTGCCTGCGCGTCTGGTCTGCATGGCATCGGCGAAGCTTTTCTAAAAATCATTCATGACGAATGCGACATTATGGTCTGCGGTGGCGCTGAATCAGCGATAACCCCTCTTACCGTCGCAGGTTTCGCCAAGATGAAAGCCTTATCTACTCGCAACAGCGAACCCGAAAGGGCCTCAAGACCATTTGACAAAGACCGTGATGGCTTTGTCATGGGCGAAGGTGCCGGCGTTCTCGTTATCGAAAGTGAAGAGAGTGCCCGTCGTCGCGGAGCCAGAGTGCTTGCCGAAATCAAGGGCTATGGCGCCACTGCCGACGCTCACCATCTTACTGCGCCTCATCCAGAAGGTGAAGGCGGTTTTCGCGCCATGATGAAGGCCGTTAATTTCATGAATTTCCCGATTGAGCGCATCAATTACGTGAATGCTCACGGAACCAGTACCCCGCTTGGCGATCTGGCCGAAATGAAAGCCGTGCGTCGCGTTTTTGGCGACAAAATCGGCAATGTTACCATCAATGCTACCAAATCGATGATCGGTCATCTTCTCGGCGCCGCGGGTGCGGTGGGTTCGGTTGCCACAATCCTGCAGATGCAGCAGGGCTTTATTCACCCGACCATCAACCTTGAAAATGTTGATCCTGAACTGCAGGATCTCGATCTTGCACCACTTGCACCCAAAAACAGGCAGATCGATGGTGGCCTGGTCAATTCTTTCGGCTTTGGCGGTCAGAACGCCAGTGTGCTGTTCGCCAGACCTGAATAAATTTTATGACTTTATGGGGCTGTTTCATGATTCTGTGAAACAGCCCCTGTTTTTTTGTCTCCGGGCCGAGAAAGATAAAAATATGCTTTGAATCCCTCTTTTTAAGCCTGTTTTGGCTGCCCGGGGAAATCGCCATCTGCTTCAGATTGTACACTCAATCAATAAAGCGTTTGCATATTAATGACTTTTTTGTTTATAATTTTAGTGTGAAGAGGTTGTTGGGTTTTTAACATAGCTAAAGGAGAGGCTCAAGATGGAAATACTCAGAGTCGCATCATCGTCGAATCCGAAGTCAGTTGCCGGCGCCATTGCTGCAGTTCTCGAACAGGATAAACAGGTTGAACTGCTGGCAGTAGGTGCAGGGGCCGTGAATCAGGCTGTAAAATCAATCGCAGTAACTCGAGGTTATGTTGCACCAAAAGGCATTGAGCTTTATACCATGATCGCTTTTGCCAAAATCGAAATTGATGGAAACGAAAAAACAGCAATCAAGTTCCTTGTCGAAGCACGCTGAATCAGATTTGATACTGCTTCTGTTCAAACTCGCCAACACCGCGAGCCGTTTTATTCTCGCGGTGTGTTTTTGTCTGCTGATGCAGCCGGTCAGTCTTGAGGCTTCAATAAATGCTGGCCGCATTTATCAGTTACAGCAGCGGCTGATCGATAATCCACGCGATGTTGAGGCACATCTGAACCTCGCGATGGAATACAGCCTTGCCAACAACTTTGTCAAGGCGGTCGAGGCTTATTTTGTGCTGCTGCGAATCGACCCCGATAATTTTCATGCCTACAATAATCTCGGCATTCTCTACAAAAAGAGCGGCCAGTATCGCGACAGCCTGCACTGTTATAAGCAGGCAGAGCGAATCAACCCAGATTCTTACTGGGTTCCGTATAATATGGGCCTGTGCTATGAATCGATGGGCCGTATGCAGGAAGCCCGTGAGAGCTATGGCAGAGCTCTTTCTCTAAACCCATCGTTTGCTCAGGCTCTGCAGCGTCTGCGCGCTCTTTCTGAGGGCGGCGACAATGTACCTCTGCTTCCGGGGCTTGAGGAATCGCAGATTTATCTGGTTGATTCTGCAAGCAGCCAACCAAAGGCCTATGGCGGGCAGTCTGCCGAAGATGTGAAGCCTGAGCCAGCAAAACCAGTTCAGGCTGCGGCTGTTACAAAAAACGAGCTGCAAAAGCCGCCTGAGCCGGTCGAAAAAATCTCTGAACGTCTTGCCAAAGAAAAAGAAAAGAGTAAAGAGGGCAAAAAATTTCGCACTACCCGCAAAGGTGCCGGTGCGAGTATTTTTAATCAGGCTATGGATGCACTCGATGCCGGTAATGTTGAAAAGGCCCTTGAACTTTATGTCACCTGCATTCTGGCCGAACGTGATTTCCTCGCAGAGCCTGAAAACGGTCTGATCAAAAAGGGACTCGAGTATCTCAAAGAACGCCCGAACCGCATGCCTAACGGCCAGTTCTATCGTGGTCTGCTGATTTATATTTCTGGCAACCTCGATCTGGCTGTCCCGGATTTGAAAAGTTTTCTTGAAACCAGCGGTGGTGCAAAAAAGAGCGCAAATTCGCAATTTGTCGAAGAGGCTTCAAGGATTGTCGAGCGCTATGAAGCTGAGCAGGCCGAACGCGAAGCCAAGGCCAAAGAACGGGCAGATGCTCTGACTGCTGCTCAGATGGCTGCAGCATCTCAAACACCTGTTGCCAGCGGCAGCGAAGAGGCAGAGCGGCCGCGCCCCAGCGATTTTGTGGTCAAACGCATGAGTGTCGAGCAGATTGTCGAAGAAGCTGATCGTTTGAGCCGCGAAAGTCGGCTTTCTGATGCGGTAGCGGTTCTCGAAACCGGTCTGGCGTCGTCTCCAGACGACCTGCAGTTGTTAATGAAAAGTGCAAATGCCTATACCGACATGCTGCTTCTCAAGGGCGACCAGGAAGCTGGAAAAATGGCCCTCGCCAGATTTGAAAAGATTTTTGCCAAAGCGCCGCCGAACTCTCGTGAATGGGCGGTTGCCCAGGAAATGATCGCAGAATTGAAAAAGCGCGTCCGCTGACCAGCTTTTACCAGCGCAGACTGTAACCGGCCTGCAGCTGGTCATCCCAGCCGTAGTTGCGGTAAGTGCGCAGATTTCGATACCAGGCGAATTCAAGTGTGAATTTTTCGCCGGGTGCCAGCCTGATTCCGAGAATCATGTCGAGAGTGTCTTTGTCATCGCCGCCAAGAACTTCACCGGCAACTTCGCCGATTACAGAAACATGTTTCGTGGCTTCATAGCTCAAGCCCATGCGATAAAGAAAGCGGTCGTCTTCGCCTTCTGAATCGATAACGGTACCGAGTTCAAGATTGCCGGTCGCCCGGTCAGTTTCGCTGGTGGTAACGCAGCCGAACAGTTTGAGCTCGTCACTGTTTTTTGAACCGGCCGGCAGCATTCCGTCAGGGTTGCCTGTGGTAACGGTTGTAACTGCCCCGTAGGCAAAGCGGTAATAGCTTTTGTCAGGCAGATAGGTTGCCTTCATACCGATTTTCATGTTTCCGAGACCGGTGTTGCTGTCAGCGTAGCCGCCAAAGGTTCTTGGGGCGCTGAGCTCCCAGTCGTGGATCGGTACTGTTATTGCCCATTCGGCCCATTTGCCGACCCAGTTTACCGATGATTCAAATGTCGAGACAGAGCCTTTTTCGGTTGAATGAAAGCTGGTGCCCAGACTGCTGGTGAGCTTGTGATACTTGTATCTGGAGCTGAGAATTATCTGGTCAGATTCGAATTTGTCGGCGGTAACACCGACGAAAAAGCCGCCGAGGCCCTCTGAATTGATGGCATTACGAGGTGAAGGCTTGAGCAGGCCGGGTTTTTTAACCGACTGGAGCTTGTAATCACCAAGTGAGTATATTTCGTAGTCTGAGAAGGCCGGGTTATATTTTTTCGCTGCCGAAGCCTGTGGTGCAGCCAGAAGCATACCAACTGCAAAAAGCCCTGTCAGAATGAGTTTTAAAGAGGTTGCTGGTTTGAAATTTTTACAGATTGGCAACAAAGTTTTTCAGCCTTTCTGAATGGGGGAATGCTTCGGGGCCCTGGGCCAGGCCCTGCAGAATCTTCTGGGCTTCTTTGCGGTTGCCGGCATTGTTTTTCTGCAGATACATCAGCACGTTGATCTGAGCCTGATAGAATTCATGTTCGCGTCGCGCTGGTTCAATTTTTGTGACTGCCTGGAATTCGGCTAGAGCCTTACGGTGCTCGCCAGAAAACATGTAAACAAGACCAAGATTTGAATGAGCGTCAACGTCCATGGGGTCAACCTCAAGCATGCGCTGCCAGATTTTTTCGGTACGGCCAAGAATGTTAAACTGTGCGTCAGGCTTTGGCTGACCCTTGATCAGGCGCCACTGTTCAACGGCTTTGTCGGCCTGGCCGCCTAGCCAGTAGAGGTTTCCAAGAGCCAGGCGGGCGAGCGGTTCTTTCGGGTGGCTGACCGTCGCATTGGCGTAGGCTTCGAAAGCGTCTTTAAAATTGCCCTGAACCGTGTGCATGAACCCGAGGTTCAGCAGAATTTCGAGGTTCTTCGGGTGCTCCTGGCGGGCTTTGTTAAGCTCGACAATCGCTTCTGAAGTGAATCCCCGTTCTGCCGATTCAAGTGCTTTAACAATGAGGCTGTCGGCCGGGTCTGCCTTGCGTTCGACGACTTTTTCGGTGGTCTTCAGAGAGAACTTTTCGGCTTTGAGTTCGGCCGGCAGAGAGTATTTGCTGCTGCGGTCGCCGAGACCCTGCAGTTTTCTCACTACCCACTGTTTATCTCTATTGGTGAGAGTCTGAGCAGTGACTTCGCGACGCAGGGGCGAGACCGGTGTCGGTGTAGACACGTTGCCGAACCTTTCAAGCTGTTTGAGAACCCACATTTTGTCTTCGAGGGTCATGGTGTTTTTACCGTATTCGGCAATTGCCTGTTCTTCTTCTGGGCGTGGTTTAACTTCGACCTTGCGGTCGGCATCGGTCACTCTTCTGACCATCTGGTTCTTGACTTCAAGAGCATCTTCGACAGACGGATACTGTGCCGGGGCCATCATTTTGGTGATTTCCCAGATTTTTTTGCGGGCATGCCGGCGGATAGAAGAATCGGCAGGGGCTTTTGCATAAAGAGTTTCGTAGATATCGCGGGCTGGCTTGAGCCGGTTGAGTCGAATGCGGGTCATGCCAAGCAGTGCCATGCTTTTGTAGTAATCTGGTTTCAGGCGCAGGGCCGCCAGGGCATAGCTTTCGGCTGATTCGAAGCGTTTTTCTTCGTAGGCAAGCAGGCCCAGGTAGTAGCGAGGTTCCGGGTCTTTTTCGTTGAGAGCCTGCGCCCGGTCAAAATATTCTTTTGCTTTGCCGGCTTTGCCAAGCTTGTGATGCATTTTACCGAGGCTCATCTGCAGCGGGAAATGATCGGTTTTAAGTTTTTCTGCTCTTTCCCAGGCTGCAACAGCCGGCAGATTCAGACCGGCTTCGGCATACATCTGACCGAGAGCGAAGTGAGGTTCGAATCTTTCGGGGGCAAGGCGCTGACATTCAAGATATTTTTCTTTGGCACGGGTAACCAGTCCCTTGGCTCTGAATGCCTGGGCTTCGGCCATCAATTTTTCGATCGGGGCCGGTGACTTGATTTCGGGCACCGGCAGGTCGGCATGGCGTTCATGTGCCAGTTTCAGCTTGGAATGAAGGTCGACGACGACTTTATGCAGAACTGACTTTTCAGTTAGTTTTCCACGCAGGTTTTCGAGAGTGGCGATCGCTTCTTCGGCATTCTGAGTTTTGGCCAGACTTATCGACTTGAAAAGCAGAGCCTTGTGATGTGAAGGATTCTGGGCGATAACGGCATTAAAAGCCACTATTGCTGCCTGATAATTCTGGGTTATGTAATTGGCCAGGCCAAGATTGTAACGGGCAAGCAGGTAATTAGGCTTGATTTCAAGAGCCCGGGTGAAGGCATCGATCGACTTCTGCACTTCGCCGGTCTTGAAATGCACCCAGCCGAGCGTGTGGTAAAACTCGGGGCGCAGGCCATCAACAGCCAGTGCCTGCCTGATGTATTTAAGCGCGATGTCGAGATTTTCGACTTTGGTGGCCATGATGTAGGCGAGACCATTGAGAGCTTCGGCATGGTCTGGTTGAACGGCAATTGCTTCGTCAAAGCATTTAGCCGCGTCATCGATTCTGCCCATTTCCATGTAGCAGTGGCCAAGAATTGCATGAATTTCTGCGATATCCGGGTGCTGGGTGCGCAGATACAGCAGTCTTCGCACTGCTTCGGCATGATTGCGCATCGTCACAAGTTGTTTCACTTCGCGCAGCTTCGGAAATACATCTTCAAGCCTGGTTTCGGCATCTTTGCCGCCGATACCGGGCATATCCTTGACATACTGCTCGACTTCGACCATTTTTTCGGTCTTTGCAACTGCTGCAACTTCAGACGGGTTGTCGCGCCGGGCAATCTGGTCCATCAGAAAGGTGATGGTTCTGATCGCTTTTTTGGCCTGTTCGCTTTTGGGCGGGCTGTCTTTCAGCACCTGCCGCATCTGTTCAAGAGCTTCTTCGAGATAATTCTTTTCGGCGAGAAGAATGGCGCGTGTGTAGCGGCCCTGAACGAAGTCGGGTTTGAGCTCAAGCGCTCTCTCAATGTTTCTTATCGCTGAATCGGTCTCTTTTTTGCGGCCGTTGGCAATCGCGAGAACATAGAGGGAACGGGCTATCTCGTCTTTGAGCTTGCGCGTTTTGAGCTCGGCTTCGACCGCCTCATCACTTTTGCCGGCATCGAGAAGACGCCCGGCATTGGCGGCAAGATCTTTAAGCAGCGTTTCTCTGATCAGAATTGCCTGCTCGATGGCGACCGTGGCCTGGTGATAGACCTGCAGCTGCAGAAAGGTGCTGCCAAGCCTGAACCAGTTATCGGCAGAAGAAGGATTGAGCTTGGTCGCCTTTTCAAACGAGACAACTGCTGCCTTGAAATCTTTGCGTTTATAGGTGAGAACGCCGTGCATGAAAGAGGCCTGAGCGAGATTGCTGCGTAAAGCCGCCATTTTGCGGGCAGTTGCAACCGCCTGATCGTTCATGCTCTTTGAGCGCTGATCAAGAAAGATATCGCGGTATTCGTTAAGTTTTTTTTCGATTGCCTCGATCAGGCGGGCGGCATAATCTTCAGCTTCGGTGCTGTGGTTGAATTCGTAGCTGAGACCGGCAATGTGAAAAAGGGCCCGTTCGTGAGAAGGGTTGAGCTTGAGACACTGGCGCAGCGCGTTGTAGGCTTCTTTGCGCTTGTCGGCTTTCAGGCTGGCGTAACCAAGCAGAAAGTAGCTCTGGGCATCGCCGCCGTGCAGGCGCACCGCCCGGGCAAACTTTTCGGCTGCGGCAGGGTAGCTTTTTTCGGTCAGCAGTTTGCTTCCTTCGGTTATCAGCTGCTGGGCTGTTTCCTGCTGCTTTTTCTCCTGGTCGCGGCTCTGATTGGCAAGAATCTCACGGTTGCGACCGTCGATTGAGAGCACGATCAGATCCTGGGCGCGCCGGGCTGCCGGGTGATCCTTCGGGGCGTCCTTGATGATACCGCGCCCGACATTCATCGCGTCATCCCATTTGCCGGCGGTATAGAGAGATTCCATTCGCGTCAGCGACTGCGAGATGCTTTCTTCGAAAATAAAGTCCATTGCCGCTGGCAGATGCACCGGCAGCAGAAAAGCAAGGAGGATTGTTGCCTTTATTATTCTCTTTATCATGATTCAGGAATAATATCGGCAGATGCAGGTTCTGACCTGAATAAAAAATCAGGGGCCCGGTGCGGTCAATTCGGCTTTAATTTTTTCGAGTTCTCTGAAGCCCTTATAGACATCATGAAAACCCGGCGAGTAAATGAGCCCTATAAGAACCTGCCCAAGTGCTTCAGAATCTCGGCCGGCAGATTTCAGGAAAAGGGCGAACTCAAGTCTGAATTGTTCCGAGGCCGGGTCGAGCTGCAAAGCCTGCTGATAAAACATTTCGGCTTCAACTGGGTTTCGTTTTCGGCTTAATCTGGCCAGGTTTATAAAAAACAGGGCTTCGTTCGGGTTCAGTTCTGCTGCCTTTATTAAATGTTCAAATGTGGCTTTGGGCTGATTGATTGCCAGCCTGGCATTTGCGAGCAGCGAATAAGCGTTGGCATTGCGGGGATTTTCCCTGACGAACTGTTCTAACAGATTTATGGCTGCGGTCGGGTTGCCTGAGCGCAGAAGTTCGTCGGCCTCTAAGAGTGTTGTTTGTTGCCATAGACTGACCGGGGCTGCCGCCATAAGAGTTACTGCAAGCAGCAGAATGACGCTGCCTGTTGTTGCTGAGAAAGCCATGGGCGAGCTTTTTCTCTCAAATCTGAAATGCCGGGCAAGTATGCCTGCAACCGAGACAGCAATTAGAAGTGAGGTTGGCAGAATTCGCGATGAAAAACCGCTTAAATTCTGAATCAGCAGCGACACAAAAACAGCTGTGAAGAGAGCCTGATGCGGATTGCCGTTCTGGTTGAACCAGGCGGTTTTTAGAAGAAAACACGCCGTCAGAGCCAGAACCGCTGCCGAAAGAAAGCCGGTTTCGATAAGGCTGTGAATGAATTCATTGTGGGCATTCATCGGATAATCGCCGCCCACAATACGGTACCGCGGGTAAACCTGATTAAAACTGTGCAGGCCGTGACCGGCGATCGGAAAGCGCTTCAATGCCGCAAATATACCCTTGTTTATGAGAGTGCGTTGTGCAAACGTCATATCCTGCGGGTTGCCGATGCTCAGAAAGCGCATCTTGAATGGTCCGATAAAAAATACAGCAGTAAGAATAAGGCCAACAAGTAAAAGCGGTCGCCAGAACCCGGGGGCTGGTTTTGCCCGGTGTCGCAGCATAAGAACAGCGGCGGCGAAAAGCCCTGCGGCAAGACCTATCCAGCCGCCCCGACTGAGGGTCGTGAAGATTGCCAGCCCTTCTGCCAGAAGAGCCATGGCTGCCAGAGACCGCTCTGAACGGTTGCCGGCATTGAGCAGCAGGCCGAGACTGAGAATGAAAAGAGCGGCGATGAATGCAGCAAAAACGTTCGGGTCGGTAAAAATACCGGCACACCTGGTGCGAAACAGGCTGCGTGCCGCCGGATCGAGCCAGGTCAGCGGAATGGCCGGCGCTTCGATATATTCGTGAATCGCAATGACCCCATGAATTATGCCGGCCCA
>CAZFUG010000150.1:0-10373 GCA_964522035.1 uncultured bacterium
GCCTTCATTATCGATTGCATTTCGCGGGTGCTTTTTCTTGAAGACCGCATAAATGAAGAACTTCAGGCTGCGGGAGGCGATCATGAACTTTTTGGAGCACTGACCCTAGGAGAAATAGCCAACAGCGGGCAGGATTATCTTGAATTTTTCAACAAGACAACGGTTATTGGTATTTTTTCAGACGAAGTGAGCAATCAGCAACTTTGAACCAGGCAAAGCCATGAGCTATATCCACGAAACAGAAATTCTTTATCAGATTTCTCTCGCGATTGGCAATTCGCTTAAGCTTGTGCCAATGCTCAGGGAGTCCCTGACGACAATGATGCGAACGCTTAACTGTTCGGCGGCCGAAATCTGGCGACCGGCTGAAATTGCTGCAAAGCTTGTCTGGGAAAGGCACACGTGTATTCCCCGCGCGGGAACATCGATCATATTACATGAGGGCTTCCGCTTTCCCGCATGTCATAAAACCTGGAAATCCACAACAGCTGATTTTCCATCGGCCCATTCTGGCGACGGAAAATACCTGCTTGTGCTCAATCTGCCTGATTTTGGCATATTGATTCTGCAGAAGAGCGGCGCTGAGATGGCAAGAAGCCTCTGTCTGTCGCTGCAGCTTCTCATGAACAAGCTTGCAATCTCAGCCATGGCATGTCTCGAAAATGAAAGAACCGAATCCCAGCTTTCTTATTCAGAAAAAATGCTTGAACTGGTAATGAACAGTATTCCGCAGCATATTTTCTGGAAAGACAGCAACCTGGTCTACGTTGGTTGCAATCAGAATGGGGCGCGTTATCTGGGTCTGCGTCATCCATCAGATATTGCCGGTAAAACCGATTTCGACATTTCATTGAACACGCCTGAGGCAGAAAAGCTCAAAATCGCTGACGAAAATGTTATAAACAGCCGGCAGCCAGAGATTCATTCGATAAAAAAACAGATCATGGCTGACGGAACAACTGTCTGGATGGATGTCTCAAGGATTCCACTGCTCGGCAGCGATGGTGCGGTATTGGGGCTTCTGATCGCCATGGAAGATATCAGCAGGCGAAAACATGCAGAAGAGGAGCTGCAGAAAGCAAAATCTGATGCCGAAGCGGCGAGCCGCACAAAAAGCCAGTTTCTGGCCAACATGAGTCACGAAATCCGTACCCCGCTCAACGGGGTTATCGGCTTCACAGAGCTGCTCAAATCTACATGCCTGAGCCCGGTTCAGGAGCAGTATGTCCGCAATGCCAATATTTCGGCTCACACCCTTCTTGGCATCATCAATGATATTCTGGATTTCTCAAAAATAGAATCCGGCATGATGAATCTGGAGCTTATACGCACCGACATGCCTGAGCTGCTAGAAAACTGTATCGATATGATCAAACTGGCAGCAGCGGGCAAGAACATTGAACTGCTGCTGAACATCGACCCACATCTTCCAAGATTCGCAGTTGTCGACCCGGTAAGACTGAAACAAATTGTCGCCAATCTTTTGAGCAATGCGGTCAAGTTCACCAGCAAAGGCGAGATCGAGCTCAAAGTAACCCACACACAGATTGATGCAGCACACGCGCATTTCTTTTTCTCGGTTCGCGATACCGGAATCGGGATTGCCCCGGAGCAGAAAGAGCGACTGTTTAAAGCCTTTTCGCAGGGCGACAGTTCCACAACCAGAAAATTCGGTGGCACCGGTCTCGGACTGATCATCTCAGAACTGATCGCCAGGCAGATGGGAGCTTCGATCAAAATCGAAAGTCAGGCAGGCGTAGGCTCAATATTCGCATTCGATTTCGTTACAAGGGTTGAATGCTCTGACAAAACTGCATTTCAAGGATTCTCAGCCTTAAAAAGCTGTCTTGTAATTGATGACAACGAATGCAACCGCATGATTCTCAACCGCATGCTCTCAGACTGGGGAATTACCTGCGTTCAGTCTGAGAATGCCAGAACCGCAATCAGTGCGATAAACAACAACCCGCCTTTTGATCTGATGATCTGTGATTACCACATGCCAGGCCTCGACGGGCTTGAAACAATTCAGCTGATCCGCCGGTCTCTGGCAACGGCACAGCAGAAAGTGCCCGTAATTCTTCTTCATTCGTCTTCAGACGATCACAGTCTGTATGCGCGCTGTGATGAACTTGGCATTAACTTCAGACTGTCGAAGCCGGTGCAAAAAGGGCATCTGTTCAACTTCCTTTTGAGCGCCGACAGATGCGCCAGTTCGCTAAGCACGGACCAGCCCCAGCAAACACAGCCGGATCAGCAGAATCAGCCACCGACCTTTGCCAACAACCTGCAGACATCCATACTGATTGCAGAAGACATCGAAATGAACATGATACTCATCGAATCCATGGTGATGAAAATCCTGCCGGGAGCGGTAATAATACCAGCCAGAAATGGAAAAGAAGCGGTTCAGCACTGGCAAAACCAGTGTCCTGATCTGATTTTTATGGATCTGCAGATGCCTGAACTCGACGGCCTGGAAGCCACAAGGGCAATAAGATCGCTCGAGAATGCAGGCGGAACCCACACTCCGATTATTGCTCTGACTGCAGGTGCAACCAGAGAAGAACAGGCCAGATGTCTTGAGGCCGGTATGGATGATTTTGTCACCAAACCCATTCTAATGGGGCGACTCGAGGAAATTTTTTCCATATTTCTGAAACCCCGACAGGAGAAGCGCAATGATTAATCTGACCTGCGTTAAAGTTCTGGTTAAACCAGAATTCATTGATTCTTTCATAGATGCTACGCTGGCGAACCACCGTGAATCTCTCAAAGAGCCGGGTAATCTCAGATTTGATGTTCTGCAGAGCAAAGACAATCCTGAAGAGTTCATGCTTTACGAAGTATATGAGTCTGACGAAGCTGCGGCAGCACACAAGAACACCCCGCACTATCTCAAGTGGCGTGAGACTGTGGCAAACTGGATGGCTGCGCCCCGTCAGGGTAACAGATTCAACGTTCTGGCACCCGTTCAGCCGGATAAATGGTAAGCATGCAGGGCTTTTCTTTTTCCCGCACTCCCTCGGTCATTTCTGGAAACGGCAAAGTGGCTCTGCTGCCGGCTAAAGCTGCAGCCTATGGCAAAAACGCCCTGCTGGTAACCGGAGGAGCTTTTTTGCAGAAATCAGGCATGCTCGACTTTCTGTTACAGGCTTTCAAGGGCCACGGTTTAGAAGTCTGTCACCGTCAGGTAAGCGGTGAACCATCACCAGAACGCGTTGATAAGATTGCCAGCGAATTTTCTACCCGCCAGATCGACGTGGTTATAGCCATAGGCGGTGGCAGCGTAATCGATGCCGGCAAGGCAGTCGCGGCAATGATCGGAAAGCCAGGATCTGTCAAGGATTACCTCGAAGGAGTCGGGCACCTTCAGCACGACGGCACGCGACTTCCTTTCATAGCGGTTCCGACAACTGCCGGAACAGGCAGCGAAGCGACAAAAAACGCGGTGCTGAGTTTTTGTTCTCCGCATGCCGGTTTTAAAAAATCTCTGCGCCACGAAGGGCTGGTGCCGGATCTCGCTGTAATTGACCCGATTCTGACGCTATCATGCCCGACCGGCATTGCCGCGGCATGTGGCATGGACGCTTTTACCCAGTTATTCGAGGGATTCCTTTCCCCTCTGGCATCGCCGCTTACCGACGCACTGGCCTTTGACGGCCTGCTGCGTGCCGCTGGTCACATTGTCGAGTCCTGTTCGATGTCTGTTCCGGCACAAAGAATCTGCGAATTCGTTCAAGAACCCGCTCTTGCAGAAAAAGAATTCGGCAGCTTTCTAAAGGCACGGGCAGCCATGTGCCATGCATCTTTCCTCTCGGGCATCGTTCTGGCAAACGCAGGGCTTGGCATTGTTCATGGCTTTGCCTCAGTTATCGGTGGCGCCTTTCCGATACCTCATGGTCTGATATGCGGCATTCTGCTGGCACCCGCCACCAGAAAGAATCTGACAGTTGCCAGAACCTCTGGGAATGGCCACCAGATTGTTGCCCGGATGAATCAGCTTTCAGGCCGGATACAGGAAAAACCATTTCCGGATATGGCTTCTGACCCGGAAAAACTTTGCGAAATCATCGAAGACTGGGCTTGCCGGCTGAAAATTGGAAAGTTGAGCGATGCAGGAATTTCTGCCGATCATCTCGCAGACATCGCTGCAAAAAGCCAGTCAAAAACGAATCCGGTCGAGCTTTCTCTGGAAGACAGGATCGAAATACTTCGCAACGCCATGTAAAAATTTCTCTGTAAAGATCGATGACAAATCTTTACATTAGCTTTGCAAAGCTTAAACACTATCTTAACGCTCGGTTCGCTATAATTCCCTCAGGTTGGATTTCAGCATCGGAGGGAAAAAGTGAAAAACGCGATCAAATCTCCACTTTTTGCAATAATCAGGGAATTTGCCGAAATTAACCGCCTCTTTCTGGAATTTCAAATAGCCTCAACTGAAAGTGAACTTGAGATGCAGACAGGAAATCTGGAAGCGCAGGCGGCGGGTTCAGTAGAATTGCCAACAGCTGAAGCGGCAAACGAAGAATCCATAAGAAAATTATACCGGTTGTCCTGCCTGCGCAAGGAACTGCATCTCAGCCAGGATCTTTCAAGTCTTCTGCTAAAACCTTTCTGAATTTTATGCCCTGATGACCCGGATATAGGCAAACCGGGAAATTTCTGATAAAGTTTGAGTAGAGGTATTCAGATGCTCAGAAAATTTCTCCCGGCATTACTGCTGCTTTGCCTTACCGGCCTGCTTCAGGCTCAAATCGTTCTTTTCAACGATTTTCTCAAGCCCGAAGACCCCGAACTGGCCAAGGAGCTTGCAGGCTATACAGATGTCAGTTCAAGACTCAACGAGAGAATTGAAGAACTGCGTCAGCTGAGTCGTCAGCCTTCGGCCACTCTACAGACCAAAAAAGACCTGGCCGCATTTCTTCTGCGAAAATTGGCACTGCAGCGAAATCTTAAATTCGAAGACAACGAAGATCTGATACTTGAGGCATCTGACCTTTTGCCCGGCAACTTTTATGTTGAATCGCTCTGGGGTGATCTTCTGTATTTCAAGGGCGATTATGAAGGCGCCATGGCGCATTATGAGAATGCTTTGTATGCCAGACCTGACGACATTCAACTGCATGGCCGCATAGGCCTCACAGCCATGCAGCAGATGCTGTATGAAAAAGCCGTCAGCCATTTTGAAAAAGTGCTTAATGACAAACAGGATGCACTTTTCATTCTCTACTCTCTCGGCAAATGCCACTTTGAGCTGAAAAATCTTGAAGAAGCCATAGAATACTGGGAAAAAGCACTCCTGCTGGCAAAGGAAGAAAAAGACCGCGCTTCAATAAAATCCGCCATCAATCAGGCCAGAGAGTTGCTGGCATCGACCAGTGAAGCCACCAAAGAAGAAGATCAGCGCTTCGTCATTCACTTCGCCGGTAATTCGCAGCAGGACCTCGGCGATATCACCTTTGAAATGCTCGAAGAGATATTTCATCAGGTAACAGACTCGTTGAATTTCCAGCCCGAAGTAAAGATCAATATCATCTTTTTCCTTACAGAAGAGTATTATAAAGTCAGCAGAGAATGGTCAGCCGGTTCGGCACAGGGCATTCAGATAATGGTGCCTCTGCGCTCAGGTTATAAAAGTCCTGAATACGTAAAAGGTCTTCTGGCACACGAATTTACACACACAATCGTTCATCTAAAAACCAGCAACCGTTGTCCTCTCTGGCTCAATGAAGGCATTGCCCAGTATCAGGAGTTCAACGCTTCCTACGGCTCACCAGAAACCATAAGACCTGATTTCGAGCATTTAATGCAGAAGGAATTCGTCGAAAAACGCAACTTCGTCGATTTGAACCAGGTTCCATCGCTGATTGGTGGTTCATCACAAAATGAAGTTGCCAGGGGCTATATCGCCTCATACCTGGCAGTTCGGTGTATGGCCGAATTTTACGGTGAGCAGAGCATTGACGGTGTCTTATCGGCCCTGGGTCGCGGCAAAAGTATGGATGAAGCCATGACTGAAGGAACCGGCAAAGGCATGGCAGATTTCCAGGAAGAATATGAAGAATGGCTCCGCAATCTTTAACCCATCAGAAGCAGTAACAGTAATAATCACATAACAAATCAGGCACCAGAAAATGCGATCCCGCGGCGAAATTCTTTACGATTATCTCAATTCACGCATGATTTTTTTCATGCTTGCGGCCATGGCCCTTGGATGGCTGGCAGGTTCGGCCCTCGACCCTCTGCGGAATCTCGTTGCACCGATGTTCGGCTTCATGACTTTTGTAACAGCTCTTAAAACAAGCTGGAGCGACCTTGGGCACATTTTTCGCAAACCCATGGCACTGATTGTCATCGTTATTCTGCAGCATCTTCTGACGCCATTTACCGCCAGCCTGCTCGCCGAATTCACCCTGGCAGGCAACCCGGAACTGATCGCAGGCTTTGTTCTGGCAGCGGCCCTTCCGGTAGGCATCACCGCCGTCATCTGGACAGGCCTCGGAAAAGGTGATGTGGCCCTTTCGCTGACATCGGCAACCATCGACACTCTTCTCAGTCCGCTCGTAGTAACCATGGTAATGATGCTATTTGCCGGCCGGAAGATCGAAATTGCCTATACTGCCATGATAGCCAGTCTGTTCAAGATGATCGTAATCCCTTCGGTTCTTGGTCTGACCACTCATGACATCAGCAAGGGCAGCTTTCATCAGAAATATATTGGCGCTCTTGGCCCGGTCTCATTTTTCTGCATGTGCGCGGTAATCATGATAAATACGGCGGCAGCACAAAGTGCGGCAACAGAAATGATCAGAAAAATTCCGATACTTTTCCCGCTGTCGCTGGGCATGGTAATTTTTGGCTTTATCAGCGGCTGGGCTCTCGCCAGGCTTTTTTCGTTCAAAGACAGCGTGGCACGTTCCTGCATATTCTGCGCCGGAATCCGCAACACCAGCGCCGGTCTGGTTATTGCTCTCGGGCATTTTCCGGTTGAGGCAAGCATTCCTATTCTGATTGCCATGATTTTTCAACAGCCGGCTGCAGCAATGACTCAGCGGCTCCTGATGCGCACCAGCAGACCTGATTAACCGTATACTACAGAATACTTTGAGAATTTTTAAACAAAGTATTGAGAAGTTTGGAATTAAGTGCTATTTTGGCCCTGTTAACACCGCAAGGGGTTACATCAAAATATCAGGTCGCATCGAAAGGAAAGTGAAGTAATGAAAAGCATCGCCGAATTCATGGACATGGTAAAAGCCAGAAACCCGAACGAACCCGAATTTCATCAGGCCGTTCACGAAGTAGTAGAAACCATCTGGGAAGAATACCACAAGAACCCCCGCATGGTTAAGGCCAAGATTCTCGAGAGAATCGTCGAGCCAGAACGCGCCATCTCTTTCAGAGTTCCCTGGGTTGATGACAAAGGCGAGATTCAGGTAAACCGCGGTTATCGCGTGCAGTTTAACAGCGCCATTGGCCCTTACAAAGGTGGCCTGCGCTTCCACCCCAGCGTCAACCTTTCGATCCTCAAGTTCCTGGGCTTCGAACAGATGTTTAAAAACGCCCTTACCACCCTGCCCATGGGCGGCGGCAAAGGCGGCTCAGATTTCAATCCGAAGGGCAGATCAGACAACGAAATCATGAAGTTCTGCCAGTCTTTCATGACCGAACTTTTCCGCCACATCACCGCTGACACTGACGTTCCCGCCGGCGACATCGGCGTTGGTGCCCGTGAAATCGGTTACCTCTTCGGTCAGTACAAACGCCTGAAAAATGAATTCACCGGCGTTCTCACCGGTAAAGGCGCAACCTGGGGCGGCAGCCTTATCAGACCCGAAGCTACCGGTTACGGTGCAGTTTATTTCGGCATCGAAATGCTGAAACGCAACAAAGAAACCTTCAAAGGCAAAGTGGTCGCCACTTCCGGTTTCGGTAACGTAACCTGGGGCTCAATCAAGAAACTGGTTGAACTCGGCGCCAAGGTCATCACCATCAGCGGTCCTGACGGATACGTGCTCGATGAAGAAGGCTTCAACGAAGAAAAAGTTGAATACCTGCTCGAAATGCGCGCTTCCTGCAACGACCAGGCTGAAGACTATGTAAAAAAATACAAAAATGCCAAGTTCTTCAAGGGCCAGAAACCTTGGGGCGTCAAATGTGACGTTGCCATGCTCTGCGCCACACAGAACGAATGCAACGAAGACGATGTCAAGACCCTGATCAAAAATGGCTGCAAACTTCTCCTCGAAGTTTCCAACATGGGCTGCACCGCAGAAGCCGCCAAGCTGGCCTCTGACAAGATTCTCTTTGCTCCGGGCAAAGCCGTTAACGCCGGTGGCGTTGCCGTTTCAGGTCTTGAAATGTCACAGAACAGCGGCCGCATCAGCTGGACCTCTGAAGAAGTCGATGCCAAACTGAAACAGATCATGACCTCGATCCATGAAGCATGTGTAAAACATGGCATGGAAGGCAAGAAACTCAACTACATCAAGGGCGCAAATGTTGCCGGCTTCATGAAAGTCGCGACCGCAATGCTTGAACAGGGCATTGTATAAGCCTCTCAACGATCGACTGCCCCGGGTAACCGGGGCAGTTTTTCTTAACCGCCGGGCTGATTTTTTTTGTTGCGAGTCTTGCGGTTTTGCAAAGCTCTGTTATAATTGAATGCAAGGGTGATGGGTACACCCTTAAAAAAATGATTTACAAGCACTTACGGGTAGGTTCGTGCTGGTGAATCGGGTTTATCGGGTTTTTCTCTCGGGTAATCCAAATGATTCAGGAGTATGACGTATGAGGAACAGCACTATTAAGGTTCTCAGCAAACTGCTGTGCATCGTTCTGATCGCCAGCTTCGTATGCGAAGCTCCGTTGATGGCCGAGTACAGCGCTATCAAGGTTAACGTTGGCGGACAGAACGTTAACGTAACACCCGGTCAGTGGGTAACTGTAAAACAGGGCCCCATGACTACACACTACAACGTTCGCTACGTTGATGGTAAGCCGATGGCTCTCGAAATGAGTCAGTATATGAACCTGGTATTCGGTGGCGAAGCTGGTGCAGCCGCTACTGCCGCCCAGGCCGGTACTGCAGCTCAGGCTGGTACCGCCGCTCAGGCCGGCACCACCACTCAGGCTTCCATTGCCAATGCCGACAGCGCAGCAGCAGTAAGCGGCGCCAAAGCTGAAGGCAGCTGGATCAAGAACGAACTGAATTCTTACGGTTCGAAGATCAAAGACAGCTTCACCTCTGGCAAAACCAGCGGTCAGGAATTCGGCACCAAAACCGTTGACGGCGTTAAAGCCGGTGCCGGCAAAGTTGGCGATGCCGTTTCTTCAACTGGCAGCAAAATTGGCAATCTGCTCAAGAGCGCCAAAGACAAAATTGCTAACCTGTTCAGCAAAAAACCCGTAGAAGTCAAGGGTGGCAGCACCTCTTCAGACGCTTCTCAGAGTGGTCAGTCTTCACAGAGCTCACAGAGCAATCAGAGCGGCCAGTCTTCTCAGAGCGCATCTCAGGATGCCTCTCAGAGCGGTCAGTCTTCACAGAGCTCACAGAGCAATCAGTCTGGCGACGCTTCTCAGGGCACCCAGGCCTCTCAGGATGCTTCACAGAGCGGTCAGTCTTCACAGACCAGCCAGTCTGGCGATGCCACTCAGGGCACCCAGGCTTCTCAGGACGCTTCACAGGCCGGTCAGGCTTCTCAGGACACCGGTAAAGTCGCTGATGGCGAAAAGAAACCCGGCTTCCTGTCAAAGATGAAAGAAACCACCAGCACCAAGTTCAAATCTGGTTATGAAGCTGGTAAAGCCATGACCAACCAGGGCGTTCAGAACGTAAAAGACAGCCTGAAATCAGGCTTCAGCGCCAAGAACATTCTGATGACCGCTGGTATCACCGTTGGTGTTGACCTGGCCACTCAGATGATGCGCGGTGAAAAGCCCAGCCTGAAAAAAGCGGTTAAGACCGTTGTTTCAGCTGAATTCGCCGGTGGCGTTGTAGGTTCTGTAACTGGCGCAGCAGCCGGTTCATTCTTCGTGCCCTTCCTGTCAGCCGTTCCGGTTGTCGGTGGCGTTCTCTCTGCCCTTGCTCCGACCTTCGGCTCGATCGTCGGTGGTTCAGTAGGCGCTTACCTCGCCGGTGACCTCAAAAATGGCCGTTTCTCAATCAAAGAAGCCTTCAAGCAGATTGACTGGGTCGGCGTAGCTGGTCAGACCGTTGGTTCAACCGCAGGCGCAATGCTCGGTTCAATGATCTTCCCCCCGTTCGGCACCATCATTGGTGGTATCGCCGGTGGTATGCTGGGTAACTGGGCTGCCAAGAAACTTGCCGGTCTGTTCGGCAAGGGTGGCACAAGCTACGGTTCAAT
>CAZFUG010000151.1:0-10360 GCA_964522035.1 uncultured bacterium
ATATAAGCGACCGGAAGATCGGACCACGGAAAAAGACCAGCCAGGTTGCCGCCTGCAGTGATGGCATTGCGCAGCAGCGTCGAGCCGATTTTCCCGGCAGCGGTCTGAAGAAGTTTTCCGGCGGGGCCTTTCAGTTCTGGATTTTTGTAAATATCCTGCACGCGGGTGCAGGCGCCGATGCGGTAGAGGGCTGCATCTTTGTTTATATAATTCAGTTCGCTGATATGTGAAATATCGACCAGCGCTTCAATGTTGCTGTCGGCCCTGAGTGCTGCCGAGGTGCCGCCGGCGATGACTGCGGTTCTGCACTCGCCGTTGCCCAGAAACTGGCATGCCTCTTCGATGGTTTTCGGGTGATAAAACCGGGTGAGCTTTTTGAGCATCTCGCTCTCCTTACTTCTATATTATTTACCGGGGAGATTCGGTTCATATTATATTTGCCCGCCGCAAATTTTGCCAGTGCCCACAGAGCGTTTTCACCATCGTGGTATTACATGACCGTTAGTTGCTGCGGCGCAGTTGCAATGTCTGATCGGCCGCGAAGCATTACTTTTGGCGGGCTTTTGACAATTAGCGGGTATAGGGCGATAATAGACGGGGTTGGTAAATTAATTCGTAAAATCTATCGGAGCCAAACAATGAAAAGATGCAGATTCATCATGATCATTCTGTTGCTGACTCTAGCTTTTAACGCCACTGCCTCGGCAAAAAATGTTCTGACGCAGATTCTTGGCGCCTACCAGAAATACCAGGAAATCAACATGACCCTCTGGCTGGTTGGCGATGTCGGCGCTGAAAAGCGCTTTGGTAAAGAACTTCAGTTCTGGATGGGCCTGACACAGAAGCCGGAAAAAGACCCGAAAATCAATGCCTATGTCAGGGGCATTTTCGAGCGACTGAAACCACAGTTCAACCAGCGCGGCATGAAATGGGACATTCAGGTTATCCGCGAAAGCAGCGCCAACGCATTTGTCATACCGGGTGGACACGTTTACGTGCACACCGGCCTGCTCGATATGGTTGATTCAGACGACGAACTGGCGGCGGTAATCAGTCACGAACTGGCTCACGCCGAGCGTCGCCATTCCCTGGCCAATTTCAGAGCTTCGACCGTCATGGTAGCTTTGCTGAACAAGGCCGTAAAAAACAAACGCGATCAGGAAACCTGGGGCACTCTGCTCACTTACCTGACTCTGATGAAGTTTTCGCGCCAGCAGGAAGACGAAGCCGATGATATCGGGCAGCACCGTCTCGCTATGGCGGGCTTCAACCCTGCCGCCCAGGTCACCCTCTGGGAAAAGTTTCTCAAGCAGCATGGCGATACCAAAGGGCTGGCGCAGTATCTCAGCTCGCATCCGCCTTCCAGTGAGCGTGTGCAGAATGCCCGCAACAATCTGAAGAAAATGAACGTCGGCGAGCAGCAGGTTTTCTCGAACACGCGCCAGATCATGACTATCGAGCGTACTAATCTGATCAATAACTACAGTTTCGAAGCTGCTTCGACCTCTGCCGGGCTGCTGCCGGGCTGGGAAATCGTCGAAGGCAAGGCCGGTGTAACCGACCAGGCCGCTGCTTCAGGTCGCCGCGCTATTCAGCTCTGGACCGAGCAACGCAATGTCAGCACCAGAGTTCTTTCTGATTTTATCGCGGTCAATGAAGGCACTGACCTGGCTTTCTCCATCTGGGCCAGATCTGAAACCGGTCAGCAGAACGCTGCCATCGGCATCGAACTTTATGATGCCAGTCGTCGCCTGCGCAACCGCGTCTGGGCCATCAGGCCGTCAGCGACCCTCGGTGCTGAATGGCAGAAAATCGAGGCCCGCCTCGTGAATGCGCCCGACAAAAAGCTGTTTGCCGCCAATAACGCCTTTATGCGCATTCTGCTGCAGACCGGGCCATTCTCTGAGGGAAGCGTACTGTTCGATGATCTCAGCCTCAAGCCATTCTCTGCGCCTGAGCCGGCTAATCTGCTTGCCGGCGGTGACTTCGAACGCAACGGCGACAACGGCATGCCGTTTGGCCTGGCCGGTGCAAAAGAACAGCTCTCTCTTGACTATGACCGTTTCAATACCGGTTATGGCTCGCTGCGACTCACCGCTGCCGCTGACGGCGAAACCGGTTTTGAATTCGAACCGATTTCGGTAGAAAAGCTCAAAGCCGGCCAGCAGTTCGACTGCTCGCTTTTCTTTCAGGGCGATAGACAGATGAAGGGCATGGTAGTCGTTGAATTGCTCGATGCGGCCGGCAACCCGCTTGCCCGACGGCTCGGGCAGGTGGAATTCGAAGCGGTCTCCGATCGCTGGCAGGCCACTTCATTTACTTTCAGCTATGCCCTGCAGAAGGAAGAAGAGCCCGCAGTGAAGGCCATCCAGGTCAGAGTTGCCGCGAATATGGCTGCGGGCAGCAGTCTCTGGTTCGATACCTTCGTCATGCGCTGATACTTTGTGACATTTTTTCCGCTTCAAAGTCAGCCGGTTTTGTGAGATAATGCTGATAAACCGGTCGTTTGTGTGACGATTGGTTTGCTATGACCGCTGATTATGAAATATTTACATGGCAAGGGAATGACCGCAAATCTTGATCAGGCAAGGCAGTTATCTGCCTGTTATGCCCTGTTGGCAATTTTTCCGGTATCGGCCCGGGCCTTTTCAATTCCTGTCTGAGGAGGAATCATGACCCCTTCATATCATCGCCCAGCCTCTGTGAACGAGGCCCTGCAGCTCAAGGCAAAACTTGGCCCGGGCACCTTTTTTCTCGCCGGAGGCACTGAGGTTAACAATCTGCATGCCCCGCGTCCTGCCGCTCTTATCGATCTTGCCGGGCTCGGGCTCAACAAGATTGAAGCCACCCCGGCCGGCCTTCGCATTGGCGCCGGCGTAACCTTTCAGCAGCTTATCGAGCATTCTGATGTTCCCGCTTTTATCAAAAAGGCTGCCGGCCACATGGCGAACCGCAATATCCGCAACTGCGCCACTGTCGGCGGGCATCTTGGCGCCAATAAAACCTGTGCCAATCTTATTCCGGCACTGATGGCGGCCGAAGCCCGCGTGGTGCTGACCGACCGCGAAATGCCGGTTGATCAGTTCGTTGCCGGCGAAACCAGCCTGGTTCTCGCGGTAATCGTGCCGACCGGCACCCGCAACATCGGGCTAGATCACCATACCCGCACCGCTTCTGATATTTCGATCATTACCGCCGCCGCTTCGATGACCTTAGAGGGCGGTAAAGTCAAACAGCCGGTTCTCGCCATCGGCGGGGTCGCTTCTCACGTTGTGCGGCTGTATGGCGTTGAAAAAAATCTCGACGGTCAGGCTCTGCCTGAAGCTGAAAAACTCGAAGCCATGATCGCGGCCGCAGTCCAGCCGATCGACGATCTGCGTGGCAGTGCCGCTTTCAAGCGTCAGCTGGCGGCAGTTCTTGGCGCGCGCGTCCTTAAAGCCGCCGCCACCGGAACCTGTTCTTGCAAAGGAGTTCGCTGATGTCCATTTCAATTAATCTCAACGGCTCCCCATTCGTTCTTGAAGCTGAAGCCGGCGAAAATCTGCGTGATGCACTGCGCCGCGCCGGCATTCTTTCAGTCCGCAACGGCTGCGATGGCGAAGGCACCTGCGGTAACTGCTCGATTCTTGTCGACGGTCGCCTTATGAATACCTGTCTGCTTGTTGTTGGCCAGGTCGAAGGTCGTAACCTGCGCACCGTTGAAGGTCTTGCCAAGCCGCGCGAACTGTCAAGCCTGCAGACCGCCTTTATCGATGCCGGTATCGTTCAGTGCGGCTACTGCACCGGCTCGATGCTGATGGCAGCAGCCGAGTTGCTCGAAAAAGTCGAGCGCCCGACCCGCGAACAGGTTAAAGATGCCCTTTCCGGAGTTTTCTGCCGCTGCACCGGTTATGAACAGGTTTTCGATGCCATGAATCTTGCGGTTGCCCGCCGCAAAGACCCGGCGACCCCTGTAGAAGCCCCGAAGTTTCGCGAAGGCATGCGCTATGTTGGTTCCGCCAAAGGCAAAATCGACGGTTATCTTCTCGCCCGCGGCGAGTCGGCATTTGTCGAAGACCGTGTCAGACCCGGCCATTGTCACCTCAAGGTAATGCCCAGCCCGCATGCTCATGCATTTATCAAAAGCATCGACACTTCGAAAGCCGAAGCTCTTAAAGGTGTCGTGGCTGTATTTACCTACAAAAACTGCCCCGATGTCTGGTACAACCCGGCCGGTCAGGGCTTTCCCGAACCGTCACCTTATGACCGCCGCATGTTCGATCAGAAGCTTCGTCACGTCGGCGACCGTGTCGCCGCCGTTGTTGCCGAAACCCCCGAAATTGCCGACGAAGCTCTCAAGCTGATCAAGGTCGAATACGAAGTGCTGCCCGCCGTATTAACCATCGATGAAGCCAAGCGCCCCGGCGCACCGGTTATTCACAAGGCGAAGGTTGAATACGTTGTCGGCGCTCCCGCCGATCTCGACAAATACAATCAGGGCGTTGATCCGCGCGAAGGCAAAATCATCTATCAGTTTCCGATTCACGCTGACCCGCACCGCAATCTGGCCGCCTCTGTTCACGGCGGTATCGGTGATATCAACAAAGGTTTCGCCGAAGCTGACGTGACCATCGAACGCACTTACGAAAGCAGTCAGGTTCAGTGCACGCCGCTCGAACCTCACATCATTTACAGCCGCATGGAAGGCGACCGCCTGGTTCTGCATGCTTCGACCCAGGTTCCGTCGCATGTGCGCCGCATTATTGCACGCATTCTCAGCGTCAAAGAAAACAAGATCCGCGTCATCAAAGAACGCGTCGGCGGCGGTTTTGGCGCCAAACAGGACATGGTGCTCGAAGAAGTGGCCGCCTGGGCAACCTGGGTTACCGGCCGCGACGTGCTTTATCGCTATACCCGCGAAGAAGAATTCGTCAATTCACGAACCCGCCATGTTATCAAGGTTAAGGTTAAGCTTGGGGCCAAAAAAGACGGGCGTCTCACCGCCATTCACATGGACCTCGAAGCCAATACCGGCCCATACGGGTCGCATTGTCTGACCGTGCCGATGAATGCCTGTTCAAAGGCTCTGCCGCTGTTCCTTTGTGATAATGTGCGCTTTGACGTGAATACCTATTATTCGAACATCGCCCCGACCGGTGCTTATCAGGGTTACGGTGCGCCGCAGGGCTCTTTTGCCATGCAGCTGGCCGCCGCCGAAATGGCACGCGAACTCGGTATGGACCCACTCGCATTTATCGAAAAGAACCGGGTGCGCGAAGGCGTTGTGCTCGAAATTCTGCGCTGCCTCGGTGAAGGCCGCGAAGGCACGCCGCAGCTCGTTTATACCTGCGGCCTTGGCCCCGCGCTCGAACAGGGCAAAAAGATGATCAACTGGGGCGTCAAGACCCCCAGCAATAACCCCGACGTTAAAATCGGCCAGGGTGTCGTCATTCTGCAGCAGGGTTCCGGTCTGCCGGGTCTCGATTCTGCAAACGCTGCCATCACCCAGTTCGGCGACGGCACTTTCATGGTACTCTCAGGCGGCACCGATCTTGGTACCGGTCTCGAAACCGTTGCCGTCAAACTGGTCGCCGAAACCCTGCTGGTGCCGATGGACAACGTCGCCGTTCTCGCGGCCGATACCGACTCGACGCCATTTGACGTTGGCGCCTACGCTTCTTCCGGTACCTATTTTTCGGGTGGCGCCGCCCTCAATGCCGCCCTGAAAATGAAGGATATGCTGATCAAGGAAGCGGCCGACATGCTGCAGGAACCGGAAAACAACCTCAAACTTGCCTGGCCCGGCGTCGTCAAGGGCCTTTCTGGCGAAGTCACTTACGAGCAGATTGCCCGCCGCACTCAGAGCGGTACTGGCCACGGTCAGCTGATTTCAACGGCACATTTCATCACCGATAAGGGCTCTTTCCCTTATGGCGCTCACTTCTGCGAAGTCGCAGTCGATACCCGCACCGGCAAAGTGCGCATCCTCAAATATTACGCACTGCAGGATGCCGGCACCCCGATCAACCCAGAATTGGCTCTTGGCCAGATCTATGGCGGCGTGCTCAAAACCATCGGCCACAGCCTCTACGAAGAAATGATCTACGATGAAAAGGGCGCCTGCCTCAACCCTAACTTCGTAGATTACAAGGTGCCTCAGATGGGCGATCTGCCTGATGATTTCAAGGCGGTTCTCGTCGATACCAACGACCCGTTCGGGCCGATGGGGGCGAAGTCGATCTCAGAAATCTCATGTAACGGCGCCGCCCCGGTTATTGCAGCAGCGATTCAGGATGCCTGCGGCGTCTGGATCAGAAGCTGGCCGTTCACTCCCGAAAAGATCCTGCGTGCTCTCGGCAGCGTCAAATAAGCGGTCATGATTCTCGGCATCGTTCTTGCCGCGGGTGCGTCGCGGCGGATGGGCAGTGACAAGCTCAATCTGCCGTGGCGGGGTGCGACCGTTCTCGCGGCGACCCTTTCCCGATGGCAGGCGGTGCCGGAAATCGAAGAACTCATTCTTGTCAGGCGGCCAGGCGAAACCGGTGAAAAACGCCCAGGCATTCGTCTGCTGATCAATCAATCAGCAGACGAAGGTATGGGCGGTTCTCTCCGTCTGGCTGCCATGGCATTGCCTGCTGAAACCGAACTGGTTGCGGTTGGCCTTGCCGACATGCCCGATGTAAATTCTGCGACGATTTCGACTCTGATTGCTGCCGCAAAGGGGCCCGGAGCAAAGGGAATCATCGCTCCGGTTTTTGCGGGCCGGCGCGGCCACCCGGTTATTTTTGCCGCTCGTTATATTGCCGAGCTGCAGAAACTTTCGGGTGACAGTGGTGCCCGTGGCCTTCTGCAGAAGTATGCATCTGACCTGACTCTGATTGATGTCAGCGACCCCGGAGTGGTGCTCGATATCGATACTCCCTCTGACCTGGAGGCACAATCTTGAAAGTTCTCATTCTCGGCGCCGGCGAAATGGCGAGTAGCACTGCCCATCGCCTTTTTCGCTCTGGTTTTGAGGTGACGATGACCGAAGTGAGCCAGCCGCTCGCAGTCAGGCGTGCTATTTCTTTCTGCAGCGCCGTCTGGGATGGCGAAATCATTGTCGAGGGTGTTCGCGGCTGTCTTCTTGAAAGAGGCAGACTGCCAATGCCAGGCCGTGATCATGTGTCGGTCGTCGTCGATCCTGAAGCGGCTATCCTGAACGAATTGAAGCCTGATGTGCTTATCGATGCCCGGCTTCTCAAATGTCCGGGCGCGACCTCTGTGAATCAGGCTCCTCTGGTAATAAGCTTCGGGCCCGGCGCCGTCTGTGGCGTCGATGCGCATGTTATTGTCGAAACCAACCGTGGTCATGATCTCGGCCGATTGATCGAAACCGGCAGCGCCGCTGCCGATACCGGGGTTCCCGGGTCGATTGGTGGAGTTACCGCCGGTCGCGTCATGCGCGCGCCCTGTGCCGGTGTCGTGCGCGGCGTTCGCAAAATCGGCGACGTTGTGAAGGCTGGCGAAATGGTCGCCATGGTCGGTGAAGAACCGGTAAAAGCTTCGATCGCAGGCGTATTGCGCGGCATCCTGCACGATGGTGTGATGACCACCGCAGGCCTGAAGCTCGCTGATGTCGACCCCCGCGGCGAAGTACGTGCCTGTTTTACTATCACAGACAAGAGCCGCACCATCAGCGGCGCAGTGCTCGAAGCGATTTTACACCGCTTTAAGATCGTTAATCGTTCTGCTTGAGCGGTGTGGCAATTGAGTTTTTTATCTGCTTTTGCGTCATCAACACTATTTCCTGCTTTGTCTTCGCAATCTTTCGTTTATTCCCGCGAAACTTTTCTACACCACCGTGCTTGTGCCCGGAATGGGTAAAAGCGGCAATCCAAGCCGTTATTTAATAAAGGACTTTATTGCTGAATGAATCGTTTACTGGATTACCCTGATATCTGGCTGATCGGCGGCGGCGGTAAAACGACCCTGATGTTCAAGCTCGCGGCTGCATGGGCAGCATGTGGCGAAAGAACGATCTGTGCCACCACGACGAAAATCTGGGTTCCGACGCCAGAGCAATGCTCTGATCTGCGACTTGGTGCATTTTCAGATGTTCTGGCTGGTCTGCCCGCCCGCCCGGCTCCGCTGGTAGCTGTTGCCGACCGTATCGAAAACGGCAAATGCCTTGGCTTTTCTGTTGAAGAAACCTTCTCGCTCAAAACCGTCTGCCAGCGTCTGATCGTCGAAGCCGACGGCTCGGCCGGTCGGCCGGTGAAAGGGCATGCCGCACATGAACCACAGATTGCCGCCGGCGCCGCCTGTGTCATTGCCGTAGTCGGCGGCTGGTGTGTCGGCGCTCCGCTCGACGCGGAACATGTTCATCGCCCCGAACGCTTTTCGGCAATTTCCGGCCGCCCGCTGGGTGAGCCGGTTACAGCCACAGACGTCGCCGGCGTAATTCTTGGCGACAACGGCTGGCTCGGCTCAGTGCCCGCCAACGCCGCATTTCACGTAGTTGTAAATGGTGATGATAATGGCCTGCTTGCCGCAATCAGAAGCCATCCTTCGGCCAAAAGGCTTGCAGGGTTCCATCAAGGCTGAATCTGTATATATTGAAACTGTTAAAAGGTGATTGAATGAGTAAAAATATTGTCGATGCCCGCGGATTACTTTGCCCGAAACCTCTGATTATGGCAAAAAAAGCGCTTAACGATGCGGCGCCGGGTGATATGCTCGAAATCCTGATCGATAACGCCACGTCGCACGAAAATGTGGTGCGCTTTCTGCATGATAACGGCTGCAGCCCTGTGAGTGTAGAAAATGGTGGCGTATTTTCGGTGCAGTTTATTTCTGTGCCGGTCTCTGCCAATTCGCCAAACCCTGAAAACTACTGCTCACCAGGCGGCGGTCCGTATGTTCTGGTTCTGAACCGGGCGGTCATGGGCAGTGGCAGTGACGAGCTCGGTCGCATTCTAATTCAGGCCTGCATCAATTCTCTCAAAGAAACATCACCTGCGCCTGCGGCTATTCTATTTTACAATGCCGGTGTGACGCTGGCCTGCGAAGGCTCACCGGTTCTGGGCGCTCTGAAAGAGCTTGAAGCGGCCGGGGCGAAGATGCTTGTCTGCGGCACCTGCCTCGATTATTTCGAACTCAAGTCGAAGCTGCAGGTCGGGCGGGTTTCGAACATGTATGATATCATGCAGACAGTCGCATCGGCCGGCAAAGTCTTCGCTCCCTGAGGAACTCCAGAATTGAAAAGCTGCATGTATTTCGATAACAGCGCCACGTCGTTTCCGCGGCCCGCAGAAGTCGCCCGCGAAATGGCGCGTTATCTCGACGAACTCGGTGGCCCCTACGGTCGCAGCGCCTACCCGCGCGCCGTCGAAGTCAGCCGTAAAGTGGAAAAGGCCCGCGACAGTCTTGCAGCCCATCTTGGGGTCGGCAGGCCTGAGCTGCTTTCTTTCATGCCAAATGCGACAACAGGCCTGAATCTGGTATTGCAGGGTTTTTTACGGCCGGGCGATGAAGTGCTGGTTTCGGGTCTCGAACACAACGCGGTAATACGCCCGCTCGAAGCATTGAAGCGCCTGCGCGGCATAAGCTGGCGGGTTCTGCCTTCCGGGCCCGACGGCCTGATTATGACCGGCGAAATAAGCCGCCTGCTGACACCGCGCACCCGTCTGGTGGTGGTCAATCATCAGAGCAATGTAAACGGCCTGATTCAGCCGCTTAAAAGCATCAAAGAGGCTATCGGTGAAGTTCCGCTGCTCGTCGATGCGGCCCAGTCAGCCGGAATCACCGACCTGAAAATCGACGCATGGGCGCTTGATTTTGTCGCCTGCACCGGCCATAAGGGGCTGCTCGGGCCAACCGGCACCGGTGCTTTGTTTACTCGCAACCCTGAAATGCTCGAGCCGCTTGTTTACGGCGGTACCGGAAGTGTTTCCGAGAGTTTTGCGATGCCAGGCTTCGCACCTGATATTTTTGAAGCCGGAACCGGCAACATTGCTGGTATTATTGGCCTGCTCGCGGCCCTTGAAAATACTCCGTCATCGGCCCATTCCCACGCTGAGTTTATTGCGTTCATCGATGCGGTGGCAGCCCTGCCCGGCATCAACGTTCTGCGGGCCTCTGACGCAAATTGTCAGGGCAATCTTTTTTCTTTCAGACATGAGTCTCTCGACCCATCGGTGATTGCCACCCGCCTGAGTGAAGAATTTGGCATAGAAGTGCGTTCCGGGCTGCATTGCGCACCGCTGGCACATCAGACTCTCAAGACTTTTCCGGTCGGTACGGTGCGGCTGGCACCGTCGCGTTGGCATACCGCCGCCGATTTCGCCGAAGTTGTGCGGGCTTTGAAAGAGATTGTCAGATGAAAATACTGCTTCTGTTT
>CAZFUG010000152.1:0-10238 GCA_964522035.1 uncultured bacterium
CTTAGATCATGATTCCTAATTCAATAGCGCTGCAGTAGCCCTGAGAGGGAGAATATGGTATATAGAGAAAAATTCTTGCTATGTTTAAGGAATGAACAATGAGTAAAGGAATCGTCTGGGATCTCAGCAGCTACTTTAAAAAATACAACAGCCCCGAAATGAAAGCCTTCAAGAAGGCTCTCAAAGAAGATATCGCCAAACTGCAGAAAACTGCAGGCGGGCTGAAAACCCTCGACGCCGGCAATCAGGCAAAATGGGAAAAGGTTTTTCTCGATTTCGAGCAGCTCCTGCGCCGCCTGTCACACTTCTCGTCATACATCGGCTGTCTCAATGCCGGTGATGCCGCCAACGAAGATTACAACCGTGAATCAGCCGAAATTGACAGCATCAGTGCTGAATTCGGCAAGATCGTCATTTACATGAAAATGGGTCTGAAAAAGGCTGCAAAAGACGATTTTGCCGCCTTTACCGCCCGCAAAAAACTGGCCGAAATCAAGTTTCACCTTGAAGAAATGCGTCATGATGCCCAGAAAACCATGACCACCGAGCTCGAATCTCTGGCAGCCGACCTCAGCGTCGACGGTTTCAGTTCATGGGACCGTCTCTACAGCACGATTTCCGGCAAACTGACCTTCGACATGCACTGGCCTGATGGCCGTGTCGAAAATACCCCAATGGCCCAGTGCCGCTCGATCATGCAGGATTCAGACCGCCAGGTTCGCAAAGCCGCGTTTGAATTCGGCAACAAGGCCTGGCAGACAGTAGAAGACATCTGCGCCGCCTGTCTGAACGCTCTTGCCGGCACCCGCCTGATGCTCAATGAAAAGCGCGGTTACGACCATTTCCTCGATGTGGCCCTGGCTCAGTCACGCATTTCGCGCAAAACTCTCGATGCAATGTTCAAGGCGATCGAAGAATGCCGCCCGTTCATTCAGAAAATCGGCAAGGCCAAAGCGAAAGCCCTCGGTCAGAAGAAACTCGCCTGGTATGACTGCGAAGCGCCGCTCGCCATTCCGCAGCTCAACCGCTACTCATGGGATGAATGCGTAAAAATAGTCGAAAAGGCCTTTGGCACTGCCTACCCGAAGCTGCAGCAGTTTTTCAAAGATGCCATGAAAAAGCGCTGGATCGAATCAGAGCCACGGGCCGGCAAACGCCCTGGCGCATTCTGCACCGGCTCTCTGCTGACCGAAGAATCACGTGTTTTCATGAGCTACGCCGGCAGCATGAACGATATCTCGACGCTGGCCCACGAAATCGGCCATGCTTTCCACAGTGCCCAGCTCAACGGTCTGCGACCTTTCCTGCAGGAATACCCGATGACGCTGGCCGAAGCGGCCTCGACCTTCGGCGAAATGATTCTTGCCGACGGTATTCTCAACGACAAAAAAGTCAGCGATGCGCAGAAGCTCAACGTGCTGACCAATACCATCAACCATGGCATTGCTTTCCTGATCGATATTCCGATCAGATTCAACTTCGAAAAGGCATTTCATGAAGAGCGCATGAAAGGCGAAGTCAGTGTTTCGAAGTTTAAAGAATTGATGACAACAGCGATGCAGAACCAGTTCGGCGACCTGCTCGAAAAAGATGGCGCCAACCCGATGTTCTGGGCTTCAAAGCTGCACTTTTACATCAGCGGCGTCACCTTCTACAACTTCCCGTATACCTTCGGCTATCTGCTCAGTCGCGGTCTTTTCGGCATGTTCCAGAAGGAAGGCCAGGCTTTCCTGCCCAAGTATCAGGAATTTTTGCGGTTGTCTGGCAGCGACATGGCGCACAAGGTCGCCAAAAAAGCGGTCAAGGCCGACCTCGAAAGCACCGAATTCTGGAAACAGGCGATCATGAGCCACGAACCCGAACTGGCCATGTTTGAGAAGCTGGTACCCAAAGTCATCAAATAAGGGCTCTGCATGACCGAAAGCCGATTCCGGTTGCCAGCACGAAGACGTTCACTGGTTCTGCCCGCCAATGCTGCAGGCAGAACCTTTCGCGTCGCTTTTTTTGACGCCGACCGCACCTTGAGAAATTCGAAGAGCGGCCGGCCATCACCGCACGGCAGTTCAGACACGGTGATCATCAAAGAAAGTTTTGCCAGGCTCAAAGAGCTTTCCGAGGCCGGCTATCTGCTGGCAATTGTTTCGAATCAGGCCGGTATCGACCTTGGTTATATCACGCATACCGAAGTCGAAGAGGCTTTTCAGGCAATGTTGAAGAGCTTTGCCGAGAAAGGTATTCTGTTCAGCTATTATGATTACGCCGAGCTGTATGACGATGACCGAAAGCCTGAACCCGGCATGGCCTGGCGCCTTGAGCGGCAGTTGCGGCTGGCCGGGTGTCAGATCAACTGGGCAGAAAGTTTCATGGTCGGCGATGCCGCCTGGAAACGCGGATCAGATCTGAAACCAGATGGCACACCGGGCGAAGACCATTCTAATTCAGACCGGCGCTTTGCCGAAAATATTGCGCTGAAGCACCCCGGGTTCGGCTTTTTTCACCCCGACGACTATTTCCGACGCGGAGATGCAGATGGTCGCCACCCTTCAGGAGGGCCACCTCATGAATAGCGCCAGCGGACTGCCGGTTACGGGCACGGTTATCAACGGCTGCCGGATCGTCTCTGAGATTGGTGCCGGCGGCATGGGTTCTGTTTTCAAGGCTCTCGACGAGACTCTCGGCAGACATGTCGCCATCAAAATCATGCACCAGGCATCTGACGAGCGCATCGGCCGCACCAGATTTCTGCGCGAGGCTTCTGCCATTGCCCGTCTCGATCACTCATCTATTGTTAAAATTTACAGTTATGGTGAATACAACGGTCAGCCTTTTTTTATCATGGAATACGTCGAGGGCTGGTCGATTCGCGATTTCATCTCGCGCTGCCGGTTCATACATTATGCCGGGCACTCGCTGAATGACCTGAAATTTTCTGGTTATCTGCGGCAGGCATCCCCGGGGACTCCGATGTTTCTGCAGGATCTGGTCGAAAACCCGCTGGCAAATCCCGACTACCCGGCAAAGGTTCGCCGCCTGATGCATTCAGCGGCATCGGCATTGGCCGAAGCGCATCGCAACGAAATCATTCACCGCGACATCAAATCGTCGAATATTCTTATCAGCGATGACAGCAGGGTTAAAATTGTCGACTTCGGGCTGGTCAAGCAGCGCGGCGACAGCGAACTGACGAAAAGCGAGCAGTTCATGGGCACTCTTTCCTGTGCGGCGCCTGAGCAACTGATGGGCGAACGGGGCCGGGTGACGGCGCAGACCGACATCTACAGTCTCGGCGTCGTCATGTATGAGCTTGCAACCCTTACCCACCCGATCAAGGGTGAAGACCCGGCGGCGCTGGTAGCTTTCATCACCCATGGCAACATCAAGCCGCCGCGCGAGATAAATCCGCATATTTCAGGTGATTTTGAGGCCATTATCATGAAATGCCTCGACCGCAAACCTGAGCGGCGTTATCAGAGTGCGGCCGAGCTGGCCGAAGATCTGCTGCTGCGCAAAACGCAGCCCAACTGGTTCAGCGGTTTCAAAGACATGCTCAGGGGCTGGTTTCTCAAAGAGAGCCATATTATCGAGTCGGCCGGAGAAGAAAGAATCAGATCATCGGTTGATGCCGCTGAAGAGGAGCCCGACCCCGAATCACCGCAGGGCGTAGCTCTAAAGTTTCTGCGCTCGGCGCGCCAGAAGTTTTTTGTGAACTTTGCGGTCATCGAGGCAATCGATGAGCTTCGCCAGGCCCGCGAACTCGACCCCGACAACGCCGATATTCTTTTTCTGATGTGTTTTGCGCTCAATACGGTCGCAGAGAGCACCGAGATAAAGCATATCATCGAAGCCTCGGCGCAGATGGCCGAAAGTGAAAATGAAAAAGATCGTGGCAAATATGAACTGTCGCGGCAGGTGTTCATGATCCGCGATTACGAAGAGGGCCGCAAGCAGGCAATCAGGCTGCAGCAGGTCTACCCTGACGATTACGATTTTGAATTTGCGCTGTTTTTCTGCCTTGAAACACTCGGCAACTATACTGAAGCGATCAGAGTCGGCGAAAACCTGACGCGCAAGGCCCCTGAGAACAACATCATGGCGGTGGCGCAGAGCGAGTGTTATTTCTCGATCATGGATTTTCGGCGCGCGATCGAGGTTCTCAGGGTTCGTATCGAAAAACACCCTGATTTTCACAACCTGCGGCTGAAAGTCATTCAGGCACTGCTGCTGAGCGGGCGTTATGACGAAGCAGCCGCCGAAGCCGAGCAGTCGCTTGCGAAAGACCCAATGAACATGCTGATGCAGTTTTATTACGGCCGCATTCTGGCGTGCCGCAATGAATTGCAGAAGTCTTACGGGGCTTTCAGACTCGCGGTCGGGCTGCCGGGCGACGAAGGCCTGAGAGCCATGGGTTACTATTCCCTTTACCGGGTCATGGAACTGCTCAACCGCAACGAAACCGCGGTACGGCATCTCAGACAGGCCCGAAAAATCAAGCCACAGATGGCGTTTCTCACAACCCAGGAACTGCAGAAAACCGTTGAAGCAGAGCTCATGCCCGGCATCAGAGATGAATTCAACGACGAGCCGTGGTTCGCGACGGTGCGCAAGTATGCGCGTCTGATCTGCGCTGACTCGGCCGACATCAGGTCATACACGATCGGCAATTACGGCTGCACTTCGGTTCTGGTGGTTCACCCCGACGGCAGTTTTTCGCATCAGGTAATTTTCAGCAATTTCAACATGTATGATTATGAGGAGCTGTACACCCAGCTCTGGCTGCCTGAGCTGGCGAGTTCACCGTTCATCGACGAGAACGGCAACATTCTCACTTCGGTTTTTTACAAGATCGAGGGGGCCATCGGCGGCGGCATCGCCTCGATAACCCTGGCCGAGCCCTGGAAATCAGGCCGTGGCAGCCACATCTGCTGTCGCCTCGACGACGGCAGGCTCGAAAAAACACCAGACGGCAAAAAGTTCGTATTGCCGGCCCTGCCACAGCCCGCCTGTCGGCGCCAGGCCTTTCTCATCGTTGTGCCGGCAACAATGACAACCAGCGCTTTCAGCATCGAGCCAGAAGAAGCCGTCGCCTACGAAAAGAGCCGCGTCTACTGCTATTTTCCCTACCTGACCGCCGGCGAAACCTTCAGTGTCGAATTCAGCCTCAAGTAACCACCTGCAGGTTCTGACGTCTGAAGTAATGTTTTTTCTGGCTGATGCGGGAAGCTGAATTTACTTGTCGTTCTGCCAGGCTGGAAGGATTCTGACCAGCATAAAAATATTTTCGTAGCGTTCAGAATTTTTCTCAAGGGGCGGCTGGAATTCGACCAGGACCCATTGCCCAATCGGTATCTCAAGGCTTTTGTCAAACTTTCTATCGATATCGGCTTTTTTGCCCTTTCTATGGTGCTGACCGGCAATATGAGCCTTTATCGTGCATTTTACCGTTTTCTGCACATCACTGGCGTAGCCACATGAAATCATGGCTTTCTGCGAAAGATTAAGCACCAGATCGCCCTCTGAGACCGGAGGATAGTCTGAATCAAAATTTCCGGCAGCGCCGTAGGGTTTGACTTCCTGAGAATGTTCATAGATTTGAATTACTTCACGAAACCGCTCTTCCGGTTTCAGCGAAGCAAACCGACTGACCGGCAGACCTTCAGGGTCGATGGACACAAATACCGCAACCGAGACATCATTAACCAAACCCGCTTCGCGGCGTTTTTCAAGGTATTCTTTGAATTCTCTCAGGGTTAAATTCTGCCCGGTACGCTTATTGTGTTTTTCAAGCAGCGGCAGATACATCTGATCAGCATTTTTGCCATCAATTTTAAAAACCGGCTCGGCTGGAACCGCGCCTGCATGCTCAGACTGATTAACAGTCGCGCTGAAACAGGGTGCAGAAAAGACTGCAACCAGACAAAGCAAAAGTACCGCCAGTTTGTATATTTTATTCATATTTTCTCCTTCATAATTAGCAGAGCATAGCAAAAATCAATCATTCCCGGGCAAGAAAAATTTACCCTCTAGTCAACTTTAACCAGCGGCTTTGTCGCGCTCCGCCTGTCGGAACCAATGGTAGCGATTTTTTGCAGCAGATTCGCCCGGGCGATTTCAGCCTGGTTTGCCTGCGAAAAGCCATGAATGCGAATTCCCCAGACGTGGTCGTTGAAAATTCTATTGCCGCTGACTTTGATCCAGTCATTGTTTTTCCGATTTTCTTCCATTTTTATAAAAATACTCTGGTTCCAGGCGCCGCCAGCGGCATTTATTGTATTGCCGGTGACTGCTATTTTTGCCGAATCGGTTATCTGAACAGCATCTGAGTGATCGCGGTTCTCATAACGACCTTTAACCATTATTTTTTCGCCTGCCCCAACCTGTTTAACTGTCATGCCCTGATAGTTCGGGTGAAATGGCCCGAGTCTGTTGTCGCTGACAAATACGCCAACCGCCTGCTTAACATGAATCGCGTCACGCCTCAGACCATGAATATGATTCCCGGAAATTCGAACATTCTGAACCGGCTCGACCTTCACAACCCCGGGGTTTCTGGCATCAAAAACATGGCGCCCTTTAACAAGTATGCCATCGAATCCACCGTCTATTTCGTTTCCGGCGATGGTCAGATTGCCGGTTGAGCTGGTTTCGATCGCGGGCTTGTCTGGCGGGCCAATGAACTTGATGTTCGAAACGCTTATTGAGTCAGAGTTATGAATACGAATTCTTTTGAGAACTGCCGGACTTTTCGCGCCCGGTTCAGTTGCAATTGATAGATTTCTGGCATTAACAACAGCGCTGCTGCCTTCTGAAAGATCGCCATAGTCGACGCCGCCCTTCAGATATATTCTGCCACCGCCATTTTTCAGCTCTGCAATCTTCTTCAAAAGCTCAGAACGACTGGAAACAATCACCGGCGCAAAAGTTTTACTCCCCGAAGTAAAATTCTCTTTCAGGGGAAAATTCTGCCCGGTTTCTGCCTTCGCCCCGGCTTTATCGCCACTTCCTTCATCATCAATGGCAACAGACTGTTTGATGATTACTTCACCGGCCTGAAAAGGATTATCAGCAGCCATAATTCTGTTGGAAAGCAACAGGGCAAGCAACAGACTCAGTATTTTTGATTTTCTTGAATTCACTGCCGGGTATTTCACAGCTGCCTCCTCGAGACTTCAACCTAGCGATATTTTAACAGAACACAATTTAAAGAGATAATCAAAGCCTTATGAATTTCAGAGCCAGTACCGCTGATTGAAAAAGAATTTTCTGATTCTTCTTCCAAACGCATCTCTGCCCGCTCGCCTGCCAGGGATTTGAACAGATAGAACCTTTTGCCTGATGCGTCAGTTATATCTGATAACATTTCCAGTTCGAAGTCTACACCTTCCGGGCTTTCTTTAAACCGCTCCTGTCGAGAGCCGGCACAGACATAATGTGAACTTGAACTTCTGTCTGTAACTGCACACCAGAATTCTTCATCGCCAACGGTGCCGGTAACAAAATAATCTGACGGCAAAACAGGCATATTACCAGGGTTCTCGACTCTGGCCTGTTCAGGCTCAACCCGCAGGTCGACCTTGAGACTGCCAAAGATGCCGGTAACGTAAAAAATCGGGTCTTCTTCGACAATTAACCCGAATGCCGTTGCCATTGCATATCTCTTAACCCTTACAGTTTTGAGTCTGGTATGGGCCGGCAGACCCGCATCAACAGTTTCCCATGCGGCGCCGCCTTCATTCTGCTGCAAAACCAGAAATTTCTGCCTGAAGGCGAAACATTCAGTTTCGGTCAGGCAGCTAAAAGCAAGCAAAAGACAATGAAATACAAATCTGAGAGACTTCAAACCATTCTCCTGAGGTTCTTCAGCTTTCGACCGGCGAAATCTGATACTAACAACAGGCATGGAAATGCAACAGAAGCGACTTTTTATCGCTATCTGATCATCAACTCAGAGGATTTCGGCAGAAATTTTATATATTTTCAAAAAATCAGATCAATGCCTGCCAGGGTCGACAAAAAGCAATTTTCACGGTTCTTTCACCGCAATGACTCGACAGGCTCAGTCTGATGGCTACGCCGGCACTTTCAAGCAGTTTTCTGAGTCGATATATTGCTGCCTTGAAAGCTTCAAGATCCCATTCAGGATCATACCCGATTCCCCAGACCTCTTGAAACAGCCGGGCAACCGGCACTTCCGGAAAACCCTGAATCAGTGCAATAAACAGTCGGAAAGGCAGAGACGTTTTTCTGAAATGAAAAAAGCGGCCATCAACCCTTACGCCCCCTTTTTGTCCATCGATGCAAAGAGAGTTCGAGCTTGAGTTTCGCCATTTTTGAGATTCGACAGGGCTTAAGACTCGACTGCCGCCCGCTGCAATAAGCAACGCATTTTTCTGCCGGCAGTTTTTTTTGAGATGGGCGTCAACAATACACTTCAAGCCTGGCAGAATTTTCATCAGTCTCTGCAACTGTCGTCCTGTGGTTTTCTTGAGGTGAAAGCGCAGATAATCTGACGCTGCCTCAGAGTTAAGAGCAACAAGGGGTTTGGCATACCATGGCCAGAATGGGTCAATGTTTCTGGTCGTATTCAATTTCTCCAGGCATTCCTGCACACTGCTCCGTTCAACGCCTGCAACATCGTCAACGACTGCGGCATCATTCAGACCCAGAAAAAGTCTCAATCTTATTGCCTGGTCTCTTTCTCCAAAGCCACCCGAAGTTTCCGTGGCTTTTTTCAGAAATTCAATTCCGTCTCGATCATTGCCAGATAAAAGAGCCTGTCCTTTTCTAAAAAAAGCTTCTGATCTGTCTTCCGGTGTCAAACGGGCAAACACGGGGCTGTCGATAATCTGATCAAGCAATCCGATCGCTTCCTGGAAATAACCCGTCAACATACTGGAAATCGCCAAAAACAGTTTTTTGATAAACCAGGCACGTTCAGAAAGTCTGGTCTCATCGATTTTTTCGAGTTCTGCAGCATGTTGCGAGGCACTGAAAGAAAACTCCGCGATCTGATACGCCCAGACAAGCATCGCAAGTGTTATGCACAAAGTATCCGGGCAGGTTGATGGATTAAGCAGCTGGCGACTTCTTAATTCAGACAGATATTTGATCGCTTTGGCAGTCTGGCCGGTATTGATCATCGCCATAGCCGCGCCCTGCTCAGCCTGACCGGCACTGTCATGCGCCTGAAGCCGAACATAGATTTCGGCGGCCATTTTAAACAGTTTCCCGGCCTGGGAATACTTGCTGCGCCTGAATTCAACGAGGGCCAGGTTATAGAACGCCTTGGCACAGTGCTCAATCCGTTCATATTGCTTAAATTCACGCAGGGCTCTTAAATAGCGGTTTCTGGCAGTCTGCATATTACCCCTCGCAAACTCCAGATTTCCATACATCAGCCAGACACCCCCGGTCTTTTCCGGAGCATATTGCTGAAAAATACTGGCGGCTCTAACAAGGCTCTGATGCCCCTCAGCATACCTTTTGAGAGCAAACAGAACACTACCCATCGATAGATACAGATCAGCAAAGGCAGCTGGACGATTTTCTCTGCCCTCTGCTTCACTTAAAGCTCGCGAAAGAATAGTCAGAGCCTCGTCATACCGGCCGTTACGTCGGTAAACCATTGCTGACAGACGAAAGATTTCTGGAGGAAGGTCTTTTTCTGTTTGCAAAATCTCTGGAAGCAGCCATGAAATCGTCTCATAGGCTTCGGCGCGAACGAGCTCCATTCCCCGCTTTTCAAGAGCCTCGACAACAACTTTCTTCATTTTCTGACGCCAGGCGAAATAAATGCCACATTCCAGTTCTTCAAAAGTGCCGTTTTCAACCAGTTTTAATACCTGGTTGCGGAAATCAGGAATCAATTCATGCAGGTTTTTCATTTCCTTGAGATTTTTCAGGCATAAATCAGGCAAATCCGGAGAAGCGGCACCTCTCGTTTTGCCTTTAAAAATACTCATCAGCATGCCGTCTTGCGAACTCAACCTCTGAAGCACATCTCTGGAGCTAAAAAATTCATTCAACCGCCTGACATTTCTCGGCCTGGTGTCGCCAAGAACCGGTAACCATCGATTTTTACAGCAAAACTCGCAAAAGCGCCCGAATCTTCTTAATTCTCTCCAGCCAGAATCTTCTTCTGGCTCAGGGATTGCAGAGCAATCGACCGGAACGGCAAGAAGTCCGGCCGGAAAATGAATCCCCGTCAGGCTATCCCAGACAAGGTCATCCTTTTGGTATCT
>CAZFUG010000153.1:0-10176 GCA_964522035.1 uncultured bacterium
GCTGGCCAACCGCGATGTAATTGTTCAGTCAAGAACCGGAAGTGGCAAAACTGCCGCGTTTCTGCTGCCTTTATGCGAACGCCTTAAAAATGCCCCAAAAGGCTGCCAGGCCCTGATTCTCGTGCCGACCCGCGAACTGGCTCAGCAGGTTTACAACGAATTTCAGCTGCTGACTACCGAAATGCAGATCAGTGCTGTCGCTGTCTACGGTGGAACCTCATACAGGCCGCAGCTTGAAGCCTTCAGAAACGGCGTCAACCTCATCATCGGCACGCCCGGTCGCCTGCTCGACCACCTGATCAAGGGCACACTCAACCTTAAATCTCTCAAGTATCTAGTATTCGATGAAGCCGACGAAATGCTGTCGATGGGCTTCTATCGCGACATGGTCAGAATCGGTGAATTTCTGCCAACGCGCCGTTGCTCGGCCATGTTCTCGGCAACCATGCCTGACAGCGTAAAAAGGCTGGCGGGCCAGTTCCTGCACAACCCTGATTTCCTGACTTTCAGCGGCGACGGCGTTCATGTCTCTGAAATGGACCACATTTTTTATGTCGTGGACCCGATGCAGAAAGACCGCGCTCTGATGCGCATTATCGAGCTCGAAGACCCCGACAACGCGATTATTTTCTGCAATACCCGCAACGAAGTCGAATATGTAGCTGCGATTCTCAAGCGTTTCGGGTATGATGCTGATCAGATCAGCGGCGACCTCAGCCAGAATGCCCGCGAGCTGGTCATGGCAAAACTCAAGCAGAAAACTCTCAGATTTCTGGTTGCGACAGATATCGCCGCCAGAGGCATAGACATAAGCAATCTCGAATACGTTTTCATTTATGACATGCACAAGGATACCGACCAGTATATTCATCGGGCCGGCCGAACCGCACGGGCCGGCAATCGCGGTGTCGCCATAAGCCTGGTCAACCAGATTGAAGCCGTCGACCTCAAAAAGTTCGCAAAAAGGGCCGGCATTTCGCTCGAAGAACGACCCTTGCCAACTGAAGAACACGTCAGACAGCGCCTTTCAGAAAAACTTGCCGCACACCTCGAAGGCAGCCTCAGAGATGCATCAACTGCTGTCAGAGAGAGAATGAAGCGCTATCATGGTCTATTGACCGAACTCAACGATCACGAGCACGGCGAAGAAATGCTTCTGATGCTTATAGATTCATTCCATCAGCAGCTGATAAGAATCGGCCGCGGCATCGATCACGAGTCTGTTACATTACCGGTCTCACATGCCTCAACCCGAAAGCCGGATCAGGACCGCCATCACCGACCGCATGGCGGCGAACGTGGTGGGCAGCGCGGTGGTGATCGCGGCGGCCAGCGTGGACCACGCCGGCGCAGCTGAAATACCAGCAGAAATTTTTATCATACCCGTGTCACGCGGCAGTTTTTATTGCCGCATGAACAGGTATTGCACTTTTAAGCATTTCTTGCTTAAATATCTGCCTGAAATTTATTAGCAAATTGCGAAAGGAGTTCATAGACAATGACCAGTTCAACAACACATGAATTCAAAACCGAGGCCCGTCAACTTCTTGACCTGATGATTCATTCAGTCTATTCGCACAAGGAAATCTTCCTGCGCGAACTGATTTCTAACGCTTCTGACGCACTTGACAAGCTCAGATTCGCCTCACTGACCAACGAAAATCTTCGCAAACTTACCGATGATCTGCATATCAGACTGTCGACCGATGACAAAAACCGTACCCTTACCATTTCAGACAATGGCATCGGCATGACCCGCGACGAAATCATCAATTATATTGGCACAATCGCCAAATCAGGCACCGCCGAATTTTCAGACATGCTTAAAAAGGCAGCCGAAAAGAAAGAAAGCGCCCCTGAACTGATTGGTCAGTTCGGTGTCGGCTTTTATTCAAGCTTCATGGTTGCCGACAAGGTAGAGCTGATCAGCCGCAAGGCCGGCGAAAACGAAGCCTGGCTATGGTCTTCGAATGGTGAAGGCAGCTACACCATCTCAGAAAGCAGCCGCGAAAACTGCGGCACAACGATCACCCTGCATCTAAAACCCGAAGACAAAGACGACGAAGACTTTCAGGATTTCGCCCAGGAATGGGTGCTGCGTCAGGTTGTCAAAAAATACTCTGACTTCGTCGGTTACCCGATAAAAATGCAGGTCGAACGCACCAGCATTGAACGCGATGAAAACGGCAAACCCAAAGAAGGGGCCAAAGAACAGACGGTCATCGAAGACGAAACCCTCAACTCGATGAAGGCAATCTGGCTGAGACCAGAAAAGGAAGTCACCGAAGAAGAATACCGCGAATTCTACAAGCACATCAGCCACGACTGGAACAGCCCCCTTAAATGGCTGTCTTTCAAAGCCGAAGGCACTTCAAACGAATTCAATGCCCTGCTCTTCATTCCTGAAAAACCGGGTTTCGACCTGTTCATGCCCAATTCAAAACGCGGCATCAACCTCTATGTTAAACGCGTTTTCATCATGAATGACTGCGAAGACCTGATTCCGGACTATCTGCGCTTCGTCAAGGGTGTCGTCGATTCAGAAAATCTCTCGCTCAACATCTCACGCGAGATTCTGCAGCACGACCGCCAGATTCAGACAATTCGCAAAACCGTTACACGCAAGGTTCTCGATGCCCTCAAGAAAATGCTCGCCGACGACCGCGAAAAATACATCGCATTCTGGAAACAGTTTGGCGCCGTAATCAAAGAAGGTCTGTTCAAAGAACCCGGTAACAGCGAGAAGCTTTTCGAATGCTGCCTTTTCCAGAGCACCGCTTCAAGCAGTGATTACTACACCATGGCCGAGTATCTTGAACGCATGAAACCAGAACAGGATAAGATCTTCTACCTGACCGGCGAATCACGTGAAGTCATCGAAAACAGCCCGCACCTTGAAGCATTCAGAGACAAGGGATACGAAGTTCTGCTGCTGACAGACCCCGTTGATGAAGTGTGGGTACAGTATTGCAATGAATACAAGACTAAGAAAATCAAATCTGCAGCCCGCGGCGCCCTTGAACTCGGCTCTGAAGAAGAACGCAAAAAGACTACTGAAACCCTTAAGCAGAAAGAAGAAGAATGGAAATCTCTGCTCGAACTGATTCAGAAAAAGCTCGACAGGCACATCAAGGCCGTTAAGCTTTCTGGCCGCATGAGCACTTCTGCTGCCTGCCTGGTAAGCGAAGAAGGCGAAATGACACCGCATCTCGAAGCCCTGCTGCGGGCATCGGGCAAAGATGTGCCGCAGGTCAAACGCACCCTTGAGCTGAACCCCGGTCACCCGCTGCTGAGCAAGATGCACGAACTGTTTGCCCGCGACAATAAAAACCCACGCCTTGAAGAATATGCCGAACTGCTGTTTGGTCAGGCACTTCTGGCTGAAGGCGGCCAGCTGCCAGACCCGGCCGGATTCAACCGCAAGGTTGCCGAGCTGATGGCAGGCGCTTTGTGATCGACTGCCGCCCGGATAAACCGGGCGGTTTTATTTTTATAAGGAAAATGTATGCAGGCAAATCTAAAATCACATTCAAACCATGTATCAATCGATATAAACATCAAGGTTAAAGGTAAATTTCCTGCTGGCGACAGTCTTTACATAACTGGCAACACCGAAGAACTGGGCAGCTGGGACCCGGCAGGGCTCAAACTGACACGCAACCCTGATGGCGGCTATTTTCTTGCTATAACTGCAGAAAAAAACAGCATCGTCGAGTTCAAATTGACGCGCGGTGACTGGAAAACCCAGGCAATCTGCGACAAAAAGGTTGTTCCTCCTGAAAACGTAGTTATAAAGGCCAGCCGCAACAAAAAAATCAACCTCATGATCTATGACTGGCTCGACCGGCAGGTTCTCGAATCAGACCCGGTTAAAGGGCGCATGCTGAGCTATAACGGTCTTGTCTGCAAAAAACTGAAATACCATAGACCAATTCAAATCTGGCTGCCAGAAAACTATTCGGAAAAAGGCAAACCCTGCTCAGTCATTTATATGCATGACAGCCAGAATCTCTTCGAGCCTGCAACCGCATTTGCCGGAGTAGACTGGAAGGTCGATGAAACCATCTCTGAAATGCTTGCCAAAAAAGAAATAAGGCCATGCATAGTGGTAGGAATCCCAAATTCACCAGACAGAATGAAGGAACTTAATCTGTTTACCCCTCAAGGCAAAGCCTACGCCGAGTTCGTGGTAAAAGAGGTCAAACCCTTTATCGAAAGCCGCTTCAATGCTTCTTCCAACCGGCATGACAATGCGGTGATGGGTTCTTCAATGGGTGGCCTGATGTCGCTGCAGATGCTTCTGGCTTACAGCGACGTATTTGCTCTCGCCGGCTGCCTTTCGAGCGCTTTTCAGAGAACCGACGGAAAAATTTTCACTCAAATACGCAAAGCTGCAAAATTGCCGCTGGATTCGCGCATATATCTGGACACCGGTGAATTTGAGCCACCCATTGCAGAGAGCTTTTTCGAAATGTTTGAACTGCTCAAAAGCAAAGGTTACGAAGAAGGCAAAAACCTCTTTGGCTTCTTCGATGACGAAGCGACACACAGCGAAGCTGCCTGGGCCAGAAGGCTGCATATTCCACTGAAGTTTCTGCTCGGGAAAAATTAGTTTGACATTAAACTAATTTAGTGTAATATCAAATTAGATGTTACTAAATTAATATCAATAAGGAGATAAGTATGAAAATTAAGTTTTTCCTGCTCGCAGTGATTTTAACCGCCACCTTCGGCATCAATCTTTTTGCCGGTGAAGGCTGCTCAAGCTGTGAACACGATCATGGCACCGAAGCAAAAGCAGCTACCGAAGTTAAAACAGAAGTAAAAGCTGACGAATCATGCCCTGATGGCGTCTGCGCCTCTGATAAGCACGAACACAAAGCAACTGAAGCCGCAGCCAAAGAACCCGCCAAAGAATCTGGCGATGCTCCGGCAACCGTAAACACCCTGGGCCTCAAAACCCTTATCAGCAGTGGTGTGCCCCTCACCATCCTCGATGCAAGATCAGGCAAGTGGGATGATGGCAGAAGAATTCCGGGCGCCCAGTCTCTCAACGCTGAATCCAAGGCCGAAGATATCGCCAAGGTTCTGCCCAACAAAGAATCACTGATCGTCACCTATTGCTCTAACCTCAAGTGCCCTGCCAGCCACAAGCTCTATAGTCATCTCAAATCACTCGGCTATACCAACCTTATCGAATACCCAGAAGGTATCGACGGATGGGTCGAAGCCGGCAACCCGGTCAATGCGCCCAAATAAGCCTTAAACCTCCTGCAACAGGCGCTGCCCGAAAACGTGCAGCGCCTGTTTTATTTTAGCCAAAATGGTCATTCTTACAGATTTTGCTTTTAATCCATGCGGTTTATCACTATAATTGCAGCATACAAATCTGTCGGAGGCACACATTGAAAACGATTATCAGAGCATCCCTGATGTGTTTCCTTTGTTTTCTAGTTCTGGTCAACACAGGAAATTCTGCAGTAGTAACTCTTTCAGACGGTTCTACTCAGGAAGCGGACAAAGTTACCTACAGAAACGACATGGTCATCATGCAACTCGGTTCAGAAACAGCCGAGCTTGCGCGGAATGACATCAAGAACATCAGTTTCAGCGCCCGTCAGCAGAAAAAAGAGAACATGGCAACCGACAGCAGCGACCTGGCCGCATTTATGCCCAGAGCTCTCGAACTGCTGAACAAATACCCTGACGCGCAATCGATACTGGTCAGTGAAGAAGGTAACTACCAGCACCGCAAGGATGGCACCAACCTTTCGCGCTACCGAAGTATTTCGTATATAGCCAAAGAAGAGGCACTCTGGGAAGCCCAGGTCTCGCTCAGCTTCGACCCGAACCGCGAGCGAATCAGGGTTCTGCACGCCAGATGCCTGCTGCCTGACGGCACCGTTCACAACCTGCAGCCTGACCAGATAAAAATTTCAAAAGGCACTTCTGGCAGCGTCTTTTTCGACCAGTATCAGGAACTCAGCTTCACTATTCCTGAAGTTGCGGTCGGCAGTCTTGTCGATTACTGCTACGAAACAGAAGAATACAATCCCTTCGACCCGAATCTTTTTCAGGGTCGCAACTACTTTCAGTGGAGCGCGCCGGTAGGTGAATCGATCCTGCGGGTCAGCGTTCCGCACGAAAAAGAACTGCATTATGTCGCCTACAACTGCTCGCCAGAACTGGCTAAACCCGAAAAGATCGAGGCGGTCGATTCAATCGTTTACACATGGAAAATGACCGACCTGCCTCCTGTCATTTCCGAGCCGTTCATGCCGCCTTACCGGGACGTCGTTCCGTGCGTCTATTACAGCCTGCACAAAGACTTCACCTACGTTCACAACAAGCTCAAGCCAATGTTCGAAAAGCGCTTTCAGCTGACCGACCTGGTCAAAAAAAAGGTCGAAGAGCTCATTGAAGGCGCTAAGGATCTCAACGAGAAGATCGCCCGCCTCTACCTTTTCTGCCAGAAAGAGATCAGGTATATCTCGATAAAGGGCAATCTGGCAAGCAACCAGGTCGGGCACCCGGCCGAAGAAACTCTGAAAAACCGCTACGGTGACTGCACCGACAAAGGCATGCTGCTCGCCACCATGCTCAAGCACATCGGTGTCGAAGCTTACCCGGTTGGCGTCAGAACCAACGATGCCGGCAAAGCCGTCAGAGATATTTCGGTTTTTGACGACAACCACTGCATAACCGAAGTGCATCTCGACGGTCGCATTTTCTATCTCGATTCTACTGCAACCGATTACCGCTACCCATATTTCAGATCTGACGATCATGACACGATTGCCGACAACACCATGCTTGGCACCCGCAACCAGGTGCCGCTTCCCCCGCCAGAAGACAATGCCGTGCATGTTACCCGCAAAATTGTTCTCTCGGCCGATGGCACAACCCGCATAGACTTTGAAAGCACGCAGAATGGCTCTTCAGAAGCGAGTTTCCGCGAATCAGCCCGCAACCTCAAGCCTGAAGAATACGAAAGACAGATCAGAGAGTCGGTTTCGGCCCTGACCGCAGACTATGTTCTCGAAGTGGCCACCCACACCGACCCGCTCGACTTCAATACCCAGTTCAAAGCCAGGTCGGCTTACACTCTCAACCGCTTCGCCACCAAATCAGGGCGTTACATGATCTTCTCGGTGCCATATTTCGAACTCGGCTTCTCCGAAGTAAGTCTGCAGAAAAGGCGCTACGACATTCAATACAGCACTTCGCGCCTGCGCACCGACCAGGTCTCGATCAAGCTGCCGGAAACCTTCAACGTAAAGTTTCTGCCGCCGGCGCTCAGGGTTCAGAGTCCATACGTCGAATTCGAAATCATTTATGACCAGCAGGGCGACACCATCAACATCAGCCGCAAACTGGCTTTTCCGCGCAGAATCGTGCCGGTTGCCGACTACCAGGCCTTTAAAAGCGACCTCGAAAAAATCGCCCATTCTTCAAAACAGAAAATCTTTCTTGAAGAAAACGAAGTCAGATCTGAACCAGCCAAAAACGCATCTGCCACCCTTAACGTTACAGGCAATGCCTCTGCCAGCGAACCAGTCACCAGTGAAGGAGACAGCAAATGAAAAAGCTGCTGACAACTCTGATTCTCGCTCTTGCAGTCACTTTTGCAGCCAGTGCCGACGTTCTTTATCTCAACGAAGGTGAAGAAATCGTCGGCCGTCTCAAGGAAATCACCGACGGCAAAATCTCTTTTGAAGAGCTTAACCATGGCCCGCGCGAATTCAAAGAGGCCGAAGTTGCCCATATTCTCATTTCAAAAGTGCGCAAAGGTGACGAAATAGAAACCGTCGCCAGCATCACCGAACCGGTAGCGAGCGGTATTCTCAAGACCCTGCCAGACCCGGCGCTTTTTCAGAATGCTGATTACGTAACCCTTTACCGCCTCAATGACCTTGAATACGTTTCTGAAAACAAGCTGATTGTAAGAACCCGCGAGATAATACAGATTCTCAAAGAACCCGGGCTGGAAATGGCCAATCAGTCTTTCTACTATTACACTGACCGCGAAGCCTGCGAGCTTGAGTATGCCCATACATACTCACCAGAAGGCAAGGTTTACCATGTTACTGACGATGCAATCTCTGATGAATCGCTTATGTCCGGGACTCCTGAATATGCCAGAATCAAAAAATTCAAAATGGCTCTGAAAAAGGTAGATATCGGCAGCATCATCGATTACAGCTTCGTTCGCGAACTTTCAGACATCGACGAAGTGCAGCCGTTTACTCTCTCAAACACCTTCGGTGAACGAGAACCGGTTCTGCATGAAGAACTGTCGGTCACTTTTCCAGCCAGCATGCAGCTGAACAAGCTGCAGATGCAATGGACCGGCGAAAACACCCCGAAGTTTCATGAGAAAAGCCAGAACGGCAAAAAGTTCTGGAAATGGATTTTCTCTGACCCCAAAGGCTTCATTCCTGAGCAAAATATGCTCTCGCGCAGTCGTATTTTCCCGAGAGTTGTCATCTATCAGCCCTACAACTGGGAAACAACTGCCAAAAAGCTTGCAGAAGCCTATGATTCAGCCCGCCCGACACCGGCCCTGCTCGATGACTTTATTGCCAGAGCCAGACTCAATGATAAGATGACCTCTTATCAGAAAGTCTGCAGACTTTACGAAACCATCAATAAAGACATTCGTGATGTCGGCATGGGAATCTCACAGATGGGCAGTTTCAAGCCAGTATCGACGAATGTTACGCTCACCAAAAAATATGGCAACGTTCAATCTAATCTCGCTCTGCTGCATTTTGCTCTGAAGAAAATCGGCATCGAATCATACCCCGGCTTCTCAGCAGGCAAGCGCGAGCTTGTTACGGTCAAAGATCACAATAACCTCGGTCTCGCAGAAGAAACCATTCTGAAAATCGTCATAGACGGGCAGCCATTTTACACTGACGGCGGCTCGATCTACCTGCCTTTTTCGTATATTCCGACCTATCTGCAGGGTGCAATCGCTGTTTTTCACGATGCTGCCGGCGGCAAGTTCTTTTACGACACACTGCCGCTCCAGACCTTTGACTGGAACCGCTTTGACCGCACGGTTATGGTAAAAATACTAGAAAACGGCAACATGGACGTGCAGGAATCGCTTCTCTATCGCGGCCCATACGAAGCCGGCATTCGCGAGCTGAAGTCGATCAAAGAAAAAGAAAAACAGAACTACGCCGAACGCCGCGTTAAAAAGGTTCACCCGCGCGCAGTTCTGCAGAGCTTCGGCTTTTCTGACATGAACGATCTCAACGGGCCGGCAGTACTGACCTTGAAATACACTATACCCGAAGCGGCTCAGCTGGCCTCAGACAAAATCATGACTTTCACCAACTTCTGGGTTAATTACGATTCAGGCTCTGCCAGCCTTGCAACACGAACTTACCCGATGCAGTACTGGGCCACAGAAGAAAATCAGCAGACCATAGTTTTTGAAATGCCCGAAAACTTCAACTGGGTTACCTGGAGCAAGCAGTATCAGCACGTGTCGCCGGCGCTGTCTTTCATGTCGAATCTCAATCAGAACGGGCGGCAGCTGATCTACTCAGACCGCTTTATTGCAAGAGAAGACGAATTCTTAAGCGATGCCGCCTACCAGAATTACCGCCAGTGCATTCTGACGATGAGCGAACTGGCCAACCAGTGGATAATTCTTGAAAAAACTGAGCCCGCGAAAAAAGAGCCGTCTGAGCAGGCATCAGAGGCCGCAAAAAAGCCGGCCGACACTGCCAAACCCAATGAAGCTTCCGAAGAGGAAGACAGCGAAGAAGAAACTGAAGATTCTGAATGATCTCAGAACCTGCCATTATTAAACGAATTGCAGCACCACTGGCCGCCTGGCTGGTGGTGTTTGTTTTTCCTTTTCTTTATTTTGTCAGCGAACTGCACGCCACATTTCTTCTGGAAATCGCCATAGGAGCAGGAGCAGCATGGCTAGGCCTGCAACTGCTGAGACGGCAACTCAGTCTGGGCGTTCAGATGCGTTCTGCGCTGTTTCTGATTCTGGTCTGGCTTTTTCTTGCTGCCAGAAGTGTCTGGGTATCGGTTGACCCGGCTGTTTCGTGGCCGGTCTTTATCAAAGCCGCCGCTCTCGGACTGGCGGCCCTGGTTATTTCTGCCCTTCTCGCATCAGCAGGCAATTATATGACGTTTTACCGTGCCGCA
>CAZFUG010000154.1:0-8040 GCA_964522035.1 uncultured bacterium
TACTCGGGCGTCCAGAAGCCGACGATTTCGAGGAAGACCGCCGTGCCGTCGTCGATTCCTTCTGGCGCCAGGGAACCTTCGACCCCGAAAACAACGTTCTTTTTGGTGAGGGTGGTGTTGGATTGTTTTTTGACGGCAAGCTCACGGCCCGCAGCACAGACCGGCCGCGCATCAGACACTTTTTTCAGACCCTGGTTGATTGCGGTGCCCCGGCAGATATTCTTATCGATTCTGAGCCCCATATCGGCAGCGATGTGCTGCTGAAGATCGTTCCGGAAATGCGGCGCCGCATCGAGGCTGCCGGTGGCGAAACTCTTTTCAACACCACAATGACTGACCTGCTCATCGAAAACGGCCGCCTGACCGGCCTGATTGCCAGCGGCAGAGAAATACGCACCGACAATCTGATTCTTGCAACCGGGCACAGCGCCAGAGATGTTTACCATCTGCTCGGCGAGCGCCAGGTCACGCTGCAGGCCAAGCCGTTTGCGGTGGGTATCCGCCTTGAACTGCCGCAGCGGCAGATCAATCAGGCGCAATATGGCAAATTCGCGGGGCATGCCAGACTTGGGGCCGCAAGCTACAAGTTGACCCGCCGCCCCGAAGGCAATGCCAGAGCCTGCTATTCTTTCTGCATGTGCCCGGGTGGCCTGGTAATCACATGCGCCTCTGAAAATGGCGCTCTTACCACCAACGGCATGAGTTATTCACAACGCGGCAGTATCTGGGGCAATGCCGCTTTCATTGTACCGATCGAGCCTTCAGATTATGCCGGCTTTGCCGGGCCCGAGACCCACCCTGAACTTGCCGGGCTGAATTTTCAGCTGGCGATGGAAAAAGCGGCATTTCTGGCCGGCGGTGGCGAGTTCAGCGTTCCGGCATTGATGCTGCCTGATTTCATCAACGGCAAAATATCGACAAAACTGCCGGCCGACCGTTCATGTCCACTATCAAAGCCAGCCTCGTTTGATAAAATTCTGCCCGATTTCGTTCTCAGCGCTCTGCGCACAGCTATCCCCAAAATGCTGCGAGAGCTGAACGGCGTCAACCAGAGCTCGGCAATCGTCTATGCCGCCGAAACGCGAAGCTCGAGCCCGGTTCGCGTCGTGCGCAGCGACGACGGCGTTTCACCGGCAATCGCAGGTCTTTACCCCGCCGGCGAAGGCGCCGGTTACGCCGGCGGCATCGTCAGCTCGGCCGTCGACGGCCTCAAAGCCGCCGAACAGGTCGCCGCCCGCCTGCACGGCTGACACCAAACACCACAATACAGACATAAAACCAATGCCCGCCATTTCGGTCGGGCAGCTCAAGCAACCTTAATTTTGCCATATTACAAAAAACAGCTACAGGCAGGTCAGGCGGCTGCATAAGCGACGCCTGTTTTTGTCAGGAAGGCATTATGCCGCGTGAGTCAGGGATGACGAAAATGGTCGAGCATCCCAGCATTCCGGTGAACGATGCCGATATGAAGTGCATGAACGAAACGGGCTAAAAAAAAGGGCCCCTGGTCAAAAAGCCAGGGGCAAAGTGAGAGGATCTTTTGAGAGGATACGTGAAGTCGCGCGGGGACGCGACTAAGCGTAAATTCAAAGGTTTAACATTGTTGCATCCGCGAACCGGAGCTGATTTTGAAAGAGCAGGACCGAATTCTACCGCCTTGCGGTGGTGCAATTCATTAAACCCATAGTTATCAAAGAACAACAAAAATATATAGAGCAAGTTCCGTGCCAACTCAAATTTCCCTAAAATTGCCAAAATAGCAAAGGTTTTTTACATTTTATGTGCGAAAAGCACACGTTGTGTGATTTTCGCACACACAATTAAACATCTGAGCTTAAGCATAAGTAAAATATCCCCAGTCGTCAATATCAGCCTTTTTCAAAACGACCAGGAAAACAGCAACCAGGGCACCACGCCAAACAGCCGCCGATGCACCTTGCCACCAGCGAATCGCAGTAAGATTCCCGGATTCCGGACTGCCACAGACACCGGTATATTATGCACCCGCCGGAGGGAAGATGTCATAATATTCAGCTACAGAAACAAACTGAAACAAAGTTTATCGATCATACCAGCTGCCTCTACTCATCAACAGCCCTGGTTCGAATGCACCAACAGAAGTTTTTTTCATTATTGAATTTGCCTGGTCATCGGGTTATAATCTTTTTTTAATCTTCACCGCAGGCAGGGCTCAGCATGGACCAGCTATTTTACGCATTTTCAAGAGAAAAGGGCATTTCGCTGACCTTTGTCGATGTCACCGAAGCCGCCAAAACTCTTGAAAAAAAACACCTTTCCGGCCCTACCGCCGGCCGATTTCTGGCTGAAGCACTGGTGGCAGTAGCCATACTGTCGGCTGATCTCGGCGGCGAAGACGAGCGCATTTCCCTGCAGGCACAGGTCAGTGGCCCAATTGGCGGCTGTCTCGTCGATGCCTCGCGCAAGGGCAATCTCAGGGGCTACACTACCATCAAGATTCTCAATGATTATGACGGTACCGACTCGACACCGTTGAAAGACGTTTTTGGCGATGCCGGCGCCCTGACCATGATTCATTCGAACAGCCGCAGCGTTATTTCTCAGTATCAGCTCAACTGCAACCCGCTGAACCTCAGACACGGTCTGGCCCGCTACTTTAACGATGTGAAGCAGCAGCCAACCGCTATTGAAATAAGTGCTACCAGCCGCGATCACTATCTGCACCGGGCGGTCGGCATAAAAATGAGCCGCACTCCCGAGGGCCATTCTGAAGATTTCATTCCGCTGCTCGAACGTTTCAATGACCGCACTATTCAAAAAGCGCTGGCCCAGGCTGTCGACATTTCGATCATGAGCCAGCTGCTCGGCCTCGAAGACCTGACGATCATCGAACGCCGTGCCCTGGTCGCCAGGTGCACCTGCAGCCGCGAAAAAGTTATCTATTCGATTTCGTGCCTGCCCGAAACGGAACTCGAAGAGATCATCGAAAAGAAAGAGCGCCCCGAAGTAACCTGCCATTTCTGCAGCCAGTCATACATACTCGAATCTGAAGAAATCGCCCGCCTGCTGATCGAAAAAAAGGGAAATCAGAACGACAAAGACTGACACACCCGAATTCGGCATTTTTCATCATAATTCGCAGAAACACCTGTAAATAAAAGAGGCCGCCATGTTGTCATGAGCAGCCTCTTTATTTATCAATCAGTACAAATAAAAAGAATCATCCGGATACAAGGCCCGACCGATAAGCCCGGCCGGTGAACCGGTTAAACTCTGCTTATTCAGTAATCAGTATTTCACCGAACAACCATATGACTTGCTCAGTGGCACCGAAACCGGCTTGCCGGCCCGCGCCTCATCGAGAGCAAGTTGTACGTAATTTACCGCACCTTCGATGTCTTTAACATCTGTGCTGGCGCGATCATCGATGGCACCCATGAAAAGAATCCTGCCTTCCGGATCGATCACGAACATTTCCGGCGTGGTTTTGGCCATGTAAAGCTTGCCCACCCTGCCGTCGGCATCGAGAAGAATCGCGGTCGGGGCTGATTTGCGCTCAGCCGCCAGTTCTTTCCACTTTTCCGGTGGGTAGTTGCCCTGCTTGCCCGGAGCCGAAGAATTAATTGTCAGCCAGACAACGCCGTCAGCGGTATTTTTCTGCTGCAGAGCCTGCATGTTGCCTGTCGAATAGTGCTTTTTTACAAACGGACAATCATAATTGGTCCATTCAAGCACCACATATTTGCCCTTGAATGAGGCAAGCGAGACCGGTTTGCCATCGAGATCGTTCAACTCGAACAGCGGCGCCGGTTCGCCCAGAACCGGCCCAACCAGATCAGAAGCGGAATCTTTTGCCGGTTCAGCCGGCTTATCCTGCGCCGACAGACCAAAGCCGACCAGCAGCGCCAGAACCACCATAAAAACGAGAGTATTACGGATTTTCATATTTCCTCCTTAAAAAATTCTGTCTAAAAATCATTCACTCAACCATACCGTCGAAACCTGCAATATCTGGCGTTCAGAACCATTCTCAACCAGAAGAACCCCGTTCAACAAAGGGTCAAGCTTGAGACCGGTACGCGGCATGGTCGCGATTATTTTACCATTTTCAACCACCGTTCTACTGCCGCCGGTTCTGAAAACTCCCTGTTGGGCCGGGAAAAAGCCTGCGCGGGCTGTTTCATGCAACCGGCCCGCCACCTTCGGCACCGCCTCGAGTCTGGCGCTGCGGCCGGTGAAAGTTGCCCTGAATTCCCAGTCTTCAGTCGAAACCGGCAGATTTGCAAGAGTCTCAGCAAACAAGCTGGCGTAAGCCTTATTTATAGTTGCTTCTCCGGCAACTACAGGCAATTGAAGTTTGAGAACGCCATCCTGTGCAATACAGATTTCTTTGCACACCAGCCACGAAACGTCTGCCTCGAAAGTCAGCATGGAAACAGCTGTAAGAGTATCTGGAACACCAACCTGGTGTGCCAGCAGCAGTTCATTTTCATGGCCGAAAGTAGCAAAAGGCGGCTTGTCAAAGCGTTGCGGCGCCGGCCATTCTGGGGCACCGACCGTGAAACCATCCGGAAGCTTCCAGTTAATCTGCGGTTCGGTGCCTGAATCACCCGGATTGAGCCAGTAAACGTGCCAGCCGTCGATCATCTTGAAATGTACCGCAAGTTTGAATGGCCGGCCCGGAACAACCGCTGTCACATCAGCAACAAGAAATGCCTCTGAGGGCTTCTCTTCAGGTTCGACTACGGCGACATCAGCGGCCGCCTCCTCAGTCTCTACTGCGGCTTTCGCCCGCTTGAATCTGGCAAGCATTTCTTCGGCAGTGACGAAACCGACCACTCTTTCAGATTTGACTTCCTGGCCTGCGGTATTTATGAAAACAAGCGTCGGAACCCCGGCAATACGGTATTTCTCGCGAAGTTTCCGGGATTCGGGCGAATCGAACTGCGAAAGATCAACCTTGAAATGCTTTTCCTGCCGCAAGGAAGCAATCACACCTGCGTCGGTAAACATTCGGCGATCGAGCTCAAGACACGGAATACACCAGCTCGCAGAAAAATAGACTACCGCCGGGCCAGCCAGCTCAGTTTCAGTTGCCGGGTATTTCTGCCAGTCAAGCGACGGCGCCTGCCCCGCCCGGAAACTCAACACGGCCAGCACCGCCAGCAGAATTCCCGCAAGCTTTTTGAAACCGGCAAAAAGTCGCGAAGCAGTCGGTGAATTCTCGATAAAACCAAGATAAATGCCACCAAGCAAAAAGGTCAGCGGAATAAGAACAAAGGCCAGACCCGGGTTTAGAGCCAGCGACAGATAGAAACAGCCAACCGCCACCAGAACCGTGCCCAGCAGCTTTTTAATCCAGTTCATCCAGGCACCAGAGCGCGGCAGATGGTTCAGCAGCCCCGAAAAAGTGCCAAGAATCAGATAAGGAAACCCCAGACCAAGACTAAGCACAAAGAAAACCATGAAGCCAAACACCGGGTCGCCACGGTGGCCGACCAGAGTCAGCAACCCGATAACCGGCGGTCCGACGCAGGGTGCCGCGAATACACCGACGAACAGACCTGAAAGATAAGTGCCAATAAAACTCACCGAGCGGGCACCGCCGATGCGGTTCAACAGCGAAGAGGGCATCTGCAGTTCATAAAGGCCAAACATGCTCAGCGACAGGCCGAAAAACAGAGCACTGATAAGCAGAAGCACCAGCGGCGACTGCAGGCCACAGCCGAACCACCCACCCGTCAGCGCCGCGAACAGCCCAAGAACGCTGTACATCGTCGCCATACCGAGAATATACACAACTGCCCTGAGAAAAACCGCAAAGGGCTTCGCTGCAGACTGCTGCCCAAAAATCGAAACGGTGATCGCGAGCATCGGGTAAACGCATGGCGTGAGATTCAGCGCCAGTCCGATAAGAAAAATCCCAAGAAAAGTCAGAAACAAATTCTCGCCCGCACTGACTACAACCTCGGCGGCATTACTCTTGCCGGCAAAGCCATCTACGAGTTCTGTGCCAGAACCGCTGCCGGCAGTTCCGCTGCTACCTGTGGCGCCAGCAAGGCCTGCGCGGCTTTCTATGACAGGCCCGGCGGCAACGTCGGCAGCCACACTGGCAGATATCGCCTGAGCCAAAAACATGACCAGCATGAGAACAATGCAACTTATTGTTTGCCCTGACTTCATTGTCTGCTCCGTTTAATTGCGCTTTACAAAGTATGCAAAGAAATCTGTCATTCTTTAATAGCGCATGAACAAAGTTGCACCGGTTCATCGGCACAACCCGGGAGGTGACTTGCAATTGGAATTCTACCTGCAACAGCCCTTTGAGTTTTCTGCTCCAGGCGTTCTACCGGATCTATCCGGCTCGGAAACCGGAAAATCAGGTATGAGCGCTGTCTCTGAGCCGGTTCCAGAGCTCAATCACTGAACTCGATTCCCGGCCTATGTGCCCGCCGAATGCGGGAGAAGTTACAGTAGCCCTGAAAGATCAGATTATGACCAGAAAATTTCAGCCACGTTCTATATAAATGTTCACGAAAATCTCAAAAAGTCAAAACAAAGTTACCCTTGGCTAATTCACAGATTTCGTGAGTATTTTTTATCAGCAATCATGCTTATAATTGGGCCTGTGCTTATTCGCGATCGACGTTATCTGTGGGCCGATCATTCTGATAAAAAAAGATAGCAGAAAGCAGAATGTCAGCCTTCTTTTTCGGGCTGAGTACCTTCAGGCAAGGCTGGTCTGACTTTGAGAACCTTTTCGTTCTTGATGTACACTGTGCCGTCTTTTACACCACCCGGCTTGCTGACAAATTTGGCCTTCGTCATCGAAACAGCAGTCACGCCGCCATTGCGGGCCTTGCTGTGCCAGGCGGCCACGGCGGCGGCCGTTTCCTGCAGGCGCTTGTCGGGTTCCTGACCGTTCACTGAACGTAACAGAACGTGACTTCCCGGCATGCCGCGCACATGAAACCAGTAATCTTCGGGGGCAGCGACTTTGACGCTGATAAAATCATTGTCTTTACTGGTTCGCCCGGCGATAATGACGAACCCGTCGACAGGCTCATAAATAAAGGCGTTGCGCCGGATCGTATCAAGATCAGCTATCATTCAAGGCCCCCTGCATGCAAATTATGAAGCTCAATAATAACAAAACGATCAACAGCATTCCAGACAAAAGTTCATCGAAAAACTTATTGCACGCCGGTAATTTCGCCACTTCAGCAAGCCTGGCTATCTACAAAATCAGAATTACTAATCATTGCATTCTTCTGAACACAATATTTGTCAAAAAACTGGCGTCAGAGGTTATCGTTCCGAAACTCATTTATCAGCAGGTGGTTGCTCGCTGAGTCGATGCGTCGGTGCGCTAACCATAAGATTTTGTTCGGAGCTCTGCAATTTGCCGGGCAAATATGATAACCTTGCAAAAAAAACGGGAGTCGGCAATGAAAATAGTCACCTTCAACGTCAACGGCATACGCTCGCGCCTGCACCAGATCAAACAGCTGATCGACGTGCACCAGCCCGACATCATCGGCATTCAGGAAATCAAGTGCGTCGACGACGCTTTTCCGTTCAATGACATTACCGCAATGGGCTACCATGCCGAAAGTTTCGGGCAGAAAGGCCATTATGGCGTCGCGTTTCTGTCGAAGCAGAAGCCGGTCGATATTCGCCGCGGTCTGCCCGGTGACGGGAAAGAGGCACAGCGCCGCCTGATCGTCGGCACCTGGCTCGACGCGCAGAAGCGGCCGCTCGTCGTTATCAACGGATATTTTCCGCAGGGCGAAAGTCGCGAGCACCCTGAAAAATTTCCAGCCAAGGAAAAATTCTACACCGGCCTCGCCGACTACCTTGCATCAGATTTCCGCACCGATGACAACCTGGTTATTCTCGGTGACATGAATGTCGCCCCGACCGATCTCGACGTCGGTATCGGTGAAAAGAACGCGCAGCGCTGGCTTAAAACCGGCAAATGCTGTTTTCTGCCCGAAGAACGCGAATGGCTGCAGCGCCTGCTCGACTGGGGAACGCATGACCTGTACCGCGAACTTCACC
>CAZFUG010000154.1:8050-10080 GCA_964522035.1 uncultured bacterium
GGCGACAACAGCCTCTACAGCTGGTTCGACTACCGCACCGGCGGCTTCGAAGATCAGCCGCAGCGCGGACTGCGAATCGACCTGCTGCTCGGCACCAGACCGGTTCTACAGCGCTGTACCGCCAGTGGGATCGATTATCTGATCCGCGGCATGGAAAAACCATCAGACCACGCCCCTGTGTGGATAGAAATCAAATAAGCACCGAACGGTCAGGGTTCAAGAATCTTAAGATCCGGCAACTCTGGTTTATAGTCGGCGCCGGCGTCAGAATCGGAATTGTCTGCTTCGGCTTCGTCGCCTGAGTCTGAATCAGTCTCGTCATGGTCATCAGACGGAACGCTGCGTTTGAGCCGGTTTTTAAGATCAGAAACCGAAGGCACATTAAGCTGCCCAGGGTTAAAACCGCCGCTTTCGCCGCCGGTTCCGGGCAGGTCGATCTCTTCATCGACAACGGTGGTGCTATGCTCGACATGGGCACCGCGGCTGCCGACTGAATCGCCAAAATGTTGCGACATCTTTTCGTGATGCTGGCTGAGAAGCGTATCGTATTTCTGATCGGCGGCATTCAGAGCTGCGGTTTCACTTGCTGAATTGCGGTCAAAGAAGCCCGTATCGTCGTCGCCGCCTGACAACTGGGTCTTCTGGTAGAAGTCCATTTCGTCCATGGCTGCCTGAAGTTTGATCTGGTATTCTTCATAAACCTTCTGAAGGTGCAGTGCTATTTCTTCCTGGCGCAGCTGCAGATACTGGCGGCGGTATTCGATTCTCGGTTTTTCGTAATCTTTCAGGCCCGGTTCGGCAGCCTTCTTTTCAACTCCCTGCGCAATTTTTTCGAGGCCCTGTTTGTATTCATCGAGATATTTTTTCTGTTTATCGTAATTTGCCTGATGCTCCCCGCTGACGCGGGCGCGCGCCTGTTCAATCACCGACTGCGCCTCGGCATCAGAAAGCCCGAGCAGTGAAGCCCGGTTCAGTCCGAACACCGGCGACGCCGGCGGCGGCGTGATTGGCCCGGTCAGAAAAACCGAATCGGGGCCGGCAATATCGAGATCGCTGAAAACATTTCTGACCGTCATTTTGCCGCCCTTACCGGAGTCGCCGGCATCTGTCGGCTCAGGCTTGTGAACGGTCATGGTCGGAGCGGTGTAGTAGCCTTTTCCCTGGTCTTTGAATCCTTTCAGACTGCTGGCGATTTCTATTTCACGCCTGGTTCCGTCACGTTCTGGCTTTGGCGTCGTATAACTGAGTTGATAATAACGCTCAAGCTTCATTCGGCGGCTCAGCGCCTCATAAAGTTTCGACAGCTGTTCGGGTGTCGTCGTCTGCAGATACCAGCCGCCGGTCGCACCGGCAAAGTCTTTGAGAATCGCCTCATCGATGTCGTTGCCGAGACCAACGGTTATCAGTCTGATTCCCTTTTCGACCGCATACTTTTTCACCTGGTCTGGCGTGTGCGTCGACATCGGAGTTTGCCCGGTCGGCGTGCTGTCGCGCCCGTCTGTCAGACACACAACCGTCTTGAGATCAGCTCTCCCGGCCTTGTTCTGCAGTTCATCACAGGCCGAGTAAAGCGCATCGTAGAGCGCCGTTCCGCCCCAGGGCCGAAGTTTTTTAATCGCTTCGACCAGCGAGTTGCCGTCGTTCGAGAACGCATGGGTAAAGTCGATATCGCTGGCGAACGACAGCACCGACATCGAGACATCGCCGACCATGCTCAGCGCAAAGCTGGCAGCGGCGCGTTTAACTTCATTCATGGCCGGCTCGATGCTCGAAGACCGGTCGACGACGAGAACCATATAATGCTGGTTCTTCTGAAAAGCCAGATCGAAGCTGCTGATGCCAGTCTTGTCTTCGCTGATGACGAAATTATCTGCCTTCAGTTCTTCAGGCTCTTTGCAGAACACTTTCAGCATCACCCCGATTTTCGGAAACCCGGCTGAATTGACCTGCAGAACTTCACTCGAAAAGTCTTTGCACATGCCGACAACCGTCGCCATAACCATCAGAAACAGCACGATAAAGGTTCTCTT
>CAZFUG010000155.1:0-1422 GCA_964522035.1 uncultured bacterium
TCGAATTCGCCGGCTCCATCAGCTCTGGCGGCGTCTTCCAGATCTGATGGGAGGTTTTCAATGAACTGCTTCATGAGAAAAAGATTGAAGCCGTCAACGCAAAACGGCAGAATCAAAGCCCAAAGTGAATCATAAAGCCCGAGCCTGACCATGAGATCAAGCAAAGGAACCATCAGAGTCTGCCTGGGTATCATCAGGGTGGCCAGAACAAGCCAGAAAAGAACTTTTTTACCGGGAAAGCGATAACGGGCAAAGGCATAACCGACCAGCAGTGAAAAAACCACATTGGCGACCAGAACGGCAGTTAAAACAATCACACTGTTCAGCAGAAATGCCGGAAACCCGGCACTGCCAATCATCAGTCGGTAAAATTCAAGAGTAAAGCTGCCGCCGCCATCAGACATGCCGGGCTCATGACGCATAAACGAGCGCGCAATCATATACAGCCAGGGATAAAGGTAGCTCAGCCCGAGAGCGGTCAGCAAAGCCAGGGTCCCTGACTGTTTCCAGAATGGTGATTTCATTGGCGGGCCACCTGCATTGCCCGCATCTGTAACAGCGAAAAGACAAGTATGACAACCAGCAGAACAAAAGCCATTGCTGATGCATACCCCATTTCGTGATAACGAAAAGCGGTTTCATATAAATGATGCACAAGGGTATCAGTACTGCCGACCGGGCCGCCGCGTGTCAGCGTAAAAATCTCGGCAAACACCTGCCAGTTGCGGATCGTGTTAACGGTCAGAATAAAAATGGTCATATAGCGTATCTGTGGCAGAGTTATATGGAAAAATTGCTGCCAGTCAGAAGCGCCATCAACGTCGGCAGCCTCATAAAGCTCTCCCGGCACGGCTTTCAGAGCAGCAAGATAAAGAACCATATAATAGCCCGTATAAACCCAGATATTCATCACGATAATCGCCGGCAGTGCCAGATCGCTGTCGACCAGCCAGGCCTGCGCCGGAAACCCGATAAATGACAACAGGCGATTAAGAATTCCGACCGGGGCATAAATCGATTTGAAAATCGTGGCAGTGACCACGATCGAAATGATCGAAGGCAGAAAAAAAATCGAGCGGAAAAACTCGCTGCCACGCTTCAGAGAATTAACCAGAAGGGCCAGGGCCAGAGCCAGCCCAGTGGTGACCGGAGTCGTGGCCACGACAAAAATGAGAGTGTTGAGAAAAGCCCTTGCAAAATCCTGGTCGCCAATCAATCTCAGGTAATTCTGCAGGCCCGAGAATCTGAACAATTCCGGGTGAAAAGCGTCATAACTGCAGAAACTCAGAATGAAAGAAAAAACCAGCGGATACAGCCAGAAAAGCAAAAAAGTCAACAGCCAGGGCGACAGAAACAATAAGGTTCTCTGACCCCTTTCAATCGGGCTGGCCTTACTTTCAGATGAAAATGCAGATGCTCCGG
>CAZFUG010000155.1:1432-9996 GCA_964522035.1 uncultured bacterium
GGCCGCTGCACCCCGGTTGAAATACAACAGATAAACAGAAAAAAGCAGAATCGCCACGGCAAAGAACGAAAGCACAACAAGCTGCCATAAACCAGAATTGCCAGAAACCGCAGAGGAAACAACCGACTGATCGGCCCCTGAGCCTGCAAAACGGCCCGCAACTTTCTTTAATGCCAGTCTCTGCTCCAGTTCTCGGTATCTGTCATTGGCTTCAGACAGAACCTTGTCGGCCGCTGCACCGTACATGCACTTTTCGACAGCTTCGTTGATAATTTTTTCGATATCAACCCAGGCCGAAACTACCGGCGGATGCCGAGCGGTTTTCATCTGCTCGACAAAAACCTGCATTCTCGGGTCGGCGTGAAAAAATGAGTCAGAATAGGCCATCTGATCGGCCGGGAAACTGACCATCGCCTCACGGGTAATCGGCAAGGTATTTGAAGCGGTCGCGAGAAAGCGAATAAAGCGGGCGGCAGCTTCTGGGTTGCGACAGCCTTTGAAAAGCGTGAGAACCTGACCGCCGAGAAAAGAGGTCGAAACACCTCTGTCGAAGGCCGGGCGCGGAATCATGGCGACGCCGAAATCGAGTTGAGGAACATCGATCGGGTATCTGGCAAAATTCCATGAGCCTGAGATCGCCAGCCCGAGCTTGCCCAGTTTAAATGCCTCATCGAGCAGATCCTGCTTTTCGCAGTAACTGTATTCTTTCAGCTGCAGATAAAATTCAAGAGCCTCACGGGTTGCTGAGCCCGAAAAAACGAAACGACCATCAGGGTCGAGAATCCGGCCGCCGTTTCCCCAGACGAATGGCATGAACTTTTTGTAAAGAATATGTCCTTCGCCGGCATTCATGCCAAAACCATAAACACCCGACTTCGGATCGTGAATCATGCGTGCAGCGGTAAGCAACTCGGCCCATGTCTGCGGTGGCTCTTCGGGGTTCAGGCCAGCCTGACGCAACAGCTGGCGATTATAAAACAAAACCCTGGTGCTTACCAGCCATGGCAGACCAAAGACCCGGCCATTGCTGGTCACCGCTTCCCACATCAGATACTGCTGCCTCAGATCAGCTGTATGACTGGAAATATCAATCAGAGCCCCCTCAGCCATGAAGCGGCCCATCCAGGTTGAGCCCAGTTCGCAGATATCTGGCGCCCGACCATTGGCCATTGCAACCACGACCTTGTCGAAGCCATTGCCCCAGTTCATCTGCTCGCTGCGAATCTTTATACCTGGGTTTTCGCGCTCAAAACGCTCGATTACCGGCAGAATGAATTTCTGGTCCCAGAAATTCCAGAACGTCAGTTCTTCGCCGGCTCCTGCATCTCTGCAGACCAGCATCAGCAATAACATAACCAACATTATTCGCCAGTTTCGCAACATCGACCTTTTTTAGCAGCAACCCCGGGCAAAAGCAAGCCATTTAATCGAACCGAACCAATAAAAAAGACGTGCGTCGAAGTCTCTCCGACACACGTCCTGTTTTTTATCAGCTGCAGAATCAGTTCCCGGTTGAGGCGGTCGGTGAAGCAACAGCTGCTGTCGGATTTGCCGGAGCAGCTGCGGCAGTCGAAGCTTCTGATGCAGGCTTACAATCGCCCTTGCCTACAGGTGCAGCCTTGCAATCTTCATTTTTTTTCATTTCCAGGCCCGCGATTCTTTTAAAACCCAGTTTGGCACGGCCGCGTATCTTCGGGCTGGCAATTGCGCCGACCAGCAGCGCCAGAACCAGAATCAGGGCGATATAGAGCCCCCATGGCGTCTTCTTTTCGGCGAAGGGATCATCAAAAGATCTGATGGCGCCAGAAGGCAGTTCGGCCATTTTTGTCAGCGTCTTGCCAAAGGCCATATTTATCTGGGCACGGGTATTCACAGCCCAGCCGTTAGCGTCGAGAATCGCGCCAAGATTTCTCTGACGCAGGCGAAGGGCGGCCATGAGCATTGAAGGCCCCGAAATGAGAAGCAGAATGCCAATAACTGCCAGCGGCATCTGCCACCAGGCAAGACTCATGAAACCAGAAACAACCGAGGCGACGGCTGAGCCGATTGCAGCCAGAGCCAGCCCGATAGCTGCGAAAATCCCGGCAAATTTGCCCGCATCGAACGGCGGCGGAGGTGGAGCATCAGGCTTCGGAGCTTCAATTTTTGCGCCTGTTTCGCTGACTGAAGTCGAAAGCGAATCGGTCATCGATTTGTCTTTTGAAGCGGCAAATTTTTCAATCTGCTCATGAATCATGTGCCCCAGGCGCTTATATGGCGCCCAGAAAGCCTGCCTGATACTGATCGGGTGATCGATTATTTTAACAATGGTGGCATCCCAGTAGTTCCCGGCGCGGTCGACAAAAAGACCGTTGCGGCCAGGACTCAGCTGGTCTGAGTCGCCATCGGTGAAAGCTGCGGCGATCGTCATTTTTTCTGACGAGCCCTGTCTCACACAGTCACAATAAACCAGAAAGGTATTGCAGGCAGCCGCCATGGCGCTGTGTTTTGCCAGATCTTCAACCTTGACGACCAGCTCACAGCTTCGGCTGTCCATGAACAGGGTACCGGCCTGAAAAACAGCTTTGTTTTTGCCGCCATAAAAGTCTTTGAAAACGACAAAATTGCTCAAAAGCTGATAAATGAAGCGATAATAACGCAACAGGCGGTCAACATTGCTGATCGCGTTGAATTCAGCCTCAACCGCTTTGTCTTTTGCAATCAGATCGCCGAGATTTTTGCCGATCTCTTTGTCTAGAAACTCCTTTACTCTGGCCAGTCCAAGCTTTTCTACAGCAGCACCGGCTTTTTTAGCCTGCCATGCTTCGTAAGCGGCAAAACGGTTTTTGATGGCCAGCCAGCCAGACTCGGTCAATTTATCAGCGGTTCCGGCATAAGGTTTCGCTATCTTTGCAGCGAATTCATCTACTTCAACAGCCCAGGCCGGGTTAACTTTCACGGTCAGCGGCAATGCACCTTCCGGGCTTACGACTGCCAGCGGCAACTCTTTCAATTCAGGAGTAGAACTAGAAAGGCTTCTTTTAAGAACCGCCAGGTATTCGCTCTCGATACCGGCACTGGCGGCGGCAAATTTGCTGTCATATGCTGCCAGACGGCATCTGACGAAGTAATCATCGATACGCGGCTTGAGGGCCAGATAAACCGATGCAAGGGCCGGAGTATCGGCACCGGCAAACATTATTTCGCCAGCTTTGTCTTCAGCCATTTTCTGCCAGCTTACATAAGCCGAAGCTTCAGCCAGAAATTTTTCAAGAAGTGCCTGAGAAATACCAGGCAGGCCACTGCGATCTGTTTCGCTGCCAAGACATGCAATGATATCGGCAATCGCCTGACGGAGTTTTTCATCAGAAGAAATTTCAGCCGGTACAATGCCATCACCATTAAAGGCGGTCGCGGCAAAAATCTTTCTGGTATCAGCGAGGTCAGCCAGGCCGATAGCGGTTTCCTGTTTCTTGCCGAGATTGTTGAGAATCTGCCGGGCCGAAGCATATAAAGCCTTGCCTTCAGCCGTTTCCTGGTTGATAACATCAAGGGGCATGGCTTCAGCCGGCCTGATCAGCACTTCTGGGTTCTTCACCACTGAACAGACCCATTTCAATGCGGCAAGCAGTTCAGGTATCTTGATGCGACGATCCTTGTCTGAATCAATGTATTCAAGGGTCGTTCGATCGAATTCTATATTGTTCGTCGGGCAGGTCATAGCTGCCCAGAGTTTCGGATCAAGCTGTTCAAGCGACCTTAAATCTTCTGCCGTCTCAAGACTGACCTGATCAAGACCGCCATAACGAAAGAATTTCCAGCGGTGCGCCCCGCTTTCTGCTGCCATATCCTTCTCCTTCAGCAAAATATCAAGCTATTCTAACCTATAAGTCCATTTAATCAAATCTGCATAATTGCCACAAAATCCAGCTCATGAAAAACCTCATTCTCCCTACAGAATTTAAAAGTTAGTGCCGTCGATTCTGAAATATTGAAACAACAGAAAGCTGGTATTATAATTGTCGTTGATTAATGATGTGCAATGAGTGAGGAGTATTTGAGAATGAAGCGATACTGCCTGAGAATAGCGTTTGCTCTGTTGCTTACCCTGACAACAGGTTCTGTTCAATCAGCAGAAGTCTGTAACAGCAGCAAAGAACCTGAACTTGGTGTTTTTGCGCCTTTCGCCACAGCCCTGCAATCTGCAAAAGACGCTCATTCAAGAAGAAGCTATGATCAGGAGCGCACTGCCCTGCTGACAGCCAAAAACGCGCTGGAAAAAATTGCAATGGAACCGCAGCATGCCCTGATCAGACAGGATTTTCAGAATCTTCTGATCAAAGACACATTCAGCCGCATTCATGGCTCTTCTTCCGAACAGCTGCGCGGGCTTTATCTAGGCCTTGAATGTGGTGTAGCCGGCGGTTTGTATGAACACCTTTATGAAGCGATCTGCAGTCACGAATCGCGTATGCCGTATTACTCGAAACGTTCTGATGGCCTTTCAGACCCTATTTTTCGCAAAATCGCCTTTTTGCAGCGTCTGAATCTGCCCATAGCATGGTATATCGATCTGCAGGCCCGCCGATTTCAAAAGGCGGGCGTCCCCATAATCATTGGCGATCTCGTTTCCATGAGCACTTTACCGCCCAAAGAAAAGGCGCCCCGATCTAACAGCTCGATGAAGCCTGAACCCATCAGTTCTGTCCGTACAAAGGTGAAAGATTTTCAGAAAAAGGTCTTCAGTTTTCTGAAACGCAATGAATTTTCCCAGGTAGCTTCAGCGACCCACGAGCTGGCGCTATATCTCCGCAAAATAGAACAGAAGCATAATGCTCACCTTGCGATGCTGGTGCACATGGTCGATTCGCTGGGCTACACAGCCCTGCATGCGGCTGATTATCAGAAACAGACCCAGGGAAAAACCGACAATCTGGCGCGGCAGTTTCTGACCATACAGACTTTTCCCCTGCAGGAATGCCTGCCAACCGATCAGAAAGCCCAGTCTCTGCACACCAGAGGAATTGGCGTGATTGTCAACGATGTACCTGACATACCATTTCTGAAAGAATGGGATAAATATCAGAAACGGCAGCATTGAACAAACAAACGTCAGAAGCCCGCGCAAAAGTTACTTAAAAATGCGGGCCGTATTTTTTGCAGGCTGAATCGTTCAAAAATGAGGTAATTCATGAACAGGGCTTCTGTAGAAAAACTCGCTTTTGCATTTATTGCGGTTCTCAATCTTTTTTTGCTGAATCCAGGCTTATTACAAGGGCAGACTGGCATTGAAGGAACTCAGAAAATGAACAGAACAATCGTCGTCGACCCGGGGCACCCTTCTGAAACCAGCAATGGCTGCGCGCATCATGGCCTTACCGAACTGCAGATCTGCTGGGATGTCGCCCTGAAGCTTGAAAAACTCATAAATGATCAGGCCGGTCTGAAAGCCATCAAAACCAAAGATCGCGTCGACCTGATGGTAACCAATAGACAGCGGGCAGAAATCGCCAATGCCGCAAGTGCTGCCATAATGGTCAGACTGCATTGCGATTCAGGTAAAGGCACAGGCTGCACGGTATATTACCCCGATCGTCAGGGCACAGTCGATGGCGTAACCGGCCCGTCACAGTCGGTTATCGATAAAAGCCGCACTGCGGCCGAAGCAATGCAGAAAGGTCTTGCCGGCACACTCAAGCAACAGCTGCATCTAAACCCGATCAAAACCGATTCTGTCACCTACGTCGGCGCAAAACAGGGCGCGCTGACCGGTTCGATCTTCTCGCAGGTTCCCGCCGTCGTTATTGAAATGGTTTACCTCAACAACGCTTCCGATGCCGCTTTTATCAAAGAACCGCAGAATCAGAAACTGATGGCGGAGGCCATGCTGCAGGGTATTCTTGAATATGTCAAAAATGACCGGGCCGAAACCGCCCAGGCCGATGAGATCCCGAAAATGGGCGCAATCGATGACGATACCGGTCAGATTGCCGCCAGACCCAGATATATGGCCAGATTAATGCGTGTACCGCATTGCAAACGTGGCCCCGAGAATTGCCAGATCTGCCGCGAAAAAGACGTTCTGCGCTGGCACCTGCTCGATATCGACCCACCCGATCAGGATCGCGTTCAACGGCCCGTCATCGAAATTAAAATTGCCGGCGAAAAGCAGTTCAGAGTTTTTGACGTCATCAAAACTTTCGTATCAGAAGAAGAAGCCAAAAAATACCTTTCAGAAAATGATTTTCCGGGCCTGATCTGGGATACCAATACCGACCCGGGCAACTGACATCGACGCGACCAACGACCTTTTCATCTTAACCGTTCTGCTGAAACCCGCGCCAGGTCTTGCAAAACCCGTATTTGATTTTTGCTGTTTTTTGTCATGCACAACTTTTGTAATGTATTTTTCAGGGAAAATTGCTATCATACCTGCGAATAATTCATGCCCGGCAGTGCCGGCAGAGCCTGGAGAGCAGATATGATCGAGATTATCAGAGTCGTCACCCGCGAACAGATTCAGACAACCGCCGCACTGGCAGCCGAAATCTGGCAGGAACACTACACTCCGATTATCGGCGCCGGTCAGGTACAATACATGATAGGCCGATTTCAGAGCCCTGAGGCGATAACAAGCCAGATCGACAACGGCGAACTCGTCTATTTTCTCATTCATTTTGCCGGCAGCGCAGAAGGTTATTTTGCAATTCAGCTGCGCCCGACAGAAGTTTTTCTCAGCAAGCTCTATGTTAGATCGCGCATGCGCGGCCACGGCCTGGCTGCCAGAGCCATGCAGTTCGTCAAAGCTGTCGCGGCTGACAACTGCCTTAAACGCATCAGCCTGACGGTGAATAAAAACAACAGGCTGGCTTTGCAGGCCTACGAAAAGCTTGGCTTTGCCAACGAAGGCCCCACCGTAAACGATATCGGCGGCGGCTTTGTCATGGATGACTACATTCTCGCCCTCAATATGACGAAATAATTGCCTGAGCGGCCGCCCGCCAGTCATCAAAACGCGACAGCCTCATCGCCAGCTCGTCAGGAAAAAATTCAGAAACGAACAGTTGCCGCCCTTCAACCGGCAGCTGCAGCCATAAGGCATAAGCGTGCAGCAGATGATGCGGCGCCCCCATTTCTTCGATATCTTCAGGGCTGAGCTGATCGTTGCAGCGCTTGATAAAATACAGCCCGTCATTGGCGTAGAGCTTGTCACCAACCAGCGGGTAACCCAGATGCGCAAGATGCGCCCTTATCTGGTGCTTGCGGCCGGTTTCGAGCCGTACCAGCAGCAGGCTCTCGTTGTCGCTGACACCCAGGCGAAAAACTTCGCTGCGCGCCGCTTTTCCCTCACCTTCAGATGCCGGCAGCATTTTATAACGCACCGGTGGTTCACCGGCCTCTTTGAGAGGTTGATCGATCATGACGCGCGGCTGCGGAAAACTGCCGGCGACAACCGCCAGATAAAACTTTTCTTTGAGAATCTGCCCAGGGTCGCGTCTTAACCGGCGGTTGGTGAAATTCTTTTTCATGAACAGCATCAGACCACTGGTTTCGCGATCGAGCCGGTGCAGCGGGTTTAGGTCTGGCAGCCCTTCATCACGCCGCAGAATTGCGGTCATTGTCTGAAAAATGAAACGATGATTGCCGTGAACCGGCAGGTCGGCCGGCTTGCTGACCAGAATCAGATTCTCGTTTTCCCAGATCTTGTGATAACGGGTGTCGAGGTCGCGTTCGTAAAAATCAGGTATGCAGAACTGCAGCTCATCACCGGGGTTGAGAATGACCTCGGGTGCGGCTTCCAGACCATTAACTTTCAACTGACCGCTGGCGATGCGGTCGAGCCAGGCAGCGCGGTCACAGTAGGTAAAGCGCGTTGCAACCGATTCAATAAGTGTTTTACCGGCCGACTGTTCGGTTATTGAAGTTTTGAGCTCGAGGCAAAACCTCATCTTCAGGCCTTATCGAGATTGGTAATGCCGAACGGAATATGAACAGAAGGAATGCTCTTGCCCGATGCCGATTTGAGGTGCACCATCTGGTCATCAAAGAAAATATGCGGGTGCATTACTTCTAGAATTCTGCGTTTCTCGATGCCACCGAGAAAAAATGCTTCGTCGATGTGCATTTTCCATTTTCGCAGCGTGTTGATGGCGCGTTCATGGGCCGGAGCACTGCGGGCGGTCACGATGGCGATGCGTAAAAACCTTTTATAGCCCTTTATTCGGCGTTCCTGCAGACGATCGAACTTCTGAAACACCGACAACTGCTTGAAAAGTTTAAACAGCGGGCCCGGGTCGAGCGGCTTGTCGGCCTGCCGCGACTCGGATTCATGAAACTGGTCGATATCATGGCTTTCCTGGAACACCTTTTCGGCCTCATCATCGACGAGAACCCCGTCAAAATCAAAGGCGATACGCAGTTCGTCATCGGCCATATCATCTTCAAAAGCGCTGCCGAGAACGGTTCCGGCCGGGTAACCTGCCTTGATAGCCTCTTTAACATCTTCGGCACTGGCCGACAGAAACAATGAGGCATTGAAAGCCGGAATATATTTGATCGGCGATTTGCCGTTCAGAAAGCCGGCC
>CAZFUG010000156.1:0-9912 GCA_964522035.1 uncultured bacterium
AGCTTGAAGCACTGCCGGTCGTCGACAACAACGACGACCTCGTCGGTGTCGTTACCTACAAAGACATCGTCAAAGACCTTGTCGAAGATCATGAAGATCAGATGCTGACGCCCGAGAGCGCCGTCATTTATCTGGCCATGACCAAAGACCCCGAACAAGAAGAATACTGGCTGCAGAAGGTCAACAACAAAGGCTACCGCGCTGCGATCACACAGGTCGGCGCCACAGCTGAAAAGCTGCCGATCAAGCTGCGCGAGGCCACAATTGTTGCCGCGATCGCCCGTTCGGTCATCAAAGAAGATTCACGTGAGAAGTTCTCGGTCAGCAACGCTGTCAGAGACATTTTCAGTCAGTGCTACACCATCAACCCCGGGCTCGGCGGCGGCTTCAAGGTCGCTATCGTCAGGGGCGAGGGAAGAATCGCCGTTGCCGCATTCGGCCGTTGTGGCCATGCCCTTTCGAACGGCAACGAGCAAATTTTCATGGGGAGTAACATCATTTAATGTCACAGCAGGTTCGTGTCCGCTTTGCTCCATCTCCAACCGGTTATCTGCACGTCGGCGGCGCCCGCACCGCTCTTTTCAACTGGCTCTACGCCAGAAAGACCGGCGGCAAGTTCATTCTGCGCATCGAAGACACCGATGTCGAGCGCTCGACCCAGGAATCGGTAGACGGACTGCTGCGCGACATGAAGTGGCTCGGCCTCACCTGGGATGAAGGCCCCGAAGTCGGCGGCCCGCACGGCCCATATTACCAGTCACAGCGCCTGCACATCTATCAGGAATACGCCCGGCGCCTGGTCGCCAACGGCGCAGCTTACCCGTGCTTCTGCTCAGAGGAAGACCTCGAAGCCAAACGTCAGAAGGCCGAAGAAGAACACCGCTCGGTTCACTACGACGGCACCTGCCGCCGCCTCGGCAAAGAAGAGGTCGACCGCCGCGTCGCCGCCGGTGAGCCGCATGTTATCAGAGTCAAAGTGCCCGAAAAAGACTACGTGCTCGAAGATCTCGTGCGCGGCCGCGTCGAATGGAAAGCCGAAACCCTCGGAGACTTCATCATTCTGCGTTCGAGCGGCATGCCGGTCTACAATTTCTGCGTCGTCGTCGACGATGCCGACATGCAGATCAGTCATGTCGTCAGAGCCGAAGAACACCTTACCAACACGCATCGCCAGTTGATTCTTTATGAAGCACTCGGCATCAAACCGCCGGTCTTCGGCCACGCCTCGCTGATTCTCGGCGAAGACAAGTCGAAACTGTCGAAGCGCCACGGTGCAACCGCCGTTGGCCAGTACGCCATCGATGGTTTTCTGCGCGAAGCTCTGATCAACTTTCTCGCCCTGCTCGGCTGGAACGAAGGCAACGACCGCGAAATCTACAGCGTCGAAGAATTGATCGAATGCTTCACCCTCGAACGCATCAGCAAATCTCCCGGCGTTTTCGATCATAACAAGCTGATTTGGATGAACGGGCAGCATCTGCGCGCCCTGCCGGTCGAAAAGCTCGTGCCCCTCGTCGAGCCATTTCTTAAAAACGCTCTGCCCGACGATCGCCGCCTCGACAACCCCGAAATTCTGCGCAAGCTCGTCGAGCTGATTCAGATCAAGATGAACGTGCTCACCGACGCCGGCCCGGTTGCCGAATCAGTGCTGCGCGCCAGCCCGCCCGAAAACGAAGAGGCGGCCGCCATGGTCGCCACCGACAAGTCAAAAGCGCTGTTTGCGGCACTCGCTGAAGAATTCACAAAATGCGAATGGGTGCGCGACGGTTACAATGCAGCCATCAAGGCCGCCGGCAAAACCGCCGAAGCCAAAGGCAAAGATCTGTTCATGCCGATCCGCGTGAAAATCACCGGCTCCTGCCACGGTCCTGAACTGGTCGGCATTCTCGACGTTCTCGGTCGCGACGAGGTAATCAACCGCCTGAAAAGCTGATTAACAGCATTTCGATCTTTTATCAGAAACAACAGGCCGGCTCCCGCAAACACGGGAGCCTGTTTTTTTTGAGCCCATTTAAGTTTCCCTGTCAGCGGGAACCTTATCGACAAGGGCTTGAATTCAAGCTTATCAACTTTGAATACAAGCGTGAAAAACAATACACAGGCTCAGCAAAATTGCAGAATCGGCCCGTCCTATTATTCAACCGCGCCGGTTCCTGATTCAGTATTGACTTTGCGGGGTGCTGAAACTATCATGAGGCCTGACAATTCAAGATATGGAGCAACATCGACATGGCAGAAAAATACGATCCGCAGAAAGTTCAGGCCAAATGGCAGCCGAAGTGGCGCGAAATGGGGCTTTACAAAACCTCTGATGACCGCAGCCGCCCGAAGTTCTACTGCCTCGACTTCTTTCCCTACCCGTCAGGCAACGGTCTTTCGGTAGGACATCTGCGCAATTACGTGCCGACTGATGTTATTTCCCGCATGAAACGCATGCAGGGTTTCAACGTGCTGCACCCGATGGGCTGGGATGCCTTCGGTCTGCCGGCCGAAAACTTTGCGATCAAAATGGGCGTTCATCCGGCGCTCACCACCGAAAAAAATGCCAATAACTACCGCCGCCAGCTGACCCTGGCAGAATGCGGCTACGACTGGGAACGCGAAATCAATTCTACCGACCCCGACTACTACCGCTGGACCCAGTGGTTTTTCCTGCTGCTCCACAAGCGCGGCCTCGCCTACAAGGCCACCGGCGCCCAGTGGTGGTGCCCTGAATGCCGCACGATTCTCGCCAACGAACAGGTCGAACAGGGCCAGTGCTGGCGCTGTGAATCACAGGTCGAAAAGAAAGACCTCAATCAGTGGTTCTTCAAAATCACCGAATATGCTGACCGCCTCATCGACGATCTCAAAACCGTCGACTGGCCCGATCGCATCAAAAAAATGCAGGAAAACTGGATCGGCAAAAGCATGGGCGCCGAAGTCAACTTCAGGGGCATCAACCCTGTCAGTGGTGAAGAATACGATATTCCGATTTTCACCACCCGCGTCGACACTATTTTTGGTGTGACATTCATGACGCTCGCTCCCGAACACCCGCTCGTAGAAAAGCTGACACACCCCAACAACAAGGCAGCGGTCGAAGCTTACATCAGCGATTCACGCAAAAAGTCAGAAATCGATCGCCTGTCGACCGAAAAAGAAAAGACCGGTGTCAACCTCGGCGGTTTCGCCATCAACCCGTTCAACGGCGAAAAAGTGCCAGTATTCATCGGCGACTATGTTCTCTATGGCTACGGCACCGGCGCGGTCATGGCAGTGCCGGCGCACGACGAGCGCGACTTCGCTTTCGCAAAGAAATACAATCTGCCGGTCAAAGAAGTCATAACCCCGGCCGGCAAGGCCCAGGGCGACCTCAAGGCTGCCTTTACCGAATACGGCATTCTGATCAATTCAGGCCAGTTCAACGGCCTGACCAGCGAACAGGCAATCGAAAAAATGATTGCCTGGCTGGGTGAAAAGAAACTCGGTACCGGCCGCATCAACTACAAGCTTCGCGACTGGCTGATTTCACGGCAGCGCTACTGGGGCGCTCCGATCCCGATAATTCACTGCGACTGCTGCGGCGCTGTACCGGTTCCCGAAGATCAGCTGCCGATAAAACTGCCGGAAATAAAAGAATTCAAGCCCGGTTCAGACGGAAAATCGCCCCTCGCTTTCATCGACGCGTGGGTCAACACCAGCTGCCCGAAATGTGGCAAGCCGGCCCGCCGCGAAACTGACACAATGGACGGCTTCGCCTGCTCATCATGGTATTTTCTGCGCTTCATCAACCCGAAGCTCAATACGGCACCATTTGACGCCGATGCGGTAAAGTTCTGGGCCCCGGTCGATCTCTATGTCGGCGGCGCCGAGCATGCGGTAATGCACCTGCTCTACGCCCGTTTCTGGACAAAGGTCATGTATGATGCCGGCCTGGTTCCGTTCATCGAGCCATTCATGAAACTGCGCAACCAGGGCATGATGCTGGCCGCTGACGGCACGAAGATGAGCAAATCGAAAAACAACGTCATCACCCCCGACGAAATCGTCGAAAAATACGGTGCTGACACACTGCGCGCTTTCATTCTGTTCCTGGGCACCTTCGAACTCGAAGTTTCATGGTCAGACGAAGGCGTGCGCGGTATGAACCGCTTCGTTAACCGTGTGTTCGACCTGATCAGCGAAAACCCGGGCGGCAACGAAAAGGCCGAAGGCAAAGAAGCCGATGATCTCAACCGCATCATGCACCGCACTATCAAGGCGGTCAGCAATGATATCGAAAATTTCAGCTTCAACACCGCCATCGCCCGCCTCATGGAACTGACCAACGCCATGGCCGATGCGGTCAAAAAGACCAGCCTGCCGAAAACCGCACTCTGGAAAGAAGTGATTCAGAACATGCTGAAGCTGATGGCCACCATCACCCCGTTCATGGCCGAAGAACTCTGGGAAACCGTCGGTTTCAAGGGTTCGGTGCATCAGCAGAAATGGCCGACCTGGGATGAAAAGGCCCTGATCGAATCGACCGTGACGCTGCCGGTTCAGGTTAACGGCAAGCTGCGCGACCAGATCGAACTGCCTGCCGACATCGACGAAGCCGGGGCCCGTAAAGCCGCCGAAGCCAGCGAAAAGGTGCAGAAGTATCTCGAAGGCACCCAGATCATCAAGTTCATCTATGTTCCGAAGCGCATGATCAGCTTTGTCGTAAAATAAACTGACTGCTTAAACAAAGCGCCGTGACCGATAATTTCGGTCACGGCGCTTTGTTTTGGCCATGAAGTTACTTTTAAAATAGAGGCTTAAGCCAGCCCATCTTGGAAAGAAACTTGATCAACCACATTTTCTGAGGATTCTCGACATTACCTGGGCCAAATTCAGCCTTATCTGCGGTAGCTAGATGATACTCGACAGATTTGCCGATATCGAAAACCACTTCATTGCGCAGTTCAGTGGCGAATTCCCGCGATTTAACGGCCGCCACCACCTCAGAATTCACCTTTTCGCTGAGAAAATCAAAGTTATAGGTGCCAACCACCCCGATTTTGCGGTCGAAAACAAAGTTTTTGCCATGCAGCTGACCCTCGTTCACCCTGGCGAAGATGCGCATCGTCGGCATATCACGCAGAATGCTCCGCCAGTCGCGGTAAAGCATCGCTTCGGTCGGAAAACTGTCTGAAGTCTGCGGGCTGTTGGTATGAACCAGAATCGGCACCTTTCGGCGGGCAGCACGTTTAAGAGCTGCTTCAGCCCTGGGAGTGAGAACAACGTAAGGGTTCTGAATAATTATCTCGCGGCGGCTGCCGTCGATGTATCTGACGATATTTTCGGTAATATCATTGCGTGGCCCGGAAATCGAATTGCTGTCGAGAATATGCACCGGGCAGCGGTGTGATTTTTCAGACAGCTCAAAATCGTTAAAGCCCGTCATATTCTTATACCCGCTCAACTGATCGTTAAGCTTTTTAACGATTACGGCCTCACTGCTGAATCGCTTTGTCACCTGAATAGGGCCACGCAGATTAAGCGCTGCATCCATGGCGGCATAGCCTATCTCCATCTGCAGAGTTCGATAGCCGGTCATGCCAAGCAGCGACTTGCCGATTTCAAAGGCTTTAAGAATGTTGAATTCCTCTTCGAAGGCAGTCTGCAGTTGTGATGCAACCGTCTCACTGTCAATCAGCACATCGGTATCGCGCCAGGCTTTTGCGTCATCGATCGCGTCGACCAGGTATTCGTCTGCAATGTTACGGCCACCGATAATCGCATATCTGCCGTCGGCAATAAGAATCTTGTCGTGATTGCTCGAAATAACACGGCGGAAATCGGTTATAGCGCCTATCAGGCTCGACTGAAACGGATTATAGACCTTTACCTTAACATTCGGAAGCTTTGCGAGTTCTTCAAGATAACCTTTGGCCATCACCTTCAGGCTGAGCTTGTTAGAGCCGCGCACATCGACCATCAGTCTGATTTTTACGCCTTCTCTGGCCTTTTTGAGAACCATTCCGAGCAGACCCAACCCGAAAGCATCGTTTTCGATAATAAAATACTGAATGTCAAGGCTCTGGCGGGCTTCGCTCATGACTTTCCAGCGCGCATACCATGACTGATAATTGTTATAGATGAGTCTGATTCTGGCGTTATTCTCAGGCTCACTTCTGGTTGCCTGATACTGAGCAAAAACCGTCTCGACATTGCTGACGAAAGGCGCCTGAGCCGATTCAAATGCCAGCAGAAAATCTTCGTGTTTATTCTGAGTATTTATATATGAAACGGATTTTGCCAGGTAAACCGAGCCTCTGACCGCCTTAACCGGAAAAGCCAGCCAGCTCGAGCTGTTATAGCGATTGAAAGCATTGGTCATCTCGGCAAACTTGCCGGCCATTGCCTGGCTCCACTGTGCCTTGTATTGCTTTGCCTTTAAATAATTGAGAGCCAGACCACCCCAGCCGGCGACCTTTTTGTCGGCAGAATTTTTGCTGACTTCGGTGAACAGCTGTTCGGCTTTTTTAACGTCAATAGCAAGGCGGTCAAGCGCTGAAGCCATTTCATACTGCAGAAGAGCTTTATGGCTCGACTGCGGCCGCGCTTCGAGATAATTCTCGATGCTGGCCACGATTTCAGTGGCTTCTGTTTTTGAGTTTGTGCTTTTAAGGGTTTCTATCAAAGGTTTGATTTCGGCTGGCAGAGCAGCGATAAGGGCTGCCAGGCTTCTGTCAGAATCAGAACTGCCGACCTCTTCAGAATCATCAGCGCCTGCCGAGCCGGGATTTAAATCAGAAATCTGACTTTCTGGCTGCTTTTCAGTTGCATCGGCAGCTGAACTTTTATTTAGAAAAGCTTCGTAAGCAGATCTGGCACTGCGATATTCAGAGAGAGCCGCGTCGATTTCGGATTTGCTGAGATTGGCTGAAACAGCGTTCTGGTATTTTTTATAGGCAGAAACATAGCTCTGGTAAGCAGAATCAAGCGAACCAGCGGCCCAAAGCTGAACCGACGAAAAGATCAGAAGCAGGCAAATCACAACTGACAGACGGTTATTTTTCATATTTTGTTATTCCTTATCTGTACAATCATATGAATTACCAGGTCATCTGTCCAGATGGGGAAGACAGTCTATAAAAATCGCCAGAAAAAAACACCGTGACCCACACATGGAGCCACGGTGCTGAGGGCAATGCGGCAATTCTGTTTAAGCGGCCTGAGCTTCGGCGGGTTTATTGCCCGACTCGCTCTCTTTCTCTTCAATCACCAGTATCTGGGCTTTTTTCGCAAAGCCGAGGAAACCGTCTTTAACAGCGTCCTGCGGTGGTTTCGGCTGGTAGTGATAGAGCCACATTTTGGCTTTCACCTTTTCGGGCAGGCCGTTGAGATCGTCGTAATGAGCGTGAACGCCAGACTTGAACGGCGCGGTTTCGCAGTCATGCAGAATCAGGTCGGCCTGATCGTAGAATTTGCGCATCTGGTAGGGGGCAAACTGAGTATCGGTGGTCAGAAAGACCCGATGGTCAGAGCCGATTTCCTGAATCATCAGGCCGTAGCTGTGCTGAATCTGCATGCCACTGACGACATGCACGGTCTGTACCGGGGTAAAGCGAATGTTTTCCCAGACGAATGAATTGTTGATACGCACCGGGTGGCATTCGAAGTAGTCGGTAAGGTTCGCGATCTTCCCTTCGAGGGTTTCGAGGCCGCCGCGCAGGCTTTTGTTCCACAGGTCAGACATCAGTGACTGAATGCCGAACAGTTTAGGTCTCGGAAAGGCGGGGTTGAAGTAGGTCACCAGGGCCAGCCACTCGAGCGAGCCGATGTGGTCGGCATGCAGATGCGAGATGTAGACACCATCGATCTCTTTGCCGAGATTGCTGTTGTTGATACCGAGCTCTTCAAGGGCGAACTGGGCATGAGTGCCGCAGTCGATCAGCAGTTTTTTACCTGAAGGGGCAATGACGAGAGCATTGGACTGGTAGTATTCGCGGGTAGTAAAGGCACTTCCGACGCCGATGAATTGAATCTTGTACATGATGGACTCCTTTTCATGTTTGCTGCCAGGCAGCAACAGAAACCTGTTAAATTGTGATTTTGAGACAAAAAAGACACAGACAAGGTTTCCGGGAGCCGACATCATCGATCAGACCGATCAATGTTAAACGACAGGCCAGGCCGCTGAAGTTATCAGACTTAGCGTGAGCTGCCGAAAGCTGATCGGGGCGAGCACGATATCGTCACGGTTACACGTGAAACATTAACGCAAGTTGCATGCCAGAAATTTAAAGCAACTCAGGATTGCATTGACAGATAGCTTAAAATGGTTACTTTTTGATCGTTGTTCGCCCGCGAAATGTACCATATAACCGGCTTTTACAATCGTTAACTGTGTCATAAATGCCACACATGCGACAGTAAAGTCATCATGATGCCCCAAAACCGGGCAGTGTACCATTGACGCTTTTTTAAAGCGTTCTTATAATCAGGACTATGAAAAATCTAATCATTGCCTGTCTTTTAATCATCAGTGTTCTGACAGTCGGCTGCGGTGGCGGCGGTGGAAGCAGCACTAAACCGACAGTGATTGTTACGGCCCCGACTATCAGCAACATAACTACCGAGAGTACGTCTAACTCCACGGTAGCCACTATTTCTGGCGTTGGCTTCGGTTCTCAGTCGCCTTCGAGCTATGTGACCTATGACGGTCAAGTCTACAGTACAACAACCTGGATCGACTCCCAGATTTTGGTTACCGTTCCTTTTGCTGTCGTCGATGCCACAAAATTCAGAGTAACTGTTAATAATATCACCTCGAGTGCCCCTGTTAATACCAGCAGCAATATGCGCATCTTCAACATCAGCCCATCGAGCGGCAACCCGGGCACAGTTGTGACCATCAGCGGCCAGGGATTTGGCACTTCACAGATTTCAGGCGCTTATGTAACCTTCTATGATCTGTCACAACAGAGCAATTACCTGACAGCCGTTGTTTCGAACTGGAGCGACACCAGCATCACCTGTACGGTTCCGACCAATCTAACTCTTTCACAGTCGAGTTCAGGCCAGATAGGCGTCACCGTCTGGAGAAGCAGCAGCACCTATGTAAGCAGCACCTTCAGTCTGATACTGCCATCGATAACCTATGTCGACCCAACGACTGACAACGTTGGCGCAACTGTTACCATAAGCGGGCAGGGTTTTGGCAGCAGTCAGAATACCAGTTATGTCAGAATTGGCGGCAGCTCGGCGCCGGTAGTAAGCTGGTCAGACAGTCAGGTCAGAGTCCGGGTTCCCGACTTCAACACCGCCGGGCAGAAAACCATCGAAATGACCATCAATAACCGCACTATCAACAACACCAGTTTTTCTGTCGCCGCTCCTGAATTAACTTCATGGAACCCATCTGGAAACACCGTTATCAGTAACAATCAGACTTTTTCAATTTATGGTCGGCATTTTGGCATAAAAGAAGACTATACAAGCATTTTCAGAAGTATATCAGTGACGGCAACAAACAATCTAACCAGCACTCAAAAAACTTATAATATCGATCCAAATAGTGTCAGTGTTAGCTGGTCAGATCAAACCATTTCTTTTCCCTGGCCCGATGAAAACACCAACCTTGTTAACAAAACTGCAGTTGTAACAATTAACATTGGATCTTTCATCCTGACGATTTCAAATATTCAGTCTGACTAAGCAACTTGAAAGTCAGTTTTAGCTGCAACCTCAAATATCCAGGCAGAGTAAGTCCTTCAAGCACAACCAATCGGTCAAAATCGCGTGGCGGTTTTGACTTTTCTGTACCACCAAAATCTTAAACCGCTGTTTTTGGGGGTAAAATAAGCCTTCTATTGATAGTTGCATAAATAAAGTCTGTTTTTGTGTGGGTAAGGCACGGGGAGAAGTCGGGATTGCTTTTTCGTAAGCTTGTGAGCGAAG
>CAZFUG010000157.1:0-9889 GCA_964522035.1 uncultured bacterium
AACTCAATGACTGTTAAAAACCTGCTCATTACCAGACTACAGCTGATGCCGGTAATCATGCCAAGCCGAAACCGAATATCTTGTCAGCAACAGAATAGCAAAAAGGTTTATGATAGCCATAAAACCCATGCTCGCATCGGCCATATCCCATACCAGTGGCAGGCTTCCGACCGATCCGAACATCACCATGCCAAGAACCATCAGCCTGAAGACCAGCTGAAACCTGTTATCATGCCTGATATAGTGAATATTGCTCTCAGCATAGGCGTAATTACCAATAATTGACGTGAAGGCAAAAAGAAAAATCGCCATAAACGAAGAGCCCCATGCGCCCACATGATATTCCACAGCAGACTGCGTCAGCGCCGCCCCCTTAACTGCTCCGCCCGGAATATACCTGTCTGACAACAGTATGATAAACGCAGTGGCGCTGCAGATGACTATTGTATCGATAAAAACACCAAGCATCTGCAGCAACCCCTGATTGACTGGGTGCGCAGTCGATGCCGACGCGGCAGCATTCGGAGCCGAACCCATGCCGGCCTCATTGGAGAACAGTCCACGCTTTATTCCCATTTCCATGGCAGCCCTCAGACTGGCACCTGCTCCACCGCCAAGAACTGCCTCTGGCGTGAAAGCTGCTGAAAAAATCAGCCAGACAACTTCTGGCACTTTACCCAGATTCGTTAAAACGGCATAAAATGCCACAATAAGATAAATAAAGGCCATGAACGGCACGAGAATCTCTGCCGCACGCCCAATACGTCTGGCACCACCAAAAATTATCAGACCTGAACCCAGAACCACAAAAATTCCGGTTAAATATCTGTCGATTCCGAAAGCATTGGCAAACGCGTCACTGATCGAATTGCTCTGCACGGCATTGAAAGCCAGCCCGAAAACCAGAAGCAGACTCAGGGCAAAAACAACGCCCCAGAATCTTGAACCCAGTCCCTGCTCTATGTAATAGGCCGGCCCGCCACGAAAAGTACCGTCTTCGTTGCGCACCTTGAAGATCTGAGCCAGAGTCGCTTCGACAAATGCAGATGCCATGCCAACCAGCGCCGTCACCCACATCCAGAACACCGCCCCCGGCCCCCCAACACTGATCGCTGTAGCAACTCCGGCAATGTTGCCGGTCCCTACCCTGCTGGCCAGGCCAGTTGCAAAAGCCTGAAACGACGAAATCTGACCCGGTTCGGCCTTGGCAAACGCAACCTGACAGGCACGCTTCAGATTACGAAACTGCATGAAGCGAAGACGGATAGAAAAGAAAATGCCAGCAGACAGCAGCAGATAGATCAGAACATACGACCAGAGAACCGTGTTGATATCATTAACAAAGGCATGAAAGATTTCCATCACAAACAGATCACCTTTCGCGACCAGGCAGAATAATCGATAAAACCAGAAAGCAGGTGTACCGAAGCTGCAAATATACCAGAGCGCAGCGCGAAAAACCACCGCCACCGAACTCTTCCGGCAATTTTCGGCAAAAACTACAGACAAACCATCTGATAAATCGAAGCTGTAATTTTACAAAAACAACCGACTGAACGAAATCACTTTTTGATATATATTTCACAATCCAATGAGTATTTAATGAGTATTGCTGGAACTTTTCTAAAATATAAAGCCGCACGAAAATGCCTGCGACAGGCCTGTCCCGCAACAGCGATCCATAACAAAGAATTGATCGTCTGGGCTTTACCGCTTGAAAATAGTATAATCGCGAAAACCCCGAAGAAAGTTACAGAGCGCCCCAGAAATGAAACAACCGCCCATCCGGCTGCTGTTTGCGATTTTTCTCCTCTTTGCGCTTGCCACCGCCGGAAAAAGCGAAGAACTTAATTTCAGCATTCTTCACACCAGCGACGCACATTCAAGTCTGCGGCCTGCACCACTTTCAAATTACCAACCCGGGCAAAAATGCGCTGCCCTCGGAGGTTTCGCCCGCCTGGCGACTTTTGTCGAGCAATTCCGCATTAACAAAGCCAGCGAGCCTGTCTTACTGCTTTCTTCCGGTGACTTCATCGGCGGCACTCCCTTCGCCTGGCTGACCATGAAAGGACATTCCCCTGAAATTGATCTGATGAGCCAGATTGGCTACGATGCCACCACCCTCGGCAACCATGAATTCGACTATGGGCCAGAAATACTTGCCCGACTCATGCAGACCGCTCTCAATCCACCCCGCGGGCCGGCCCTCATCTGCTCGAACCTCATCACTCCCGCATCGCACCCGATCACGCTCGCGAACATAAAACCCCGTATGCTCATGCAACTCGACAATGGCCTCAGGATCGGGATCATGGCAATTTTCGGAAAGGGCGCGCATCGCCTGGCGCCACTGGCAAAACCGCTCGATTTTTCAGATCAGCATGCCGCTGCAGCCAGCGAAACCGCCAGTTTGAAAGCTGCCGGCGCTGAAATAATAATAGCCCTGTCTCACGCCGGTTATTATGAAGACGTTGATCTGGCAAAAGCGGTACCAGGTATTCACCTGATTCTCGGAGGCCACGATCATATCGCGCTTGAGAAGCCACGGCAAATCGGTAACACTCTTCTGATGCACAGCGGTTCGTATCTGCAGTCAATCGGCTGCCTCGAACTGACGTTCGACCGTTCCAGCGGACAGGTTAAAACGAGAAATCAACAGACCGGCACCCCTTTTCTGAGAAATCTTGACAGCACAATCGCTGAAAACAGTGATTGTGCAAAAAAAGTCGACGATTATTTCAGCCTTCTGAATCAGCAGGTGGCATCGTTCACCGACGGAAAAACAGCCGATCTGTCTCTGCCGGTCGCCAGACTCCCCTACCCCATCGTCAAACACCAGCGCCTCTGCGAAACCGCGATTGGCAACTTTATAACCGATGCCATCAGATTTTCTGCAGCTGCTGAAACCGGCGAAAAGGTAGATTTTGCGATGCATGCCAACGGCATCATCAGAGGCGACCTGATACCTTCGTCCTTGCCAGGCAAAGAGGGTGAAATAACCCTGTTCGATCTGGTCACCACCTGCAGTCTCGGTGCCGGCCAGGATATGCAGCCCGGCTACCCGCTGGTTTCATTCTACCTGACCGGTGCCGAAATTCTCAATATGCTCGAAGTTGCAACCCTTCTGCCAATAATCTGGAACGATATCTACTTCCTTCAGTTCTCAGGTCTGCGCTACCGGGTCGACCCTGATCGGGCCGTCTGGTTCAATATTCCATGGCTGAACAAACCATTACCGGCATATCGCTCGATTCTTGCGGCAGAAAGATTTACCGGCAGCGGAATGCAGGACGAAACACAATATGAACCGATAAAATCTGATCCACAGCGGCTATACCATGTTGCAATGACGCATTACATGGCCTCTTATCTTCCGATGATCGGAAAAAAGCTGCCAAAGCTCAATATTGTGCTGAAAGACAAAAATGGCCTGCCAGTCGAGCTCGATCAGACAATCATAAGAAAGAATGGTCGCGAATACAAACTCTGGCAGGCAGCAATAGATTTTACGGCATTGTTTGCCACTGACAGCACCGGCCTGCCGGTCATTCCTGATTATTACCGCTCTTTTGGCAAACGCATAATAAACACAAAAGGTCCATCGCTGTGGATCTGGCCCGGCATAACCGTCGCATCACTGGGCCTGATCGTCATAATATGGCTGAAACGCCGCAGAAAACAGGTTTTTTGACCACCGCATAAAAAATGCAGCTAGCCCACTGTCACATAAGAATAGCATGCTATGCCGTCGTTCCCGCGTCGGAAATCTCAATATATGACAGCTTTGATCAATGCCTTCGAGGAAACGACGTGGAAAGTCTTGATTGTGCATGTTCAATGCTGACATTGCAATGGTAATTCACGAGTTTCAAGCTGTTTATATTGGCAGCAGGCACTCATTGAGTTGTGATAATATATGCAAAACTTGAAACAAGAGGGTTGTATGGAAAATCAGGAATTCAACCGGAAAATTCAAAAACACCTGCCGGCAAAGGCTCCCGAAAAACTTTCTGACCGGGAAAACCATCTGCTTGTCACTGAAATAAAAGAACTGCTCAAACAAAAGAATGCCGTCATCATTGCCCACTACTACACCGACCCGCTGATTCAGAAACTTGCCGAGGAAACCGGCGGCTTTATCGGCGATTCACTCGAAATGGCAAGGTTTGGTGCCGAACATGCCGCAAAAACTCTGCTGGTGGCCGGCGTGCGCTTCATGGGCGAATCGGCGAAAATTCTCAGCCCGGAAAAAACCGTATTGATGCCAGACCTGGCAGCAGAATGCTCGCTCGATCTTGGCTGTGAACCGGAAGAATTCAAAAAGTTCTGCGCCGCCAACCCTGACCGTGTCGTGGTTGTTTACGCCAATACTTCAGCCGAAATCAAAGCCCTTGCCGACTGGACCGTCACCTCAAGTATTGCCGTCGACGTGGTAAAATACCTTGCCGGTGAAGGCAAAAAGATCATCTGGGCCCCCGACCGCTATCTCGGCGACTATATTCAGCGCCGCACCGGTGCCGACATGCTTCTCTGGAACGCCTGCTGCATCGTACACGTCGAATTTGACGCCGACAAAATCAAGGCTCTCAAAGCCGCCAACCCTGATGCCGAACTGCTGGTACACCCGGAATCGCAACCAGAAGTGATCGCCCTGGCCGATGTAACCGGCTCGACCTCGCAGTTGCTGCAGGCCAGTAAAACGAGACCGGCAAAGAAGTTTATTGTCGCCACCGAATCGGGTATTTTCTACAAAATGCAGCAGGCCTGCCCCGACAAAACCTTCATCGTCGCCCCGACAAAAGCTCCGAGCGAGCTTTATCAATGCGAGGGCAACTGCCCATGGATGAAAATGAATAACCTGCAGAACCTTCGAGATGCCCTGAAAAAATGCAGCGGCGAGATCAGACTCGCGCCGGAAATAATAGAAAAAGCCCTGTTGCCCCTTTCCCGCATGCTTGAATTCAGAAAGAAACACAGTTGAGAAAATCATGAACCTCGAAAAAAACATTGTCGAAACCGTTAAAATAGCCCTGTTTGAAGATCTGCAGGGTCAGAAAGATCTGACCGCCCAGCTTATACCGGCAAAACGCAGTGCCAGCGCCAGGGTCATCACCCGCGAAGATATGGTTCTCTGCGGCAGTGCCTGGGTTAACGAGGTTTTTCGCCAGCTCGACCCTGAAGTTCAGATCACCTGGAATTATAAGGATGGCGACACTGTCGAAGCCGACTGCGTTCTTTACACGCTCGAAGGCAACGCCCGCAGTCTGCTGACCGGCGAAAGAACCGCCCTGAACTTTCTGCAGACCCTGTCTGGAGTCGCCACCGTTACCAGCATGTTTGCGAAAAAACTTGCCGGTACTCCGACCCGGTTGCTCGACACGCGCAAAACAATACCAGGGCTCAGACTGGCCGAAAAGTATGCTGTTAAGTGTGGCGGTGGCTGCAATCATCGCATGGGTCTGTATGATGCTTTTCTTATCAAGGAAAACCATATCGCTGCCTGCGGTTCTATTACCGAAGCGGTGCATGCCGCCCGCGAAATTGCGCCTGACCGCAGCGTCGAAATCGAAGTCGAAAATATCGAAGGCCTCAAAGAAGCTATTGCGGCAAAGGCAGACATCGTCATGCTCGATAATTTTCCGCTCGAACGCGTCAGAGAAGCTGTCGAAATAAATGCCGGCCGCGTCAAACTCGAAGTCTCGGGCGATGTTAACCTTGGCAATATTGCCTACATCGGGGCAACAGGCGTCGATTTCGTATCAGTAGGTTCGCTCACCAAACATATCAAGGCAATCAACCTGTCGATGCGCTTCGATATGCGCATCAAATAAGGAAATCAGCACATGCTGCACAATTTTGACGTTCTGATTCTCGGAAGCGGCGCCGCAGGGCTCAGTCTGGCACTCAGACTCGACCCTGGCCTTTCGATCGCTGTCATCTGCAAGGATGAACTGCACGAAAACTCGACTAACTACGCTCAAGGAGGCATTGCCGCCGTTCTTGAATCTGACGACAGCTTTGCCGGCCATATTCAGGACACAATGATTGCCGGAGCCGGAATCTGCGACCCCGAAGCGGTAAAATTCACCGTTGAAAATGCGCCTGAATGTATCAGATGGCTGATCGACCTCGGCATCAGGTTTACCCCCGCCCATGAAGAGGGTGGTTACCCATATCATCTGACCCGCGAAGGCGGGCATTCGCATCGCCGCATCGTACATTCTGCCGATTCTACCGGCAAAGATCTCGAAGAAACACTTGTCACCGCAGTTAAAAAGCGCTCGAACGTCAGAATATTTGAAAACCACATTGCGGTCGATCTCTATAAAAAGCACGGTCAGTGCTGTGGCGCCTACATTTACAACATCGATGCCGACCGCGTCGATTCATTTTCGGCAAAAGCGACGGTCATCGCCACCGGCGGCGCCAGTCGTGTCTATCTTTATTCGAGCAACCCGTCGGTTTCGAGCGGCGATGGCATAGCCATGGGCTACCGGGCCGGCTGCCAGGTCGAAAATCTCGAATTCAACCAGTTTCACCCGACCTGCCTGTACCACCCACAGGCCGGTTCTTTTCTGATTACCGAAGCCATGCGTGGCGAAGGCGCGAAACTGCTGCTGCCAGATGGCACCCGCTTCATGCCCGCCCACGATGAGCGCGCCGAACTGGCACCGCGCGATATAGTCGCGCGGGCCATAGACTACGAAATGAAACGCCTCGGCATCAGAAATGTGTTTCTCGACATTTCGCACAAGCCATCTGAATTTGTGCGCTCACATTTTCCGGGCATCTATCAAAAGTGTCTCGAATTCGGCATCGATATCACCAGCGAACCAATTCCGGTCGTGCCGGCAGCCCATTACACCTGTGGCGGCCTCAAGGTCGACCTCAACGGCTGCACCGATGTACCAAGGCTTTACGCGATCGGCGAAGCCAGCTGCACCGGCCTGCATGGTGCCAACCGCCTCGCCAGCAATTCGCTGCTCGAATGCCTCGTTTTTGGCGCCTCGTCTGCCAGGCATATCACCGGCCTGCTGAAAGAAAACGACAGGATTGAGCCCGTGCCCGAATGGGATGACAGCCGGGTCGATCAGGCCCGCGAAGAAGTTCTGCTGCTGCACAACTGGGAAGAAATCAGACGAGTGATGTGGAACTACGTCGGCATCGTGCGCAGCGACGAGCGCCTGCGGCGAGCCAAAGCCCGCATCGATATGCTGAAGGTCGAAATCAACGATTACTACGCCAGACACCGGGTCAACCGCAATTTCATCGAATTGCGCCATCTGATCGTGGTCGCCGAACTGATCGTCGACTGCGCCATGCGCCGCAAACAAAGCATCGGCCTGCACTACAACATCGACTACCCACCCACCTGATTCCCGAGGCTTTATAGATTTTTTTTCTTGCCATGGCTATTGCAATTGAATTTGCAAGGCTTTAGATGGGAATTGCATTTTCTGGCTATTCTTTGAGCCTCTAAAAATTTGGCAATTTGGCGTTGGGTCAGTATAATTGTTGCATGCAAATTTTTAAGCGAGAATTTACGGGTAAAAAATACCTGATCGGTTTATTACTGGCTGGCGGCATTTTGACTGCCGTTCCGCAGATTTTCTGCGCCGCCGAAACTGCCGAAACCGAAAAAGGGTATCTTATACAGCAGCTTTCTGGCATAGCCCGGTTTGAGAGTCTGCAGTCAGGTTCAGAACCTTCTGAGCCTAAAACTGCCGAAATCATCAATGGCTTTATTGCTGCCGCAGAAGAACAATCTGTCGATGAAGAAATAATGGCAGACCGTCTGGCAGCTTTCACCAGGCTGGCATTTGCAGCAGATTCTGAAGACAACATCACCTTCAACGGACTGCTTAAGGTGCTGCAGATATCCGGGCGCATACAGTTTCAGAAAGCCGACGCAACCACTGCCGTACCGCTCGAAAAACATTTTTCCGGTCATGTTAAAGAAGCGATAAAGGTTAACCGCGAACGGGCAAAGTTCTACGCCGAACTCTCTAACGGCGAAACAAAGGGGCTATCAAAGCTTTATACCAGTATGGAATACGCCCTGCTGCCAGTAGCTGCGATTTTCGACCGCTGGGGCCGGCATCTTAACCTGAAGGGAATTCCGGTTCTGGCAAACGATTTTGTGCCAATGAGCGCCATAAAACCGGCCGCCACCAAACCTCTCAACACCGGTGCCCTCGACCGCGATGGCCGAAAAGCCTTCAGAAAAACACTCGACGCTTTTCAGAGCCGGGTTTTTGCCGCCGCTTCGCGAAAAGATTTTCTGCAGGTGCAGATGGCAGCAATTGAAGCCCTGACCAGCCTGCGCCAGCTTGAAGCAAAGTATGCGTGCAATCTGGCCCTGAGCGTGCATTTTGTCGAATCGATCGGCCTCGCCGGCCGCAACGCCGACAATCTGAGCCGCAGTTTCGCCGGCCGGTCAGACAATTTCTACCGCGCTTTCATCATTGCCCAGAACGCCGGAATTAAAATGTTTTCGATCATCGACATCAAAGCCCAGCGTTTTCACGGGCAGGGCATCGGCATCATAGTCAACGATCTTCCGGCAATTCCTTTTCCATAACAGATGCAGCGTCAGGCCGCCCTGCGAAGCCGTTTGAAATTTTTATGCCTCCCGGCTTTCATTATGCTCTTTTCACTGCTGACGATTACCCAGTGTTTATGCCGCCCCGGGGGCGGAGAAAGCTATCAGAGCCCATCAAATTCAATGCCTGCCGAAATGCCCGCTGGCGAATCCGTATCCGGTTCGACCGGTGAAGATTCTGCTGTTCGGCCAGACCCAGAAACAAAGTCAGAAAACGCTGCAAAAATTTTTAAGGACATTAAAGTAAAAGCGTCTGATTACAATGAGTTCAGATGGTTTGGCATATTCGGAACAGCCTTTCTACTAATTTCTGCCGCCGGCATTACAATTGCATTTTCATATTCAGCAGACAGACAGAACAGCAGTTTTTTTAGAGACCGTTTTCTGCCGATGCTTTATATCAACGGCTCTGTTCTTTTGCTCAGCTGGCCAGTTCTTCGAGCTTTTTCTCTACCACAATGGAGCCTGGTTGCCAGTTTTTTGCTCACCGCTTCTGTTCTGGCCGCAGACGGAATTCTTTCTTATAAAACAGTTAGACCGGAAATTGTTGATAACAAACAATCAATAACAAGAACAAATCAGGCCGAATTAAAAAAATTCGACCTGATGCGTGAAGACAAAGGCTTTTCGCTGATTCTTCTGACAGACTTTGTGCACGCCATGTATCACGGATTGTTAAGCCGTATCGGCAGCCAAAGCCTGTCAGAAATCAAACCTTTTGTTTGTGACGAGGCAGTTTCTGACCATGAGTATTTCGCACGCAACTCAATAACTGTCAGAGAGATAGTAGTCGGTGCAGTTAAGCTCGAGAACCTGCAGAGAACTGATTCAGAATGGCATGCCGAGTTCTGCATCAAAAGCAACTACACAACCGTTCAGGAAAATCAGAATGCAAGACTGGCTGCTGTTGAAAAATGGCTTTTTGCCAGAGCCACAGATGTACAAAGCCCCGCCCCGGAACGCATGCGGCGACTCTGCTGCCCCGCGTGCGGTGCACCGGTCAGATTTTCCCTGGCGGGCAAATGCAGCCACTGCAGCGAAAATATTCAGGCCGGGCACACACACTGGTACCTCAAAAAGCGCATTGTTGAAAAAATCCAGAAGCTCCCGCCGGGTGCCCACCATGCAGAAGAAATCGGAACCAGCCGGCCGACCATTTTAAGCCCTTTTCTGCAACAGGCTACTGGCGAATTCTGCCAGAAATATTCTATTGCAGACTGGGGCCAGTGGTGGGAAAAATTTTGCAATTCCTTTATCGGGCCGTCTTTTATGCTGATTTATGAAGCC
>CAZFUG010000158.1:0-1672 GCA_964522035.1 uncultured bacterium
CCGAAGAAATCCCCTCTGACGTCATCGTCTGCCGTCAGGACTGCGCATCTAATCTGCGCGAAAAATTTCAGGAAGCCCTCACCAGCATCAAACCAGGCGAACTGCCCGGCAGTCCGCTGACCTTTCTGGCTGCCACTGACGACGAGTTCGCACCTGTAGAAGCGGTGATGCGCTACCTCAAACTGCTGCCCTGAAAAGAGCCGGCAACAAGTTCGATTTTCTGCAAATAGCCCTGTCCGTTCAGGGCTATTTTGATTTTTCGGCCTGCAACAGCAGCATAAAGAAAGCGCAAAGCCCGATCAGGCCGGTAAGAATGTTGCAGAAAAGTATCCCCGGCATGGTGGCAAAAACCATCGCAACCACCGGCCCAACCGGTCGATTATAAGTGCGGAACTTGAAAACCATAACGATAAAAAATACGAACAGCAGACAGTTGGTCAGATGCTGCACTCCAAGAATCATTGCGAAGTCTCTGTGAATGTGAAGAACATCCACAGCTGCGCTGGAAACAATTGCCAGATAAACCGTCTGCAGGCCGGCCCACAGTGTTGCTCCGGCTGTCACGCCGGCCCATAAATTATCCTGCCAGTCGCCGCTGCGTTTCAGAAAAAGCACGGCTCCGGCCATGGCGATCAAAAGCTGAAACAGAAGAACCGGCACCTGGCCATAAGCCGTGGTGAAACTTGCCAGCGCCCGCTCGGCCGGCTTCATGGCGCCGAGATTACGTGGATCGGGATTGAATCCGTCGATGGTTTTCTGCCAGAGTTTATGGTCTATGCCGTGCTTCTGGCACTTATCAATAAAATAAGCCCGCACCGATTCGGCCGTTACCTTGTCTTCATCAGATTCAATAAACCCGTGCTTCAAACAATAAATACTGTATTCATGGCTGTCATTATACACAGCGCCGTTTAAAGCCCAGGGAACGAAAGCATATCTGCAGCCAGGATGAAGAAGCCTGTGATAATCAGCATCCTTGATCAATGCCTGCTCAATCAATGCCTCGAGCGGAATTTCGCCGGTCGATGGGTCGGCGCGCAGTTCTGAAGGCGGAAACCCGCTGCCGCCAATTTTCAGGGTTCTCGCATGGTTGGTAACTTCCTCGAGAATTTTCTGACAGCGCTGATATTCGGTCTTTGCGCGTCTGGCATCGGCCGTTGACGGCAGCAGAATCACCATGCAGCATAATAAAACCGTTAAAAATTTTATCCTGTTCATTTTTTACCCCCGTCGGTCTCTGCTTTTTCAGCGGCAGAATTTTCAATAACTTTCAAGAGACGCAGATAACGCATTTTTTCAGCAAAACTGCGCGGCGAATCGCCGGTCTGGTCTTTTATATCGGGATCAGCATGCCACTTGATCAGGGTCTCGACCAGCCCGGGGTCATTGCGTTCAACCGCGTAATGCAAAGGCGTTTTACCTTTGTTGTCGGGCTGGTTGATTACCCGCGCCACAAACTCTGCATAATTGTTATAGCGAGCCGAACTTTCACTGACCGAATTGCGTTCGAGCATCAGATGCAAAAAGCTTTTACCATCCTTATCAACTGCAGTGCAATCGACACCGGCATCCTGAAGAATTTTAAAAACAGCAGGGTCTCTGGCGAACAAAGACAGAAAAAAGAGGTTTTCGCCGTTATTTTCAGGAATTCTTGCGCCAAGGCCGATCAGTT
>CAZFUG010000158.1:1682-9858 GCA_964522035.1 uncultured bacterium
CTGAGACTGGCTCAAATCTGCTTCTCAGTGCCGCCGCAATTAAAGATTGCCCGTCTGCCTTAACCGGCTGATTCAGATCAGCACCGTAACTTGCAAGCAGACGCGCATATGCCAGCGACTCCTTTTTGTTGAAATGAAGCCATAAAGCCATGCCGAGTGCCGTTTCATCAGGGTTTTCAGACATCCACAAATTCGGATTGGCACCGGCTTTAAGCAGCATTTCAGTGATCTGCAGACTGCCATCGCCGCGGATTGCCCACCATAAAGGCCGGTGACCGTATTTGCCCGCAGGCCGGTTCAAATCAGGTTTCTGGGTCAGCAGCCATTCCACCAGCCCGGCCTGACGTTCGTCGATCGCCCGGCACAGAGCATTTTCAACCGGATTTGCCGGAATCTCACGCTTTACGCCATCGAGCAGAGGGGCAAAACGGTCGTTCCTGCCATTTTTAGCGGCTCTGATCAGCGCATCCATGTAACTGCCCGTGGTGAATGGCAATGTGAGGGTGAGTATTACGCCGATACAAATGGTCAAAAAAGCACTGCGGCCCGGCCTTGTCAAAGAGTTTTCAACCTGATCCTGCTTTGCTGCAATACGATTTGCCCAGTAAGAAAACCAGAGCCCGAAAAGCAGCCAGTATGGCCCCAGAAAGGGCAGATTCCAGACATATTCTCTTACCATGCCCCTGACCAGAATGAGACCAAAAAGCGAAAGAACCATGAAAAAAGCCCAGAAAGTGTAAGCCCATGGCAGCCATTCGGCCTTTTCCTGTCTCGCAGTCTCAAAATTGAGCACCGCAACCGGAACCCAGAAAAGCGCCAGCAGAACGCCGACAAAACGCACTATGGATACCGCGATCTGAGAAAATTCGAGACAGGCAAATGCTGCGATTATAATGCCAACAACTCTTGCCTGAAAAGGAAAACGCCAGCTGCTCACCGGTATAAACGCATCAGAATTGTCATTCATCTTTCTTTTTACCTGCTTTCAGCCCTGATTCTATCATAAAACGTGCGGTGCCGGCATGCAGATAACCTTCCGGAATGCCATTCAGCATAGTTTCCGTTTTGATATCATGCGCCCGCTCATGTATGGTCTTCAGATAGTCCAGCTCTGCAAACAGTGTACTGACAAGGCGGTTGCCAAGCTCTTCTGAAAGCCTGGTGGTAGTAACGAGCATCGCCATCAAAGCAGGTGCGTTAACTTCACTTCTGACGCCGCCATAGGCCTGTGCCGGAATCCTGACTCCGGAAAGATATGGCAGTGTCGCCGAAATGCTCGCCAGGTCAGCCTCAGAAAAATTCATGATGCAGACCGGCGTACGCCTGGCCAGTTCCTCTACCATTTTTGTCGGAATCCCTGCAATGATGATCGCGGCATCACATTCGCCCCGTTCCATAGCCTGTATCGTTTCGTCATAGCCGAGATAAAGCGGCTGATAATGACCTTCTCTGACACCAAGCGCCGACAGCAGCTCTACCGATGTCATCGCATTACCACTGCCGCGCGCCCCAACCACAATGCGCCTGCCACGCAGTTGCCTGACATCTGTAATAGTGGCTGAGGCAGGAGACAATACCTGCACAACTTCCGGGTAGAGGGCCAGCAGAACCCGCAGCCCGTTTACCGGTGCCCCGGCAAACTGACCGGTGCCGTTGATAGCGGCAAGAACCATGTCACTCTGGGCTATCGCCAGATCAAGCTCGAGGTTCTGCAGAAGATTGATGTTGTCGAGTGAACCACGCGTCGAGTGGGCAAGCACACTCAATTTTTCTGAGCGCGTTGTCCAGGCATTCGCAAAAGCATTGCCAAGCGGAAAATAGGTGCCGGTCATAGAACCGGTGCCGAGAGCGAGAAAGTCGACGAGTCTGCTGACCTGAACAGAATCACTCTGGCCGGTGGCGACAGCGCAGATGCTTATCAGAAGTAAAAAGACCGCAATAATATTGTTTCTGGCTTTCATTTTTCTGATACCACCCCCATCTGCTCTGCATAAACCGACGACTGGTTGCGCCCCTTCTTCTTGCATTCATAAAGCGCCGTATCGGCCTTACGAATCAATTCAAGCGCTTCAGCCGCATGTTTCGGGTATTCTGCTAGACCAATACTGATTGTAACTTTTAGCGGGCTGGTATGACCAGTGAATTCGTGCGCCTCGATCGCCTGCCGCAGGCGTTCGGCAACCACCATGCCCCCCCTGGCATCGGTTTCAGGCAGCAGTGCAATCATTTCTTCGCCGCCATAGCGGGCCGCCATGTCGATATCTTCGCGCAGGTTGCCACGAAAGATGTTTGCAACCTGCTTGAGCACTTCGTCACCGATCTGGTGACCGTAAGTATCGTTGAATTTTTTAAAATGATCGATATCAAAGAAGAGAATCGTAAATATTTTGCCATAACGGCGTGCACGCTTGATTTCTTCGTTGAGACGGTTTTTAAAATGCCTTACCAGATTGAGACCGGTCAGCCCGTCGGTGATCGCCAGCTTGAAAAGTTTGGTATTGTCGAGCACCAGGGCCGCCTGATTCGCCATTGTCTGCAACAGATCGGTATCGGCACGATTGAAACCCTGGCCATCCTTTCGGTTGACAATATTGATGACGCCAAAAGTCACGTTCTTGACCTTCAGCGGCACGCAAACCAGCTGGTTCACCCGGTTTTTCTCATTGTCATACTGTTTAAAATCCTGATGCGAATCCGGGTCATTGATTATCGCCATTTCGCCGGTCTGCAGAACCTTTCCGGCAATCCCTTCACCGACTCTGATATTGATGTTGCGGGCAAAATTATGCACCGCAACCGTCTGCCCCGATTCTGCATCCCAGATGCGCACACGCTGCAGTTCAAGAACTTCCTGGTCTTCGTCTATCAGCATCAGTGAACCACGGGTGGCGCAGGCAGCCTCGATGGCCTTGTCGATGATTACATCGAGAAGTTTTTCGAGATCGAGCCCGACCTCTACCATTGTCTTGCCAATTTTATAAAGAACTCCGACCTCGAAAACCTTGCGATCAAGCTCGATATTTTTCTGTTCGATCGTGTCGGCGCGCAACTTAAGCTCTTCATAAGCAGCTTTCAGTTCACGCATCTTGTCTGCCAGGCTGTCGGCCATGAAGTTGAAATTGTTCGCCAGCTGCCCGACCTCATCGGTGTTATTAACGCTGATGCGCACATCGTAACGCCCGGCGGCCAGCTCGTTTGTGCCTCTTGTCACCTGCAGAATAGGCAGGGCAATGTTCTGCGAAATCATCAGTGCAATGATTACCGCAACCAGAATCGTAAAAAGAAGAATCCAGTATAGATTCCGCTGAAAAGCTTCGACCAGGGCATAGACTTCCTGCTGGTCCTGCAGCAGCACTACCCGCCAACCCAGACCAACCACCGGCAGCATCGAGGCAAGAACCGGCTTTTTCAGACTTTTTGCGCTGGCCGAAAAAACACCGCTGGCAAAACCTGTTATCTGTTCCCTGAACAGGTTGAGGTCATTGTCTGCTGATGACTCGGGCACCGCCATCACCCTTGCCCCGCCAGCATCGATAAGAAAAGCCCGCGTACTGTTGCCCACTAAATTTTCGCTGATGATGCTGGTAACCAGAAAGCGGTTCAGTTCTATCACCAGCAGACCATAAGTGGCATTCGCACGGTCGTTGAGACTCAGAGCCAGCATTGGGCCGCTTCCCGCCTTAGATTCGAGCAGAACTGATTCCCGAACTTTCGTTTCGGCAAGAATCCTCTCTGCATCAGGCAGTTCGCTGACAATAGAACCGACGGAAGCGCACAGACGTCTGCCCGCACTATCGTAAATTCCGATTTTTTCGATGGCAAAATAACGCCGGTCATATTCCTGCGCCAGCACCTCCAGCTTTGCAAGATCCCGGTCTAGCGCCGGATCACTGTTGACAAGCAGTTGCGCGATTTCCTGCTGGTGGTTAACGAACCGCTTCAGATCGATCGCCGTTTTGCGCGCATGCGCCAGCGAGTTGCTGACAATTACATTGAGCAGGCCATTTGAAGCGTTCTGCAGCATCACATAACTGATATAAATCAACGGTGTCAGTGTGATAATGAGAAAGCTCACGACAAGCTTGGTTTTGATACTGTTTAAATAGGCGTGTACCCTGTTTATAAGGTTTTTTTCGCCATTCTGGTGCAGCATATGGGTTTGTTCCTGAATTGTGACTTTGCAAAAACGTTTATCTGTTCAGGCAGTCTAACCCATTGCATATTGCCATGCAAATTTTAAGGCACAACATTCATGCATGCAGCACACAAAAAGTAACTGCAACCAGTATGCATCAGGAAATATATTCTCGCAAAAGTCGAATACCAATCTCGGTAAGCTCAACCATTTTCAGTTCTGGAAGCAGCTCAAATAAGTGCCAGTCGCATCTATCGGTCGAACCAGAAAGTTCGTGTCGCAGTTCGCCCCCGATTACATCAGCATGATAAATAATTCTGATGCCCTGAAAGTCTTCGTAGTCACGGTTAACCACAATTGAATCAATCCCGGCAACATGTTTTACCTTTATTTTCAGGCCGGTCTCCTCTTCTACCTCTCTAACAACGGCTTCTTCGGGGCTTTCACCAAATTCAAGCCCGCCACCCGGCAAAGTCCAGCAGCCTTCCCATTCTGGCAATTCTTTTGACAGACGGCAGAGCAGAACTCGCCCATTGTCGTGCAACAGAGCATAAGCAGCGATTCTTAACCTTTGTGCTTTTACCAGAACCATACCTCTTTCTGTATATATTCAGTTTTTATATTGATAATTCGCGAAACAATCACCGTTTGGTGCTGCTGACAATGATATCATCAGGCAAATCAAACCACAATCAGCCTGAAACACCTGAAATAAAGAATCTTCGCCGCAAAGCTTCTTACCTGACAGTGTCTGACTGTAAAAATTTAAATTTTCCGATAACCGGACTGAAACAACAGGGAGATCACACTAAAAATGCCCGTGTCCATCATCAGAACAAGATTCCCGCCTCCGCGGGATGACGCAGACAATATTCGTCACTCCTGGCGTAGAACCGGAATCCAGAAGTTTAATGCGATTGCCCGGGCTGAAACAAATTTAGATTGAATGCTTCAGCCTGGCCTGCTAAAATGACAGAAACAATTGTTCAAAAAGATCAGCACAGGATCATGGAATGATACTTTCCCGGGTTACTGCCATCACCCGTTGCCGTTTAAAAACCTTTGTCGCAGTGTTCGTTTTACTGCTCAAGCTGGTGTGTTGCGCCAGTTTTGCAGCAGAAAGTGCTTCCGGACTGCCGGTCATAAATCTGCAGCTCAAGTGGAAACACCAGTTTCAGTTTGCCGGCTATTACGCGGCAGTTGAAAAGGGCTTTTATCGCGAAGAAGGCTTTGAAGTCAACCTCATCGAGGCACCCGAAACCGGCGAACCAGCCATGGAGGTCATTAACGGCCGCGCCGAATTTGGCACAACCGGCCCTGATATACTTTTGCAACGCGCCAAGGGACACCCGGTCGTTGCCCTGGCTGTGTTTTTTCAGCATTCGCCAATGGTGCTGCTTGCCCGCAAAGAGTCTGGTATCAACAGCATTCATGATCTCGCCGGCAAAAAGGTCATGGTTGAGCACGCTTCTGCTGAACTTGAGGCATATTTTCAGGTCGAGCAGCTTACCCCTGACAAATACGCACGCCTCGCCCATACGCACTCTCCTGATGATTTCATCTCAGGCAGAGTTGACGCCATCTCGGCATACAGCAGCGATGAACCTTTTCTGATAAGCGAAGCCGGCTGCGAGTATATAACTCTCAATCCAAGATCAGCAGGCATCGACTTTTATGGTGACCTGCTGTTTACGACACAGCAACAGATAGACAATAACCCGGATCGGGTAAAAGCTTTTATCAGAGCTTCAAAGCGCGGCTGGGAATACGCCCTGCAGCACCCCGAAGAGATTATCGACCTGATCCTGACAAAGTATTCCAAGCGTCACAGCCGCGAGCATCTACTTTTCGAAGCTCAGGAAACCCAGCGCCTCGTTTTTGCCGAAATCGTCGAAGTCGGCTACATGAACCCCGGGCGCTGGCGCTTCATCGCCGATACTTACGCCTCTCTCGGCATGATGCCAAAAGATTACTCACTCGCCGGTTTTCTCTATAACCCCGACCCGACCATTGACATGCGGCGCGTCTACAACATCGCCATCACCATTTTTGTCATCATGATTCTATGCTTTAACTTTGCACTGTCGCACCTGGTAAAAAAGCGTACCCGGCAACTGTCGATCGCCAAGGAAAATGCCGAAACCGCCAATCGTGCCAAATCGCAGTTTCTCGCAAACATGAGCCACGAGCTGCGCACACCACTGAACGGCGTTATCGGTTTTACAGAACTGCTTGTAAGTTCGCCACTCGACACGGTACAGCGACAATATGCGCAGAATGCCAACATTTCGGCCCATGCCCTGCTTGGCATCATCAATAATATTCTCGATTTTTCGAAGATCGAAGCGGGCAAAATCGATCTTGAAACCGTCAAAACCGACCTCATCAGATTGATGGAACAGACCATTTCAATAGTCAGATGCCAGGCCGAAAAAAAAGGCCTTGAGCTTCTGCTCAACATTCCGCCTGAAACCCCCAGATTCATTTTTTCTGACCCGGTTCGGCTGGGCCAGGTTCTTATCAATCTGCTCGGCAATGCCGCCAAATTTACCGAAAAAGGCGAAATCGAACTGCGCATGGAATTCAAGCCTGAAAATGCCACCACCGGCTATTTTAACTTTTTTGTGCGCGATACCGGCATTGGCATAGAAAAACGCGACCACGAAAATATCTTCAAGGAATTTACCCAGGCAGACAGCTCCTCAACCAGGAAATTCGGTGGCACCGGGCTCGGCCTGGCTATTTCCCGCGCGCTCATCGAAAAAATGGGCGGTAAAATCGACTTTACTTCTGAACCCGGCAAGGGAAGCATGTTCTTTTTCTCTCTCAAATGCCGCTGTGAAAACGGCGAAGCCCCGACAACAAAAAACATTGAGGGCATCAAAAAAATTCTGCTGGTAGATGACAGCAAAGATAATCTGACGATACTGCAGCGCACCCTTGAACACTGGCAAATCAACACCCATACATGTCTCAGTGGCAAAGACGCCATAAAGAAACTCGAGGGCAGTGAAACCTTCGATGTAATCATCATCGACTACATGATGCCGGAAATGAACGGTATCGAAACCATAAAACAGATACGGCATAAATATGCCGAAACCGGTAACAGACAGCCATTTATCCTTCTCTACAGCTCGATCGACAATGCCACGGTTTCGGAAGAATGCAAGAGTCTGAATGTTCAACTCAAGCTGGTCAAACCAGTCAGGGCCGACGATCTTTTCGCCTGTCTCAGTCAGATATCCCAAAGTCCGGTGGCGCCAGCACAGATGATTGCCCGTCCCGAATCTCTGACCAATGTCAAAAAATGCCCGCATGTTCTGGTCGTTGAAGACGTGGCCATGAACCGCATTCTGGTCTGCGAACTCGTAAAAAAGCTGATCCCGGATTCAGTAGTCATCGAAGCTATAAATGGTCGAGAAGCCATAGACCGCTTTCAGCATGATAAATTCGACCTGATTTTCATGGACATTCAAATGCCGGTGCTTGATGGCTATTCCGCGAGCCGCGAAATCAGAAGAATCGAGGCAGCTTCATCCGGGGCCGCAAAAACCCCGATAGTCGCACTTACTGCCAGTGCCGTCAAGGGAGAATACGAAAAATGCGTCGCCGCCGGTATGGATGAATTCATCACCAAACCCGTCGATCCGCATCATTTTACCAGGATTTTCCAGACTTACCTGAAGATGTAAAGATATAAAACTAAAATAGAACCGCCCCGCAAACTCAATCTTGCGGGGCGGTTTTTGTTCTTTTAGATCTGCTTAAAAATCAGAGGCTGCCATGAACCTGCAGAAATTTCACTCTCTCGTTGAGAGAAATTTCTACCTGATAACCAAGGTCTCTGTAGGTGCCCTGACTGGCTTTGTATGATTCAACAACGGCGCGGGCAGCTTCAATTTCTTTGGCGGTTTCGATGCTGCTGATTTCGGTGGTGATGGTTTTCCAGGCTTCGCCAAGGCGTTTGTTCATTTCGCCGAACATCGGGTTGGTCCATGGCTTGGGCATGCCGGGGTGCATAAGATGATTGAGATATTC
>CAZFUG010000159.1:0-1051 GCA_964522035.1 uncultured bacterium
GGGCACCAATATTGCCAACCACACCAAGCTGCGCAAAGGTAACGTCGAAAAGGGCTTCAAAGAAGCCGACTACGTCATCGAACGCGAATACACCAATCCGAACGTGCAGCACGTGCCGATGGAAACCCACATCGCCGTCGGCAAATGGGACACCGGCGATCGCATCACTATTCACACCTCGGCCCAGTCGCCGTTCACCGTGCGCAACCTGTTCGCCCATTCGTTCAAGATCCCGCACTGCAATATCCGCGTTATCACGCCGTATCTCGGCGGTGGTTTCGGCGGCAAGGCCGGCATTCACCTTGAACCTCTCTGCTGCTGCCTGTCGAAGCTCTCAGGCGGTCGCCCGGTGCGCATTCAGGCTACCCGCGAGGAAGAATTCAGCCTGCTTCCGTGCCGCTCGGGTTTGATCTACAACATCAAAACCGGCGTCAAAAAGAACGGCAAAATCGTCGCCCAGAAAATGACCATGTACTGGGATGCCGGTGCTTACGCTGATTATGCCGTAAACGTTACCCGCGCTTCCGGCTTCTCGGCCTCTGGCCCCTATGAAATCGAAAATGCCTGGGTCGATGCCTATACCGTTTATACCAATAAACCGTTCGGCACTGCCTACCGCGGTTTCGGTCACGTTGAATTCAGCTGGGGCATGGAACGCCACATGAACTATGTTGCCGACACGCTCGGTATCGACCCGCTTGAATTCCGCAAAATCAACGCTCTCAAACCCGGCTCGAAAACCATGACCGGTGAAGAAGTCGTGACAAATACCGGAAGCGTAACCAAGTGCATGGACGCAGTTGCGAAGTCGATCAATTATGGCAAACTGACCGCCGCTGAACTGGCCCGCGAAAAGAAAACCGGCATGAAGATCGGCAAATCGGTCGTGGCTCTGCAGAAAGCGCCCGCCATGCCGCCGTTCACCGGCACTGTCATGATTCTCAAACTCAATGAAGACGGTAGCGTTACCGGCAGTCATTCTCTGACCGATTATGGTATGGGCACCTATACCTCGCTGGCTCAGATGATCGCAGATGTTCTGCGCTGGCCC
>CAZFUG010000159.1:1061-9713 GCA_964522035.1 uncultured bacterium
TCGAACGCATTCGCCTGCCCATCGAAAATGATACCGACCGCGACCCCTATGACTGGCAGACAGTTGCGTCAAAAGGCCTGCTGCTTTCGGGAAACGCCGCCATTCTTGCCGCGAAAGACCTGCTCGACAAGTGCTATGATGTCGCCGCTCAGGCTCTCAGAGCCCAGAAGTGCGACCTCGATCACGATGCCGAAAAGGTCTTTGTCAGACATCATCCGAAAAGCCATGTAACTTATAAACAGATGGCCGTTGGCTACGCCTACCCGAACGGCAACGCCATCTGCGGCCCGATCATCGGTATTGGCCGTTACATAGCTCAGGGTCTGACGAACCTCGATAAAGAAACCGGCCAGGGCAACCCGGCCCTCGACTGGACTTTCGGCGCCCACGGTCTGATTGTCGAAGTGAACGAAAAGACCGGTGCCTTCAATATCATCAAGGTCGCTTCGGCCTACGACATCGGCCAGGTAATCAATGAGGGTTCAGTGCGCGGTCAGGCAATCGGCGGCATGATCCAGGGTCTTGGCACCGCCAGGTGCGAAGGCTAGCTCTACCACGACAAGGGCCAGCTGCTGAAGCCTTCGTTCACCGATAACAAGATTCCGACCAGTCTCGATATTCCTGAAGAAATCGACTGCATCGCGATTGAAACTCCGCAGATCGACGGCCCGTTCGGCGCCCGTGGCGTCGGCGAACATTCGATGATCGCCGTCTGCGGCGCTCTCGGCAATGCGATCGAAACGGCTACAGGTGCGGTTCTCACCCACATGCCGATCCGCCAGGAAAACGTCTGGAAAGCCCTGCAGAATCGCTCAGGCAAAAAAGCAACCGCTAAAGCCGCAAAACCGGCCAAAGCTGTGAAAGCTGAAAAGCCTGCCAAGGCTGTTAAAGCCGAAAAGCCTGCAAAGGCCGCAAAACCAGCCGGCCGGGCTAAAAAATAATCTGATCTGATCCCGCTCAGGGGCTGTTTCACCAGTTGAAACAGCCCCTTGCTTTTTGGCTTTTGGGGATCGGACCAGCGAATATGCTGACAGATACTGAATAAAAGCTCAAAAAACGCAGGTTTTTTGAGCTTAGGTGTCTATTTTTACCCCGAAAAATGCAGCTCTAAGAGATAAAAATTATAGCGGGTTGCTGATTTCGCAAAAGGTGTAAAATGATGTAAGATGTAATAATACTGATTCAGGGTCATTAAATAGTGAAACAAAAATTAATTGGCAAGATATACGTTATTCTCGTTCTGACTGTGGTTCTTTTTCTGTCTTCTCTGCATGCTGGCCGTTTTTTCGGAATCCCCTTCGCAGCTCAGAAGTCTGAAGAGTCTGCTGCAATGGCCTTTACGGTCGAAGAGGCGCAAAAACTTCTTACCGACGCCAAAACCCTCGAATATCTTTCTGCAGACGAGGCGGTGGTTCTCGACGCCAGCAGTCGTAGAATCGGTCGCCTGCTGCACACACAGCCGCTGGCAAAGCATATAATCGGCTACGGTTCTTATTTGCCGATCGTTATCGGCATCGATGCCGAAGACAAAATCACCGGTCTGCTGCTGCAGAAGAATGACGAAACCCCCGGTTTTATCAAGCGTCTCAATAAGCTTGGTTTTTTCGATTCATGGAACGGCCATCAGGCGAGTGAGGCAGTTAATCTGCCGGTCGATGCCGTTTCGCGGGCGACAATGACCAGCAGAGCAACGATCGAAAGTCTGCGTCTGCGTCTGGCTGAATATGTCAAAGTCGAGCAGATACGTCGCCAGATTGATTACCGCGCCCTCGCTGTCGAGGTTGCTGCCTGGGCCTTCCTGCTGCTGGCGTTTTCTGGCTGCTTTGCTGCCGCCCGTCTGGCAAAATACCGCAAAATCTATCTGCTTTTCGCTATTCTGGTGCCGGGTTTCATGCTTGGGCGGTTTTTTTCGGTTGAATTACTCTATAACTGGGCAATTAACGGTATACCACTCTCAAGTCAATTGTTTATGGCTGTTCTTGTGGCTCTCGCGATTGTCATACCTTTGCTTTCGGGGCGATCGTGGTATTGCACCTGGTATTGTCCATATGGCGCGGCTCAGGAACTTATTGGCTATGCCTGTGCAAAAAAGTTCGACCCGACTGGTCGTGCCGCTCACTTCGCGAGATACCTGCGCCCGGCTTTTCTGTTTTTAATCGCGATGCTGCTGATAACTGGCGTTCGCTTCAGCCTCAACAGCGTCGAACCATTTTCGGCTTTTTTGCTCGCATCCGCTTCTCAAACGGTGCTGATACTGGCGGGCGTCTTTCTGGCCATTTCTCTGATTATCAGAAGGCCATGGTGTAATTATTTCTGCCCTTCCGGGCAGATTGTCGAAATGTTACGGGTCGGTATTGCCGATAAGCAAGAAAAACCTGCAGACGGGGAGGCTCACTCAATGAAGATTCATGCAGTTCTGAATGTTCTTCTGGCGATTGCCATAATCATTCTGCTGATGTCGCCGGCTCGAATCGGCAATAATGGCGAATTCAAGCCAGCTCAGCTGACAAAAAACGAGGTCGATAAAATGCCCGGTTCTTCGACTGTTTCAGTTTCTTCAATGGTTCCGGTTGCCAGCCAGGCAGTGTCTGTGGCGACAAATCCGACTCTTGCCACCATCTATGAGAGGAAAAGCGTGCGCAGTTTCACCGGCGAACCCGTCAGCCGAGAAATGCTGACTGAGCTGGTTAAAGCCGGCATGGCCGCTCCGACCGCGCGCAACCGCCAGCCCTGGCAATTCATTGTAATCAGTGAAAAGCCGGCAATGCTTTCTCTGGCTGAAAAGCTGCCATATGCCAAAATGCTTGCCAGTGCCGGTGCCGCCATTGTTGTTTGCGGTGATCTTGAAATTGCCCGTGCCGGCGACACCGAAAGCATGTGGATGCTCGACTGCTCGGCAGCAACCCAGAATATTCTTCTGGCAGCCGAAAGCATGGGTCTCGGCGCTGTCTGGACAGCGGCTTTTCCCTATGCCGACCGTATTGCTGCGGTTAATGAAGTGGTAAAACTTCCCGAATATGTCGTGCCTTTGTGTGTAATTCCGGTTGGCAGACCGACCGGCAGCGATCGCCCGAAAGACAAATGGAAGCCCGAGCGGTTGCACTGGGAGCATTTTTCCCCGGCATCAGGAGCGGCTGAAGTTAAATAAATTACTTTTCTGAAGGTGTTTGGGTTGTGATAAAATCTAAGCTGTAAAACAGATAAATTTTTGAAACAACTGGAGCAGGGAACATGAGCATTTTGAAGGAGACGTATGGGCAGGCGCAGGTTATAAAAGTGACTGCCAGCATCTTTTTTGATGCGGTACAGGAATTTGATGCCGCGATTCAGGAAGCTGAAGATTCAGGGGCTTCAAGGATTGTCATCGATGTTTCCGGTGCCGAAATGATATGCAGTTCGGCCATTACCACGCTGGTCAAACATCATTCCAGCCTGAAAGGCAAAGGTCATAAACTGTATCTGGCTGGTTGTAACCAGTCTGTAAGGAAGGTTCTCACTCTTCTTGGTCTTGATAAACTTGTAGAGCTGACAGATAACGTTGCGGATGCCTTAAGGTAAAAAGTTTTGGCAGTCTGACATGTGACAGACCCGCCATAGCCTTGCCCAAATGTGAGTTTCGATGCCCCAAAATAATTCGACCGTTGAAAATATGCGCATTCTTGCTGGTTCAAGTTCTGCCGATCATGATATGTGCAGTTATCTGGTCGACATCTGGGGGGCCGTAAAGGATGTCGATGTTAACGGCAGTCTTCTCAAGGACCTGATCCTGCGTTATGTTGAAACCGAGGCGCAGATGGAAACGCTCAACGAAGAACTGAATCGGAGAAGAAAAGCCCTTCTTGAAGAGTTTGCTGTTGCTGCAGGCATTCAGAAGACCCTGCTGCCGACAAATCTGCCAGAGTCAGAGCTTTTTGAAGTTGCTTACAAGTTCCTTCCCTGCGAACAGGTGGGCGGAGACCTGGTTGGACTGCAGCGACTCGATGAGCAGAACTGGATCGCATGGGTTGTCGATGTCGCCGGTCATGGTGCTGGAGCTGCAATGATGACGGTCGCCGTGGCCGATTTCCTGCAGCCGTCTTCCAGACTCAATTTTTTGCAGCCATCATCTGTAATTGAAGCTCTTGATCGGGAATTCCCATTTGCAAAAACCGGCACTTTTTTTACCATTATTTATGGAATCGTTAACCTTGCCGACCAGACTTTTACTTTTGCCAATTCTGGTCACCCGGGCCCGGTGCTTTTACAGCCGGGTTGCCGGCCAATGTTTATTGATGGCAGCGGGCCAATGCTTGGTGTTGGTTTTTCCTGCGGCTGGCCTGAGGTCAAAGTTGATCTCAAGGGTGGTAAAAGTCTGCTGCTCTATACAGATGGACTGGTAGAATGCATCGGAAAAAGCGAACATATCTTTGGCGAGGAAAGATTGCTCGATATGCTGGAACGTTTGCAGGATCAGCCGCCACATTACCTTGCTGACTCAATCATGAGTGAAATGCACAGTTTTATGGGTGGTAAAAAATTTCAGGACGATTTTACTTTTCTTGTTTTAAAAGCCGCACACAAGGAGAAGACGCCATAATGCGCCGGGTTTTTACCTGTGGGCCGGCTTCAGAGGCTTCGACAACCCTCGCTCTTATCGCGAGTCGGGCTGACTCTCTACGCCTGAATATAGCTCACATGACGACTGAAAAGCTGCAGCAATGGCTTGACCGTCTGATCGAGCTGCGCCGCCGCGAAAACTTGCGATTTCGCATAGTTCTTGATCTGCAGGGTGCGAAAGTGCGTATCGGCAGATTACCCGAAGTTGCCAGTCTGCCTGAAACGGTCGGTCTTTTTTATGGTGAAGCTTCTGAATCACCGGGCATGATTCCGGTGCCGACGCAGAGTGTCTTTGAAAAGACCGAAATCGGCGATCATCTGCTGCTCAATGACCGGCGGGTAATTCTTCGGGTGACCGGTAGAACAGACAGTCGACTGCATGCTGCAGTCGAAAAAAATGGCCCGTTGAGCAGCGGTAAAGGCCTGAATTCGCCAGATCGCGTTTTTGAAATGGCCAGGGTTACTGAGCATGATGCTGCGGCAATCGCCATGAGCAAAGAAATTGAAGAACTCGACTATGCGGTTTCATTTGTTGCCGATGGTTCTGAAAGCCGCTTGTTCAGACCTCTTGTCGGCCATTCGCATCGACTGATCGCCAAGATCGAGCAGCGTGCCGCATTTGCGCACCTCACTGCCATCGATGCTGTCTTTGACGAATTCTGGCTTTGTCGCGGCGACCTGGGAGCTGAAGCCGGTTTGCGCAAGCTGGGCGCCTGGCAGGCCGACTTTGTTAAGGCGATGCCTGGTTTGCATAAGCCATGCCTGCTCGCCGGCGAAGTGCTTGGCTCGATGGTGGTGCTGCCGAACCCCTCGCGTGCCGAAATCGTGCAGTTGTATGATGCTATTCAGGCCGGGTTTGCAGGCTTCGTGCTCTCTGACGAAACGGCCTGCGGCACGCAGATTGCCGCTGTAATGCAGTTCGTCGATTATTTTTTTGCCGATGATCAGCCCTGACGGTCGCATAGAATGGCCAGATTTTACATACCGCAGTGATTTTGCGGCGGTATTGGCCACACCACTGAGAATGCAGGTCAGTGAAATTTTTTGCACCGGCTTTGATGCACGGGGAGCCGGAAATCTGTTTTTTTTCGCCACTGAAATGCTGTCACTGCACCCCCTGGCATTTCTCGTGCCTGCTTCTCTGCCTGAACTGGTTCAACCGCAAACCTCTATTCTGTTTGCCGATGCTGAACTTTCGTTTGTCGATATCAACGGCAGAGAACAACGTTTAAAGGCCTGTGAACCGGTTGAAGTGAAAACTTTGCCAGCCATGCCTGATCCTGACAGGCTACGCCATAACCTTGCAACCGTTCTGACCAGTCTGAAGCTTTTCGGTCGCAATTCGATCGTTCTCGACCTTGTTCTCGGCTGCAATACCGAGAAAAACACTCTCTCAGGAACTGAATCGGTCATTTTTGCTTTTCCACCCGATCTTTCTGCTCTGCTGCAATTCATCGGGGCAGGGGAGGGGCTTACCCCGGCCTTTGATGATTTTCTCAGCGGCATGCTGCTCGCCGACCGCTGGATCGGAGCAAACCGGATTGTTGTGCCGGAAACATTTGCCCAGGCGGTAGAAAGTAAGACTACCACTCAAGCGGTTCAGCAGTTGCTTTTTGCCGCCGAAGGGCGCATGTCGCTGCGTTTCGAAACGTTTTTGCACCGCCTGCTTCTCGAAGAAATAAGAAATGCCGATGTCGTTAAAATCCTGAATTACGGCCATTCTTCCGGAACCGATATTTTATGCGGTATCTGGCATTACCTCAACAGTTTCGTTAACAGCTCTGTCTTGCCTTTATTGATCCCCACAGGAAAAAAGTAGAATTTTCAGACCATAAAAAAATCAGCGATAACCGTTCGCTATCGCTGATTTTAAAAACTTATCAGACGGGTTTATGGAACCGTCGGTCCTCTAATTTCAGATTAAAAAAGAACGCCGCCGTCGTTGCCACCGCCGCAGCCATCGTAGCCGCCGTCATTCGAGCCGTTGTCCCAGCTGTCGCCAGAGTCGGTTGAATCGGGGCCCGGATCCGGGGTCGGTTCGGGGTCAGTATAGGGGCCGCCGTCGTTGTCATCAGGAATATAAGGTATATCGGTAGCCTTGATTGTATAGTTGCCAGAATCAACTGCTGCAAAAGTAGCGGTTGAGAAAGATGCGAAAAGCATTACGCCAAGAGCGAGAGCAAAAACCTTTTTCATTCTGTTCCTCCGTTAAAATTTCTGGCCATTTGAAAGCAAGGTTCATGCCAGGTTGTAAAATGCTTTGTCAGCAGCTTTTTTGTCGGTTACAGGTAACATTTGCCAAAAATCCGGCAGAGCCTCTGCAGAATTTTCGGCGTACCCTTTATTTTTGAGCTGGCAGGGGACTGCCGTATGCAGAGCATTTGTGATAAAATTTAAAAAATTCATTTTACACGAGGTGTTACATGTATTGCCCGGTCTGCAAAGGCGAATTCCGCGAAGGCTTTACCGAATGTGCCGGTTGCCAGGTTAATCTGGTTGCCGATCTTAACAATATTACCGAAAAGATCAAGGGCGAATTCCTGCTGTGCCACAGATGTGAGCGCGAATTTCATGAATTCGAGCTCGACCATTGCCCGGGCTGCGGCCTTAAACTCGTGCGCGCCGTTCTGCAGGACGACACTTACGTCTTTCTCGAAGAACCGAGCGAAGAATGCGCACCCGAAGAACCCGAAGGTGCCTGCAGTCAGTTTGAATACTTCGTTGAGATTACTGATGAAGACGGCGTTGTTATTCTTGAATCTCAGGATATCGGCCTGCTGACCAAGGTCCAGGAAATCCTCAATGGTGCGAAAATCAGCTTCTGCTTCAGGCCGCCTGTCGATCAGCCGAATCATCTCGGTAGCATATTCGGCGGTGGCGGCAATCCGCTCGAACGAAGTTTCCCAAAAGTGCTCGTGCGCATTGAAGACGAAGAAAAGGCTCTGCGCCTGATCGCCAACCACCCTGAGCTCGACCTGTTCGGAATCCCGGAAGAACTCCTCGAAGACGATGAAGAAGAGTATGAGGACGACGAGGAATACGAAGAAGAAGAGTAAAGCTCTACTTTTTGTCCATACTCCCGTTTTGTTCTCACGGGCTTAAAGCGGGAGAAGTTGGTATATACGACGTTATTTCTGGCGTAGACCAGGAACCCGGGTTTGATGCGCTTACCCTTTATGGCATACAGCGGTATGGCGAAAATGGAAAAAATGTGTTACAATTTAATACCGATAAAATTCAATGAGGTATGTAAAAAATGACTGTTAAAACCATCAGATTTTTTCTGCTGGCGTTGATGATTTTTGCCACCGCCGCTTCTTTCGCCGCTCAGGTCGAAGCATCTGAAGCGCCATCGCTGCCTGCGAAGCCGGTTCTCGAAGACTTTTTCCCCGAAGGGCTTCTGAATGCCGACAAACAATACATCGACCCGGTCGCGCTCGAAAACAAGGTTTTTGCCCTGTATTTTTCGGCCAGCTGGTGTCGTGGCTGCGCCGCTTTTTCGCCGACTCTCGTAAACATGCGCAATGCGAACAGCGACCGGTTCGAAGTCGTTCTTGTTGGCTTCGATAACAGCGCTGACGACATGTACAATTACATGAAAAAATACGCCATGCTCTGGCCGGCTGTCGACTGGGAAAGCCCGGTAAGACTTGCTCTGAAAGAACGCTTCAGCATTTCATTGATTCCAGCCCTGATCGTTGTCGCTCCCGATGGCCGCATAATCACCACCGATGGCTATAAACAGATTCAGAATGTCGGCGAAGAAGTCCTGCAGACCTGGATTCAGAGCGTTCAGACCCCTGCGGGTGACTGATGCATAACCTGAGTCCGCTTTCGGGCGTCGTCTCGGTTGAATACCGCACAACTTTCGAAAAATTCCTTTTCCCGGCAGCGTTCATTGCGCTGCTGGGTGTCATTTTAGGCGGTGTTAATCTCTATGCCGCCCCAGAAGATCTGCGTGGCTTTGGCACCGCACTGTTGATGACCTGTCTGCCGTCACTGTTGCTGCTGGTCATGCTGATGCTCGGCCTGAGCTCACATTACGACTTCGATGGC
>CAZFUG010000160.1:0-9685 GCA_964522035.1 uncultured bacterium
GGGCTTTGCGCACTTTCGATCAGGTTCTTGAAGAATTCGACGCGAAAGACAAATTTGCGATGCTTGGCAAATCTGAAGCTCTCGATGCCATGGGTGAACCGGAAAAGGCCCTGATGGTGCTGCAGCAGCTGCGGGAAATTGCCCGCGGCGACAAGGCAATGATCGAAAAGGTTGACGGGCGCATCGCTGCTATCAGGAAAAGAGGTTGAAACGTGCTGAAAAGATTCAATGTGACAATTCCTTCAGATTATGAAGAGCCGCTGCTCGGGCTGGCCGATCGTTTCGGAGTCGGGGTATTTTCGAGCCCGCAGATTCGCGACGAAGGCGTCGGCGAAACCGACTTTGTTTACACCGGTGAGACGATTGTGAGCTTTGTCGCTTCGACCGTCGAACAGGATACTGCTGCGATCGAAGCGGCCATAATTGACTGGCTCAAGGATTTTTCTCTTAACCCCTCGGCGTTGTCAATCGAAGAATACAGTGACAACCAGGACTGGATGGCGGGTTTTCGCGAACATTTCAAGCCGATCTGTGTTGGCGACAAAATCGTGGTTCGCCCCCCCTGGGAACCGGAACTGCCGCACGAAACCCAGGCGAATACTATTCTGATCGATCCGGGCATGGCTTTTGGCACCGGTACGCACGAAACTACCAGGCTCTGTCTTGAATTCATGAGTCAGATTGATCCAGCCGGGCAGTTTTTTCTCGACCTGGGCGCTGGCAGCGGTATTCTCTCGTTTTATCTGATGAAGCACAACGCACAGGGCGGCGTTGCCATTGAAATCGAAGGCGCGGCAGTTGAGAATATGCGCAAAAATGCTGCTCTCAACGGTATTTCTGACCGTCTGAAAATGATCTGCGCTGATCTGGGCAAATACCGGCCCGAGATTGAGGCTGACGGCCTGGTGGCCAATATCACTTCGCCGGTAATTCTTGAGTATCTGCCGGTTTTCACACCCTGGGTGAAAAAGGGCGGATGGGGTATTTTTTCCGGTGTGAATTCAACCAATGCTCCGATAGTAAAAGAGGCCTTTGCCCGCAATGGCTGGAAAAATCTGCAGGAAAAGACCGACGGCGACTGGCACGGGTTTTATCTGATTCGCGGCTGATTAGCGTTTAAGGCAAAATAAAAAAGCCCCGAACCGGAGTTCGGGGCTTTTTAATTACGGCTACTTCGAATTACTCTGTCTGAGGAGAGTGATGTAGCGATTGTATGCTTCACGATAGTCAGTCAGAGCTTTCTGAGTGTCAGTGCGAAGCAGATTGGATCTGAGTTCCTCATCGGGGTTTTCACTGCCACCGATATTGGTAACCATGTTGATGTATTTGTTATAGGCCTTGATGTATTCAGCGTGAGCTGATTTGAGGGCGGTAGAGGCGTTGGCGGCCGGGGCTGCTTCAACTGCTTCAGTAACCGGGGTAGCGGTTGCTTCAGGGGCTGATACAGAACCAGAAACCGGGATTTCTACCGAAGGAACTACGTTCCCTGCCGGAGCACCTACATTCGGGCTTACTACAACTTCACTTGAGGGAAGAGCGACCGGACCGGCTGCGGGCAGATTGCTGCCGTTACCAATGGTCTGATTCTGGCGTTTATATTTCTTCCAGATGAGATACCCTACAACTGCTGCACCGACGAGGCACAGAGCCGGGATAAAGAGCGGGCTGCCGATGATACCACCGATAAAGCCTGCGATTCCGGAGAATACGCTGCCAATTGCTCCACCAATTGCGCCAAGGGCGCCAGTTACAAAACCGCCGGCGGCACTCAGGCCACCCCAGATCGTAGCACCGATACCGGCCAGACCGGCACCTGCACCAGCGACTACTGCGGTTCCACCACCAACGATGCCTGCGACACTACCTGATGCGAAACCAACTGCACCTGCGATGTAGGGGGCTGCAAGAACTGCACCACCAACTGCGGCTACACCAGCAAGAGCTGATTTCACAGGGTTGTTCTTAACCGTGTCTTTGAGCTTCGTGAACAGGCCTGCATGGGCACTGGTTCCGAAGGCTGTCAACAGCATGACTACGGCCAAGGTTGTCGCCATCATCTTCATAAGACTGCGTTTCAACCTCATAATGGTTCCTCCTGTTGAGAGTCGGGACGAGAACTTAGGACATAGGACAGAGAACTAAGGGTAGGTAGGTAAGTCGATACCGGGTAAAGTATCGGGTTATAAAAGAAGCTCCGCTTCGGGTTAAAGCGGAGCTCCAGTTTCGTTTTTAGTACCGGCAGCAGAGATAATCTGTGCCGTTTTTTCGCTTCGCTACTGGATTCCGTTTAGGTTTTTCAAAGACCTGTTACTAATCTGTTTTTGATTATAAGAATCGTTCGCGATAGCGTCAAGGTACACCGAAATTATTTTACGATGCCCATGGTCAGGCTGAGATTCATGCGGGTTTCGATGGTTTCTTTCTTGCCGCCGCCGAGGTCATTTTCCATCATCATAACCATGTTCGAAGTTACTTCGTTTTTGATCATGATGCCTTTTTTGTAGGCGAACCAGATGTTGCCGTTGGCTTTAACATCGAGGTTGATGCTGCCGGCAGCACCCTGAGCGCTGGTGACTTCTGACTGAAGCTTAACACATTCTTCGCCGCCGACTTTTTCGAAGCCCATAACGGTGTATTTAACATTCATCGGGATCGGAAGCTGGGGGTTCGGAGCGATGTTTGAAGTCCAGGTTGAACCAACGCCGACCTGTTCCTTCGGGAATTTGATCTGCATCTGGTTGAAGTTGCCACCCTGCTGATCCATGCCGGTTGAAGAGATGATTTCGCCGTCTTTGGCCATCTTCACGCTGATGATCTGGCCGAGGTTCGGCAGAACGGTCGGGGTGTTGTTAACGGTGATGGTACCATCGAGGATAGTGGTGGCCATGTCGATGTTGCCGTCTTTGTCAACGCCAGTAACCTTCTGCTCAATGGTCATGGCAGTTTCGAGATTGGTTCTCTGGGCTCTTTTGTAGGCGGTAACGATAGTGTTGCCGCGAATGTTCATCTTGTATTTGGCGGTGGTGCCAGGTGCGGGGTTATACTCAAGAAGCACCTTTTCCTGGGCAGCGGCGGAAAAAGCCACAGATACAAGAAGCAGAACGGTCAGAAAAACAGAGATACGTTTCATCATTTTAAGCAAGTCTCCTTTCGCGAATCCATGAAGGGCGTCTTGAAATCTACATTGCAGCAGGCGACTTCCTGTACCATGTACTGACATCACCCTGTATGCCAAGACATTAGCACAGGGACCATAGTGTGTCAAGCATTAGTGTTTTAATTATTTTTCGGGCGACACAATGGAATCACGGGAAAAAATGCGGTATAATATCCGTAGCGACCGAACATTCGAAAAAGGAACAACACTCTGAGTCAGCGAAGCGAACTCGATCACAGTTATTTTGAAGGCGTCTATTTTGAAAAACGGGTCTGGGTACCCTCAGCCAAGATTTCAAATTATCTGATGATGTTTACGCGCCTGTACATTGGCGAAAACGACGAACTCGGTAAAAGTTCATTTCGCGATATTCTTGTGACGCTTTCAGAAAGCGAGCTGGTGCCACGCACCCTGGTTTTCTGGAATAACGCAGTTAAAGCCTGTGTCGAGGGAAGTCCGCTGCTGCCAACCATCAACAAGATCGAACGTCTTGGCGTGAGGGTTCTGGTGGCCGGGCACGCTCTTGATAAACTCGATCTTAAAAATTCAATGCGTGCCGGCAAGCTGGCGAATCATTTCGACCTTCTCGAGGCGATGAATCAGGTACAAAAGGTTGTTGCCTTCTGATTCCTGCCAAATTTGCAAAAAAATCAGTTTTTTTTGTTGACAGCAGGGCACGTTAATGATAACATCATTTTGTCATCGCGACAAGGGCGGTTAGCTCAGTTGGAAGAGCTCCTGGTTTACACCCAGGTGGTCGGCGGTTCGAACCCGTCACCGCCCACCGCAATGGATCGGTAGTTCAGTTTGGTTTAGAACGCCGCCCTGTCACGGCGGAGGCCGCGGGTTCGAGTCCCGTCCGATCCGTTCTCAAGTTTTAAGGCCAGGTAGCTCAGTCGGTAGAGCAACGGACTGAAAATCCGTGTGTCGTTGGTTCGATTCCGACCCTGGCCATTTGTTTTGCCCGGCGGCATAGCCAAGTGGTAAGGCGAAGGTCTGCAAAACCTTTATTCATCGGTTCAAATCCGATTGCCGCCTTTGTGAAAGTTCGCTATAAGAGCTTTCCCCAACAGGTATGCCGAAGTGCATGCCTTTTATATATGGATCGGTAGTTCAGTTTGGTTTAGAACGCCGCCCTGTCACGGCGGAGGCCGCGGGTTCGAGTCCCGTCCGATCCGTTCAAGAGTCACCAGAGAGAATTTAACTGGTGGCTTTTTTGTTTTCTGGCAATATTGCAGGAGAAATTTTGATGAATTACGTTGAAATAGTTGGTTACCTCGGTTCGCTGCTGGTGGCTGTTTCGCTGAGCATGAAATCGCTCTGGAAACTGCGCTGGATCAACCTTGCCGGCAGTCTGTTCTTTTCTATTTATGGCTATCTGATCGGCGCCTGGCCGATTTTTGTCGTCAACGCCTACATCTGTCTGATGAACGTCTGGTATCTGATTGATTATTCGCGCAGCAGTGCCAGTTTCTCGCTCGATTCGCTCGCCAATATCGGGCATAATTACTTCAAAAGATTCTACGGATTCTATGAAGACGATATTCGCAGCTTTTTTCCTGATGTAAGCTTCGAAGAACTAGAGCGCAGCGAAACCTCGATTCTTTTCCGCAACATGATTCCGGTCGGGATTTTTTCGTTGCGCATGGCCGGCGAAGGCCGTGCCAGAATCGTGATGGATTACATCGTGCCCGAATTCAGAGACTTTCAGTTTGGTGCCTATCTTTATGAAAGAAAGTCTTACCTGTTTCGCGACCGTCAGATATGTCAGCTCGAGGTTGAGACTGGTGTTGAGGCCCATCGTCGCTACCTCATTCGCCTGGGGTTCAGGGAAACAACCGACGAAGCCGGTCGGCCGCTCATGGTGCGCAAAATTTCCTGACTTTTCTTCAGGGCTGCTGTGAATTTATGGCAGGTGCTGCATAAATCTTCTGTTTCTGCCGATACATCTAAAAAAGGTGTCGGAAAACAGGAGGCAATATGTCCGGTTGCTTGTTCAATTCGCGTCTGCAATCATCTTCAGAAATTCGAGCTGCGCTGCTGGCGGCGTTTTTTGCCGCAGCCTTCACCTCTGGAGCCGAGGCCGGTGCACTCGACTGGTTGAATTCAAATACCAAAGTGTCGCGCCCGAAACAGGCGAAAGTCAGAGTTTCCGATGATCAGCAGGCAGTTCAGCTCACCGGACTTGAGCAGAAAAGCCTTACTGGCAGCAATCTAGATTCTTATCAGTTTGCCCAGTCACACTTCGGCAACTCGAAAAGCAAACTGGAAAACGCCTGCCGGGCCATCAGCAGTCGCTACAACGACGCTGCCGTTCGCGACATTCTGCAGAAGCTCTTCGTCATCGATACCCAGTTGTTTAAAGAAGCGATCAAGAATTCAGCCCTTGCCGTAAAAGAGATTCTGACAGTCAACGACGGGCTGGGGCAGGGAATTCAGGACCTTAACCGCATAGTCACGGCCCCGGGCCAGGAAACGCTTGATCAGCTGGATAAAGCGGTAGACCGGGTTGGAGCTGCCAATCTCAGCCAGTCTCTGCTGGTAAAGAAGTATATGGCCGGTGCCGAACGAACCATTCAGCTGGCGCAGTCGGCCTATGAAACGCTTGAGTTGATTCCTTCCCTGTCTGTTCCTGGGCTTGACCTCATGGTTCAGATGTCAAAACAGTTGATGCGTATGACCCAGTCGAACGCTGAGGCTTTTAAAGGTCTGCTGCTCAATATTCAGAGCAGCAACGAACTGATTTCATCCGGTCTTGAGAATATTAAAAAGACAGTTCGAGAAACTTTGCGGTTTTCTGATCACTTTGCCGTAAAGCAGTTTCCTCTGATCAATCTTCCGGCGCCTTCGCGTGAGAAAATATTTGTGCAGCTGACATCACTGGCCAATTCGATCAAAGGCACCGAAAATACGGTTACGATAGGTGATTCTCAGGTTCGCAACACTGCCCAGCAGTTTACCCATCTGATCAGCGGCTTTCTCGATAAAGCCGGTGAAAGTCTGAAATATCAGACTCAGGCAGGCGGCGAAAAAGCACCCGAGCAGATTTCGACCTATGCCAGAAATCAGGTCAGTGGTCTGTTTCTGCGGGTAAAAGAAGACATATCGCTGATGCGCACTGAAATGGCGAAGGCCTCGCGGCCTAATGCCAGTAATCTGCCGCCGGCGGTTAATTTTGAGAGCCGTGATGAATACGCATCGAGAAATGCTCAGAGGGCCAGCAGTCAGAAACTGCCGCTGTTTTTGCTCGGAAATGGTGCTGGCAACGATTCACAGACTGCTTCTGCTGGCAATCCGCCTCGTGGCAATGCAATGCCTGGCCTGCAGAACAGTGGCGACCTGCTTCTTGGTGGCACAAAATCTTCTGCCGGGGCTGAAAATGATGGCAGTCTCGATGGTTTCATCGCTCTCAACAATGGAAGCCGAGCCGCTAAAAAGCCAGTTGCGTCCAAAAACGGAACAACACAGGTGCTTTACAAAGAAAACAGTTTTGCTGACGAAGAAACTGGTTTGATGCAGCCGGAAATGAACATTCTGACGAAAGAACTCGGGGCTGACTTTTTCTTCGGTGAAAGCGGCGAGAATCAGAGTGCCGATAGCCTGATGGCAAAGGGATCAGAAGCCGAAGGCTTTGAAGAAGATGATTCTGGGCCACTGCCAGATGAATCAGAGCGCGGCATGCAGATGAGCTACGATAATCTCAGTTCTGGTGGCGAACCTGAAATTGAAATGCTTAAATTTGAATCGGTCTCTGATACCGGCGATTCTTCTTCTGACCTGCTGCCAATGATGCGCTACGACAGTGAGGTTCTCGAGCTCGAAGAGTAGGAGTTGTTTTTTTGATTTGACTTAACCGACCTGGTTTTACCGGGTTCTAGATACAGATGAAAAATGCTTTGTCCCCGCCTGCAGTAATTGCAGAGCGGGGATTTCATATTTAAGCTGCCGTTGCTTGAAGCGCCGGTTGGGGCATGGTACACTGCTGCAAAATCAATAAACCGGAGCAGCCCATGAGTTTTCCAGTTCAGCGCCCAAGACGCCTTCGTCATGACAGCCGCCTGCGAAAAATGATCCGCCAGATCAATGTCGAGCCACAGCAGCTCATTTACCCGCTCTTTGTCGTCGAGGGCCTCGAAAAGCCACGCGAAATTTCGGCCATGCCGGGACAGATGCACTGGCCGGTCAGCAGAATTCATGAACCCGTCTCTGCGGCAATGAAGAATGGTGTCACGGCATTTATCCTTTTTGGCGTACCTTCGGCTAAAAAATCTGACGGCAGTTGTGCCGCCCGGCCAGACAGCGTTGTCTGCGAGGCAATCAGGCATGTCAGGCAGCATTGCCCCGAAGCCTACATCATTACCGATGTCTGCCTCTGCGCTTACACGACGCACGGTCATTGCGGCGTTCTCGATGCCTGTGGCTGTGTCGACAACGACCCTTCGCTCGAAATGCTTGCAAATATGGCGCTCGCCCACGTTAAGGCCGGTGCCGACATGGTTGCGCCTTCAGATATGATGGATGGCCGCGTTGGTGCAATAAGAAAGCTTCTCGATACCGAGGGGTTCAGTCAGGTTCCGATTATGGCTTATTCTGCGAAATATGCATCATCTTTTTACGGCCCATTCAGAGAAGCGGCCGGTTCGGCACCCGGCAAAGGTGACCGGCGTGGCTATCAGATGGACTTTGCGGTTGGCAGAGATGCGATGACCGAGTTGCAGCTCGACCTCGAAGAGGGTGCCGACATTCTCATGGTCAAACCCGGGATTGCCTATCTCGACATTCTGGCTGAGGCGCGCCGCAAATTTTCGTGTCCGCTCGCCGTTTATCAGGTTTCTGGCGAATATTCAATGATAAAAGCTGCAGCCGAAAAGGGCTGGGTTGACGAAAGGCAGGTGGCGCTTGAATCGCTGATTGCGATGCGCCGTGCCGGTGCCGACCTAATTCTTACCTATTTTGCGCCGCAGGTTGCGCAATGGCTCAAAGAGGAACAGAAATGATGCATCCGCATGCTGCCCGTCGCCCCGGAAATGTCGATCAAAACAGCCTCAGAGTTCTTGCCTGGGAAACCACGCGTGCCTGCCCGCTGGCCTGTCCGCACTGCCGTGCCGCCGCTGTCGATTTTCGTGATCCAGACGAGCTGACAACAGAAGAAGCTGTTGCTATGCTTAAATCTGCAGCCGAAATGGGCCCGGCTCTGATAATTCTCAGCGGTGGCGAACCGCTGCTGCGTGAAGATCTTGAAGAAATAGCCGCCAAAGCGGTTGAGATGGGTCATCGGCCGGTGGTGTCATGCAATGATGGCAGGCTGTTAACCGATGCCAGGCTTGAAAGTCTCGCAAAAGCCGGGGTCAGGCACTTCAGTTTCAGCATGCATTCTTGCAGTCAGGCTGATCACGATGCTTTTGTCAGGATACCTGGAACCTATCAGGAAGCATTGCGGGCCTTTTCCCGGATAAAGGCGCATGGCATGTCTTTTCAGATCAATACGACCGTTTTGCCCACCAATTCAAGCCGGCTTGAAGAAATAAAAGACTGGGTTGTGAGTCTCGGAGCCGCTGCCTGGCATCTGTTTTTTATCGTGCCGACCGGCAGGGCTGCCGATGGTGGCTCTGAAGTGGAATTGCCGCCGCATGAAATCGAGAGAGTTCTGCAGTATGTGGCTGAAAAGTCTGATGCCTGGCCGATTCCGGTTAAGGTTACCTGTGCGCCGCAGTATGCCCAGATTCGTGCCGAAATGGGGCGTGAACCGGGCAGTCGTGGGCGCAGCTGCATGGCCGGCAACGGTTTCGTTTTTGTCAGCTGGTGTGGTGATGTCAAACCCTGCGGCTATTTCGATATGGTGGTTGGTAATATTCGAAAAACGCCTCTTAAAGAGATTTATCAGGGCAGCATAGAGCTGAAAAATATGCGTACACCCGAGAAGCTTGAAGGCGTGTGTGGTCTTTGCCGTTTTAATAGTATATGTGGTGGCTGCCGGGCTCGTGCCCATGCCGTACATGGCAGTTACATGGCTACTGATCCGAATTGTAAGTTTTCTGCTGGTCAAAGAGGCAAAACCTGAGTATATTGTTAGGACCCCCAGACTCAATGGCAGTACTGGTTATCACTGTATGATCAAGGAAGGACAAGCCTGATGGACGATAAAGACCGCGAAATACTGCAGATGCTTCAGGGCCGTTTTCCGCTGGAATCTGAGCCATACAGAGTAATCGGTGACAAACTCTGGATGGACGAAGTTTCAGTCATATCGAGAATTGCCAGAATGTACGAGAGCGGTGCGATCCGCTATCTGGGGCCTTTCTTCGACAGCCGCAAACTCGGCTACAAAGGTTGTCTGGCTGCCATCGACGCGCCGGCCGACCGGGTCGATGCAATTGCCGGGGTAATCAACGGTTATTCTGAAATTACCCATAATTATCTGCGTGAAGGCAGCCCGAATATCTGGTTTACGGTTATTGCGCCCTCAGAGGAACGCCGCGAACAGATTTTTGCTTAAATAAGGCAGAAAACCGGCGTCAAAGACATTCT
>CAZFUG010000161.1:0-9638 GCA_964522035.1 uncultured bacterium
GCTGCTGAAATTTTCTTTAAGGTAGCCGTCAAGCTCGGTAAGCCCTTCGGGAGCGATGCGCACCGAGTCGGTTCTCATGTAGGTTATCAGACCAACCTGGCCTTCGCTGCCGACTTCGACACCTTCATAGAGCTTCTGAGCCACCGACATGGTGCGGCGCGGCGTGAAGCCGAATTTTTGTGCAGCTTCTGCCTGCATGGTGCTGGTGATAAAGGGTGGCGGCGGCGCCTGCCGGCGTTCGCGGCTATTAACCGATGTTACCTGCAGATCGGCCGATTTTATTTTTGCCAGAATCGTATCAGCAGTGGCCTTATCAGGCACAACCGTCTTTTTACCAGAATATTTAATCAGCTTGAGCTGGAATTTACGCTGTTTTTCGCCTTTGACATCAGCGCTTATAACCCAGTATTCCTCAGGCTTGAAAGCAAGAATCTCTTTCTCACGCTGGCAGATCAGGGCGACAGCAACAGACTGAACGCGGCCGGCCGACAGACCAAGACAGATTTTCTGCCACAGCAGCGGCGAAAGGCGATAACCTACAAGACGGTCGAGAATACGGCGCGACTGCTGGGCGTTAACCAGCGCAAAATCGATATTGCGCGGATGCTCGAGAGATTTGAGCACGTCTTCTCTGGTAATCGAGTTGAACGTGATACGGCACTCAGACATCGGATCGATGTTGAGAACATTGGCGAGGTGCCAGCTGATCGCTTCGCCTTCGCGGTCAGGGTCAGGGGCGAGATAAATGCGATCGACGGTGCGGGCAACTTTCTGCAGCCGCAGAATAACTTCTTTGCGGTCTTTGACCACATGAAAATCAGGAACAAAACCATTCTCAGTACTGACCCCGAATCTTGAAGGCGGCAGATCGATGACATGCCCCTTGCTGGCTTCGACAATAAAATCCTTGCCGAGAAACTTTGACAGTGTTTTGATCTTACCAGGTGATTCGACGATAATCAGATTTTTGGTCATTGTTCCTCCCGGGCCATTGCTGGCACGGTCTTCAGTGCAATATGGCAGAGTGCGGTGCCGGCGCAGTTTCCTGACCTTCCATTTCGGAAGCGGGCTTGTGCATGATGACAATCAGCTCGAGTCTTGAGGCCGAAACCTGCCGCATATCGGTTTTCCAGATGTATTCGAGCACCTTCTCGAAATGCAGCGGAGTGATGACGCCATCTTCGACGAGCTTCAGAAGAAGCTGCTGCGCTTCAGGCAACAGACGTGCAGCTTCGCAGGCATGCAGATGCCTGATTCCACTCGGGCGACCGTCAGAACTGTGTTTGCGGTCACCAACCCTGACGATCGGGTCGACTTTCTGGGTGATCATGGCGACCAGATTCATGGCCGTATCTATATCGCTGATCTTGAAACCCTTTTCTAGCAGCTTGCTGACCATCGGGTCACGGCCGGTTTCGTCGACACCGCTGGTTTCAATTCGCTTGATGACAATACTCATGATTTTCATGATATTGGTCAACGGGCTTTTAATGTTGTTCATAGCCTACCTTTTTTCATTCACTTTTTTTCTTGCCTGATAATTGCTTCCGGTTAGTTTAATCACATAATCTCTCATTTCGAGCTGCAAAAGTAAAGAAAACAATCTTTCACGCTGCCAGCCATTTTCGAGCAACCGATCGAGAGAAACGGGCTCTGATGCAAGCTGTGAGAGTAATTTTTTCTCTTCAGCAGTCAGATCATCTTCAGATTTTTTTTCTGACTCGGCAGATTTTTCTGGCAGCAGAGCAGAATAATACCTGATGATCTCATCGGGGTCGGTGACGAGAATGCCGCCGTCCTGCAGCAGACTCAAGGTGCCTTCAGATGTGCTCGATTTTATACTGCCCGGAATCGCGAAAATCTCGCGATTCTGCTCACCTGCAAGTCTGGCGGTAATAAGCGAACCGCTGCGCGCACTCGCTTCAACAACCAGGGTCGCGACACACATGCCGGAAATAATACGGTTGCGCACCGGAAAAAACCATGGCCTGGCGATGGTTCCGGGGGCGTATTCAGAGATTACCGCACCTTTTTTAAGTATTGCATCACGAATTTTCAGATTACCCCGCGGATAAACCACGTCGGGCCCGTTCGCCAAAACTGCGACCGTATGCCCGTCAGCTTCGAGAGCGCCGCGATGCGCATAAGTATCGATGCCTAGCGCCAGACCGCTGACCACGACAAACCCGGCTTTTGCCAGCCGGCAGCCAAAATCGCGGGCAATATCGTAACCCATCTGAGTGCCGTTACGGGCACCGACTATGGCAATTGCGGGCGCATTGCCAAAATCAAGTCTGCCTCTGACAAAGAGAGCAACCGGCGAATCTGGTATTTCGCGCAGCAGAGCCGGGTATTCTTCATCATTGAAGGTAACAAGTCTGACGTCTTTGCGATCGAGAACTTCTGGCGGGCAAACAGGCTCGATGCGGGCAGCCTCGGCGACAAACCTTTCGGCGCGCCTGACATCCCATCCTTTAATGGCAAGCAGATCGCTTTTGGTAGCACGAAAAGCCCGTTGTGGAGTCTCGAATTCCTTGATCAGGCCGGCGGCAAGAGTAGCGCCGAGCCAGTTCATGGCCGCCAGCTTCAACCATGGCAGTCTGCGGTCAGAAGAAAAAACATCAGCCATAGAACATGTTCTCACGCGGCTGCTTGATCTGTTTCATAGTCTTCTTGCACCAGAATACCACTGTTTCATCCTGCGATTCGGTTGCGACCTGGTTGAGGCGGGACATTGTCTCCATGCCGGCAGCGACAAGAGCCTCACAGGCCATCGTCTTTATGGCGCTCTGCTCGTGCTTGAAAAGACCGATGAACAGATCCGGGTTTTCGAGAGCCATTTCGCCAAGGGTTCTCTTTATAGTTCTGCCTTCACGCTCATCACGAACTTTGCCCGAATGTGCCATCAGTGAAAGAGCGTCGGCTTCACTGCCAAGTTCGCCGATCGACTTGATCGAAGCCAGTCTGACCTTGAGAGAATTGTCGCTCAGCGATTCATTGAGCATGGTTCTCGCCTTCAGGCCAGGGAAACTGCCTAAGGCTTCGGCAGCGCATGCGCGTGCCGATTCGTCCGTGTCTTCCATCAGCATGATGATGTGATCCACGCCACGGTCATCCTTCATTTCAGCAAGCGCCAGAGCCGCGTTGCGCCGCAGTTCGAGGTCGTCACCTTCGATACAGCGTATGAGCTCTTTGAAAACCTTGTCGCCCAGCTTCTCAAAAGCTGTTACAACATTGCGGTGCACGTCAGTATTGCGGTCAGAGAAGCTTCTGATCAGCGGAATAATCGAGCGCGGGTCGCCGGTCTGCCCGAGCGAGATGGCCGCGTAAGTGCGCACCCATTCGCTGTCGTCGCGCAGAGCCAGTATAAGCGGCTCTACCAGATCGGGCGAATTGATCAGGCCGGCCGCCTGACAGGCATAAAGGCGCAGTTCTGCGTCACCTTTGCGCATGGCTTCGATAAGCCTTGGCAGATAGCGCGGGCCGATTTCTCTGATAATCTGGCTGATCCAGTGACGGATATCTTCATTATCGCTTGAGATATGACGCAGCAGATCTTCAAGCGGCGGGTTGTCGAGGCGGCAGATACTTTCGGCGGCCGCTTTGCGCACGCTCCAGACCTCGTCGGCAAGGGCATGCACGAGAGATCTTGCCACCGAAGAATCGAATGAGCTGCCAAGCGCCCGGGCGGCAAAAAATCTGATTTCCCGGTTCTGGTCTTTTAAGGCTCTTATCAGGAAGGGAACCCCCGGTTCCCCGATGCTTTCAAGAATGCGGGTAACCCAGTAACGAACATCGTCGTTGGGGCTTTTCAGGGCCTCGGCAATTTTATCGACGCCGCGTTCACCGATCTCGGTAAGGGCATACGCACTACAGCGCCTGACGTTCCAGTCCTCGTGCGAAAGGCCATTAACCAGTACCGGCACAGCTCTGGGGTTGCCTATTTCGCCAAGAGCCGAAGCAGCAAAGGCCAGAATTTCGGGGTTTTTGAGCTTGAACAGGCGCATCAATGGTTCTACGACGCGGGCGCCGATTTTGACGATTGACTTGCGAATCAGATAGCGATGGTTTTCATCCATTTTGATGATCTCATCGAAAAGGCGCTGCAGGCTGGCGTTGCCTGCCTTAACCAGAGCTCTGAGACAGCCGTCACGAATCTCTTCGTTCGGGCCACGCAGGTATTCAAGCATCATGTCGACGGCATTGTCACCGATTTCGGCAAGTGCCATGGTGGCGCTTTTTCTGATTGTCCAGTCGGGGTCGGCAAGCGATTCGATCAGAACCCTGATGACTCTTTTATCACCTGATTCGCCAAGGGCTGCCGCAATAACATAGCGTGTCTGTTTATCACCGTTTCGCAGCGCTTCGAGCAGAAATCTCTGCGCTTTTGGTCCGAGTTTGCCAAGAGTTTTGATTGCCCAGAAACGGATATCTTCATCTTCGGTGAGCTTAAGCACCTGCTGCAGTGGCGCAATTACCGCCTCACCATATTTTACCAGCGCATCTGACGCAGCCTTTCGCACGCGCCAGCGCTCGTCGCCAAGCGACTTGAGCAGCATGGTAACGCCCTGCGGGATTTTTGCGTTGCCAAGGGCATTGCAGGCAAAGTATCTGATTTCATCATTGGTACTCTTCATGGCCCGCAGGATTGCAGGCAGACCCTTCGGACCGATTTCGCCAAGAATCTGCAGCGACCAGTGCTGCACATCCTGATTGTATGAGTTTATTGCCCCGGAAAGAACGGGAACAGCAGCATCACCAAAGTCTTTTACGATGTCGGCAGCGGCTTTGCGCACGACCCAGAATTCATCAGCAAAGCACGAAATGAGAAACTGCAAAGCGTTCTCATCTCTTACGGCTGCGATTTTGCGCAGTAATTCCAGACGTTTCTGTCTGGTAGCGCTGGCAAAAAGTTCAACAAAATACTGGCTGCTGTTTTCCATTTAAGATCCTTTGCTGCTGAGAATCATCGCGGCGCTGAACCAGAGGCGTTTTCCGGCTGGGCAGGCTGTTCTTCGAGTTCGCTGACCTGGACCTGCAGAGCCTCAGGCACTATTTTCAGAACGGTTATATTACCTGGCAGACCGACCGGTGCCGTAAGATTTACCGGGTAGGAGCCCGGCTTCATTCTCTCGACATCGAGTATCATCTGTAACTTGGCGTTGCTTATCTTGTCGAGATCTTTGAGATACCCTTCGACTTCGATAGAATAAGATGATACAGAAACCGAAGCGTGCTGTTTTGGTGCCTTTTTAAGCTCAAATGGCAGGCCCTGATAAACCCTGCTGATTTTACTGTCTATAAGGGTAAGGTGCAGAAGAACCGGTGCCGAAGAGATGAGTCTGACATTTTCACCGGGAAATTCAAGTTTGACAGGCACTGAGCCCGATTCTTCAATTTTCGAAAGATCGATGGGCTTGAACGACAGGTCTTTCATCGGATTGATCAATCTGGCCGGCCCGGTAATCTGAACGCTGTCTGGAACGAGTTTGAACCCGTCAAGCTTTTTGCCCTCCGGTGATTTGTTGATAAATACCGGTTTGGCTAACGACAGAGTCCTGGTCGGGTAGCCCTGCTTAACGGTTACGTCAACATTGATCTTACCAGGAGTGACGATAATTTCTTCGTCGGTCACACCAGACTCAAGAATAACCTTGATTTCCCGCTGTTCACTGATCGAATTTTTCACCTGTTCAAGATTGATGTCGACCTGGCAGGCGGTGACCCTTTTTATCAGCGAATCAGGGCCTTCAATCGTCACCTGTGCCGGCGTCAGCAGTGGCTCATCATAAAGAAAGCCATCAGCCGGCTGCCCAAGAATTTCGGCACGCACATCGATTTTTTTGCGGATGATCGGCACAGCTTCAATCTGAATCTGAGCCGGTGAAAGCGACACAACCGACAACCCCGGCGCCGTGGTAACCCTGACCGGCAACTGGGCACGCCCGGGCCGCAGGTTGTAAAGGTCGACAGTTACCTGCAGTTTGTTATTGGTCGCAAGTATAAAGTCGCGGCGGGTGCCTTCGACCTGAACATTGACGCTCGGCTTTATCGGAGTTACCTTAACGCTTTCGGGCACGTTGCGGTATTCTACCTCAGCTTCGATAGTTCGACGGATCTGCGGTGGAATAACGAGGTTGACATAGATCCAGGCAAAGACGCCCAGCAGAATTGAAAGGGTTTTGAGCCAGATACGGTCTGTCATTTTTTACCGAACAGCCCCCTTGCCCGATTGCCTCTGGAAAAAGCGGCCGCCACCAGTTTTTTAATGCGATCCGGGGCCAAACCACGTGTCAGTTTCCCACCCTTGGCCTTTGAAATCTGGCCGGTTTCCTCACTGACCACAAACACCAGAGCATCGGTAATTTCGGAAACACCTATCGCAGCACGGTGCCGCGAACCGAGTTCCTTGGCAACCTCATTGTGATTGCTCGCCGATGGCAAAAAACAGGCTGCAGCTTCGATCATCTGCCCCTTGATAATTACCGCGCCATCATGCAATGGCGTAAATGGCATAAAAATAGTATTCAGCAACTCGGCGCTGATCTTGCTGCGCATCATTACACCGTTTTCCATGAAATCTTTCAGACCGATTTCCTGTTCAAAAACGATCAGAGCGCCAATGCGCTTCTTCGCAAAATTCTCGATCGCCTTGCACACCTCTTCAGCCAGCTCTTCTGCCGAGTCTTCTGAGGCAGCCTGCTCGCCCAGGAAACGGCCCTTGCCGATGTCTTCGAGCGCGCGCCTCAGTTCTGGCTGAAAAATTACGACAAGTGCCAGGAAACCTGTTGGCAGCGCGTTGGAAAGTGCCCAGCTGACCGTATTGAAATCAAGGTCTTTGGTGATCACCAGCAGCACCAGAATGATGCCAAGACCTTTCAGCAGGTTATAAGCGCGAGTGCCTTCAATGAAAAGAAGCGCACGATAAATGCCATAGCTGACCAGCATGATATCGAAAAAATCAACGAACGAGATATCACGCGCTATGGCGAAAATAAGATTGAGAATCTGCTGCAAACCTTTACTCCAGGCCGGTAGTAAGTTTAATCATCAGTTCTTTCGCTTTTGCCGACGGGCGGCAAAGCGGCGGACGGGTAAAATCTTCGATAAGACCGGCGTTGGCAAGCGCAGCCTTTGTCGGCAGCGGATTTGCTTCGATGAACAAACCACGATGCAGTTCGAGCAGTCGGTAATGAATTGCCCGCGCCTCGGCCCAGTTACAGGCCAGAGCCGCATCGTTGAACTTTTTCATCATTGCCGGCGCCACATTGGCGGTTACCGAAATGGTGCCGATACCGCCGCAGGCCATAATCGGAAGATTCAGAGCGTCATCGCCCGAGAAGACCCCGAATCCGGCAGGAACCCGGCGAATTATTTCCATGATCTGGTCAAGATTGCCCGAGGCTTCTTTGACCGCGACGATATTCTTTTCGGCCGCAAGGTCGACGACCGTATCAGGAAGCAGATTGCAGCCGGTTCGCCCCGGCACATTGTAAAGAACCACCGGCAGCGGAGTCGCGGCAGCAACGGCCTTGTAATGGATTTTCAGGCCTTCCTGGGGCGGCTTGTTGTAATAGGGAGTAACGACGAGCACAGCGTCGGCACCAAGATCAGCAGCCTTTGCAGTCAACTCGACAACGGTTGCAGTATTGTTGCCGCCGGTTCCGAACATTATCGGAACCTTGCCGGCGGTAATTCGTCTGACTTCGGTCATCAGAGCCTTCTTTTCATCGAAGGTGAGAGTTACCGATTCGCCGGTAGTGCCGCAGATCAGAATGCCGTCTGTGCCGGCCGCCATCTGCATTTTCACCAGCTTTTCAAAAGCCTTGAAATCAATTTTGCTATCTTCTGTGAAAGGGGTAATCAGTGCTACCCATGAACCTCTGAGAAAATTCGTGCGCATTTTTGCCCCCGGGTATTGTTTGTTCCCTGGTATATTAACACCATTGGCAGCAAATTTCACGACAAAAAGAAGGGATTTTTTTGCAATTTTGCGCATCGCAAAAAGCGCAATGCATTATATTTCTGAATTTCGAATCCAGACCCAGAATGAAGCAACTTATATCCGCCACTCCCCTGCGGAATCACAATTCTTGTCACGATAAGATTGCGCGGGCTTTTACTACAATTGCCCTGATCATAAAAATTGACTTTGCCGATATTCAGGTTGTATGTTAGAGCAGCTCATGCAAAACAGCAGCGAAAAATTGCCACAGACACTGCGGCCACTGGTGTTGTTCTGTCTTCCGGAACAGCGCCCGAAGGCTGCTGATCTGGCTACCCTCGATCTGCCAGTGCTTTTTTCAAAACCCGACTACGCCGTCTCCTGGTCGGCGCAGCAGAATGGCTGGCTGAGAAATCTGGCGCGCGATCATCGTGTTTTCTGTCAACCCGACTGTGAAAATCTTGTTCTGCGGCTCAACAGTTATGACCTGCTTATCGCCAGCCCACTGAGTCTCAACACCCTTGCCAAATTTGCGCTCGGCCTGCGCGATTCGTTTCCGGCAGAGATTCTCTGGCAGTTTTCCGCACTCGGCAAGCCAATTCTGCTCGATGAAAGCTGCCTGCCAGACGAAAAAACCGCCATGAACCCTCATCTGGTCAAAATCTACCGCCGCCACTGGCAGTCAATTACCGGCGGCACCGTCAGCGGCTTCAACCGCGACAATCTTTCAGAAATCGCCACCCGCATGATCAGAGCCAGAGCCGCGGCCGCCCGACAGGCCGTTCCCGGCGGCCGAGTATTCATCACCAGAGATGACGTGATCGCCGCCGCCGCTTCACTTGAGCCGATGCGCCTGCCACACAACGCCATAATTACAGACGCGGCCCGCGAAGAAGCCGAAGCACGCGGTGTTGTAATCATTCAGTCCTGACATCAGAGTGCTCTAAACCTTTTCCCCAGCGCACAAACAAAACCCCAAATTCTGTACATTGCTCTATGGATGTCGCTGTGGTATAATATTGCACACTTCCCAAACTTGGAGGGTATAATGTCAGGTCATAATAAGTGGGCCAAGGTCAAACACGTTAAGGCCAAAGTAGACGCGATCAGAGGTCGTCAGTTCACCAAGATCATCAAGGAAATCACCATTGCCGCACGCATGGGCGGTGGCGATCCAGGCAGCAATCCCAGACTGCGCACTGCACTGACTTCTGCCAAAGACTGCAACATGCCGAAAGACAACATCGAGCGCGCCATTAAAAAAGGCACCGGCGAACTCGAAGGCGTAAACTATGAAGAAGTAATGTATGAAGGTTACGCTCCCGGCGGCGTTGCTGTCATGGCCCGATGCCTGACCGACAACACCAACCGCACCGTATCAGAAGTCAACAAGATTTACAGCAAGAACGGCGGCAACATGGGCGTGCCCGGCTGCGTGTCGTTCATGTTCGAAACCAAGGGCTATTTCTACCTTCCACTCGAAACCAACCCGGGCAAAACCGAAGATGCCATGATGGAAATCGTTCTTGAAGCGGGAGCCGAAGATCTCAAAACCCTCGATGACGGGTTCGAAATCTACAGTGCCCCTTCAGAATTCTTCGCCGTCCGCCAGGTTCTCGACGAAAAAGGCCTGAAGGTCGAAGAAGCCAAGGTCATGGCCGTTCCGAAAACCACCGTTAAAGTTACCGGTGCC
>CAZFUG010000162.1:0-9506 GCA_964522035.1 uncultured bacterium
TAGCTGAGCTCAATGCCGAGGATGGAATTTACAGAAAAAAGGTTGCATAACCTTTCACTCGAACGATTGTTGACAAAAAGTTGACAAAGACTGGCGTATCGCAAGACAACTTTTAATATATAATTCGAACCCCGTTTCCCCTCGCTTAGAAAAAGAACCCTGAAACCATTATTTTTTCAGGGTTCTTTGCTTTCAGGCAAAAGCAAACCTGCAAATTCGGGAGTCACTGGCTCCCATTTCTAAAATAGGCTTTTAATACAAAGTTCACGAATGGTTTTGCCTTGATTCTGGAGTTCGCACTTTGCCCGGGACTGATGTATCATTGTACGAATGCGGATGTATCAAGAGCAAAGAGAGGTCTGGCAATGAAAGATTCGAGAAAAATCAGTCAGGTCGTAAGAGGAATAGAGACGCATGACGGCGCCGGGGTTCGCCTGGTAAGGGTCTTTGCCCATAAAAACGTGGTCGATTTCGACCCTTTTCTGATGATGGACGCGTTCGACAACAGTCGGCCGGAAGATTATGAGAAGGGCTTTCCGTGGCACCCGCACCGGGGCATTGAAACAATAACTTACCTGATCGAAGGCAAGGTAGAACACGGCGACAGCCTTGGCAACAAGGGAACGATTTTTTGCGGCGACTGCCAGTGGATGACTGCCGGCAGCGGCATAATTCATCAGGAAATGCCGAAACCGCCTGGGAAAATGCTTGGCGTGCAGATATGGCTTAACATGCCTGCCAGCAACAAGATGGCAGAGCCTGCATATGGCGACATAGTTGCAGATAAGATTCCTCTGATAAAAGATCAGAATTGTGAAATAAAGCTGATCTCAGGCAACTATAAAGGCACAGAAGGCGCATTCCGCGGCCGTTACGTAAAACCACTGTTTATGGACGTAAATCTGCCCGCTGAGACAGAGTTTGAGCTTGAAACCCCATCTGAGAATACCGTTTTTTCGTATAATTTTTATGGCTCTGGTATTTTCAGCGACGGCAAAGAATATTCCGGAAAAACCACTCTGCTTTTCGAACAGGGTAAACTGCTTAAGTTCAAATCAGGCAAACAAGGGCTGCGCATGATCATCCTTTCAGGGCCGCCATTGCAAGAACCAATTGCCTGGGGCGGGCCAATCGTCATGAATACCCAGGAAGAGCTCGACCTTGCTTTCGAAGAGCTTGAAACCGGTCAGTTCATAAAACATCAGCGTTGATAAAATTCAGGCATTGAGCTGATAAAAGCCGCACCTGCAGCCAGCCTCGCGCGGGAATAATTATTTTATGCTCAGAATTACCATCAGATTCTACGAAGAACTGAACGACTTCATCAGGGCCGATCTGCGCAAGCGGCCAGTCGAAAAGACGCTGGCGCATACCACGACAATGAAAGATCTCATAGAATCTTTCGGCGTGCCACACACTGAAGTCGATCTGATCGTTGTTAATGGCGAATCGAGCGGGTTTGAGCGACGCATCGCCGATGGCGACATGATCAGCGTTTACCCGGTTTTTGAATCTTTCGATATTTCGGGTCTGGTGCGCCTGCAGCAGCGACCACTGCGAAATCTGCGCTTCGCTGCCGACTGCCATCTCGGCAAACTCGCTGAAAAAATGCGACTGCTCGGTTTCGACGTCGAATACCACAACCACATCACAGACGAAGAACTTTTCAACGCAGTTGTCGATCACAAAAAGGTGCTGTTAACCAGAGACCGCCGCCTGCTGATGCGTAAAGAAATAGACCGGGGCTATCTGCTGCGCTCACAGTTTCCGGTCGAGCAGCTTGAAGAAGTCATCAGAAGATTCGATCTGCGCGGGCAGCTGCAGCCTTTTACCAGATGCGCAAAATGCAATGGTATTCTCGAAAGGGTTGAAAAAACAGAGGTTTTTCACCTCCTCGAACCGAAAACGAAACTCTATTACCACGACTTCTTTCAGTGCCAGAGCTGTCGACAGGTCTACTGGCAGGGCTCGCATCTCGAAAAAATTCAGGCATTGATAGATAAAATCAAAGCTGGTCACCAACAGTAGCTTAGGTCTGAGCCGCGTCCGTGAATCAGGCTGTGATCGTTGATTTTTTGAGTGGTCTGTTAAATCTGCTTTAATTTTGCAGTTATCAACAATTACCTGAAGAGTTATAATTGATCGCATGAGTGATGAAAAAATTGATCAGAACAGTGACGTTACCCCTGAGCTGGTGCAGAAGCTTCAGGAAATAAAAGACCGCTGCATGCCGCCGGTGCCGATTTCATACCAGGCATTTTACGTGCTGCTGCTGGTTGGCTCGTTTTTACTTTATCTTGCTCATCAGATGGTTTTTGACACGGCCGACTGGGATTCAATGCGCTATGCCCACGGGCTACTGCCGCTCGATGTCCTAATGATGCGCAACGCAATGGTTCCACGGCTGCTGCCCGTTATCGTTCTAATTTTTTTCGCACTGTCTTTCAGATTTAAATCGCTTCGCTCACCTGTTTTTCTGGCCTGGTTTACCCTTATTCTGTTTGGCCTGACAGTAACCTATGCTTTTGTATCAGGCACGTTTGCGTGCCACCTTCTCAATAGAATGACGCTTTAAAACACCTACGACTGTCTTGAGATTCACAATCGGGTTACAGAAATGGCCTGCAAAAACGGCGCCTTTGGCATAGTGCTCTAATCCACATATTTCGAGTAATAAATTAACTACCCGTGTTCATCGAGCTGTGCTGCGGTTTTTATGCATGTGGTCATTGTCGGCCACAACATAAGTATCGCGATGTGTTACAATTTATTTTGAAGTCAATATAATTATTGCTCTGGAGGCTTCTTTTGTCATTCGGTTTCATGCGGCTGATTTCAAAGCCGCACTATCTCTTTTCTTTCAGTCGGCAAAAAACAGACGGGAAAACCTGTTTTTGCAAGCCCGGGAAACAACTCTGACCAGCAAATCAGCAACTTCAGTAAATTTGCGCCAGATAACCACGAAGCCGATAAGACTTGAGTGGCTGTTGATCTTTTGGGTTCTGGCAGTTCTCCTGCCGGCCCTGGCAATTTTCGCCTCTCTGAATTATATTGCCCGAAGCAATTCTGAGTCCAGAAAGCTTCAGATTTCAGAAGCCATGCTGGATGCCCTTGAGCTTCTCAATAAAACCTGCAATCCGGTTGAATATTTCAAAACACAGATACTGCTGGCCGAAAAAGCAGGCGGCCTCCCGGAAAGAGACGGCAGTTTCACAATCGACCAGCAAAGCCTGAATTCTGCACCGGAAAAGCTGCACAGCATTTTCTGCAATCAGAAAGGCATCGATCTGCTTCTTTTGATGACAGCCGAACAGGATCCAACAAAAACCAGAATTTTCACAGACAACACCCGCGCCCCGGATTTTGCAAGACCAGGGCTTCGCGTTGTCCGAGAAATTCAAAGAGAATTCAGAAATTCGCAATGCCATGGTCAGCAACAGGCAAATGAAAAGACAAACCCAAAAATTCTGAAGAGCTTTTTAAAGTCAGTTTTCGGCACCTACATAGATCCAGTCCATGACGACGAAGATTTCATTACCGGCTTCAGCGAAAACAACGGCATGAACCGTTTCATGGTTTCCCGGCGCCTGATACTCAATGGCAGCGGGAAGCCTGCTTTCAGTTACATCGCGCTTTTTCGCGAGTCCGAGAGCACTCTGCCGCCTGGCCTGTCTCTCGCAAGAAAGGCATTGGCACATACCGGATTCAAAATCAAACTTAAAATCGGCCGGGCAAAACCGTTTCCATTCATTTTTACCGATAAAAATGAAAACCTGGTTCTTACCGGGCCGGTTGATTTCAGCAGCCTTATTTCCGGGTACATGACCCAGGCAGATATTGCCTCACACCTGTTGAAAAGAGGGATCATGTCCTGCTCTCCGGCTGTTTATCCGCACTTTGAAATAACAGCGGATATCGGCCGGCTGAATATATGGTCAAATCAGGCTCAATCCGACTTTTTCATCTTTCTGTTTCTGTGCGCATCATTGCTGCTGCTGAAGAATTTCCATCAGCAGGGAAATATGAGAGTCAGCATTCGGGCAAGGCTTTTCATATCAGTCGTTCTGGCAATGGCCCTTCCGGTATCGATTTATATCTTCTATTTTCATCGCTACCTCAACCGAAACTCGATTCAACGCCAGCTTGAAATGAAGCAATATTTAAAAAATCATCTGCAACAGCTTGAATTTTCAGTGCAATCAGGTGACCAGACTTTGTCAAAAAAACTTCGAGAGTTTGTGAAGAAAATCGAAAAAGTGGCATTCAGCCCGAACGAGAAAGAACTGTCGCTGCAGCTGAAAAATGGCCTGGGAAAGACCCTCCATGGGGCCAGTCTATGTAGAAACGATGGTCTGATAGTTGAGCATCTTGCGTATGACAGGGCCGGAGCCAAAAAACTTGAAAGCAATATCGGTTTTGTCAGGGTTTTTACCTTCAGTCTGGCTATAAAATTTTTCGACGTAATGGGCCTGAAAACAGATACCTTTCAGCAGAAAATTCTCAGCAACACCGCACAGGGAAGAAAATTGCTGAGCCTGTCAGAACTGATTTCGGTCGTCGACCTGAATAATTTCTGCGAAAATGAAGGATCGCCAAAGGCTTCCAGACAGGATTTTGGAAATTTCAGGCTGCAGAGCTCCACTTTTCTGCCGTCCGGAAACAAGCGTGGCGCTATTCTTCTTCTCCTGCAGGATGTCCGAGATCTCGCTCACATTATCGTCGATGACTTATCAAGGCAATGGAGTTTTTTCAGGCATCAGTCATCTGAAGGAACAATCGAAACAACCGTCATCAGCTGCTTTGATGCCGAATGCAGGAAACCAGACTTCAGTAAAACCTGGCCACCGCATGAAAAGTATTCAGAATCGGCAATAAAAGTGCTTAACAAGCTGATGCACGGGTTCAACGAAGCAGAATTTCAGACTGACGGCAAAGACGGGTCGCCGGTGGTAACTTCTGGCAGAAAAATTTCAGGATACCCTCTGATTGCAGTTGCTCAGTGCAGAATGGAAACTCTTGGCCGCCAGAAATCACAAACGATAGCCATTATCGGAGGAAACATCGTTTATATTCTTTTACTGCTCATTGTACTCGTCAAAATTCTGAGTGATATCCTCTCTCCACCGATCGACAGCCTTCTTACTGCCGCAACTCTTACAGGGGAAGGGAATTCTGTGAGGATTGCGAATGATTTTGACAACGAATTATCGCAGCTGACCGTTGAATTCAACAGCATGAACGCACAGATAAAAGAGCGTGAAAGACTGGAAAGATTCATTTCGCATGGAGCGGCTCAGGCAATAGTTGCCGAAAGCAATGAGCAAAAAGAAGTATTATCGCGCAAAGCACACTGCACAATAGTTTTCATTCATATCAAAAAGTTCGGCGACATTCACGATTCACTCTCCCCAGAAAAACTTTTCTCTCTGCTCAACCTCTATTTCCCATTCGCAGAAGAATTGATAACCGCAGAAGGCGGACAGATCGACAAATATATCGGCGATGCCATCATGGCAGTATTTTTCCCTGAGAGCGGCCAGGCGGCTTCAAACGCTCATCGCGCCTGCAAATCCGCCAGAAATCTGGTATTGCAGCTGCCAGATCTGAATTTTTCTCTTACAACCAACGGCCTGCCTGAAATAGAACTGGGCATAGGAATCTCGACCGGTGAAGCAATTATCGGACTAGTCGGCTCGAAGCACGGCCGGCTGGATTACACCGCTATCGGTGACAGGGTTAATCTTGCCGCCAGACTGGAAGCCGCTTCTCATAATGCAGTCAGAAGCCAGATTCTGGCAGATGAAAATACCTGGGTTAATGTCAGAGATCATCTTGCCAGCAGTTTTCATGGCGAAATCAAAATAAAGGGCAAGGCTCTGCCGGTGTCAACATATGAAATCATCGCCTGAACAGGTCAGTCTATCGGTAAAAAGAAGTGTGCTGCTCAAAGTTGCGCCGCTGCTTCTCTGGCTGATCGCCATCTGTCTCCCGATCATTGTCGGGCGCAGCATCTATCTTGAAACTTTCATTCAGGAAAAACTGCGGGTAAGCTCTATGAGTAGAAAAAACCTGATGACCAGAGCCAGAGAGCTTGAATCGAAACTCACCGCAGAAGAGCTAATTCAACAAAGCCTGCAGTTGAACGGGCAACCAGGCCGCCTGCTTGAGATTGCGCCTGATCTGAATGTTAACTCCGACGATAAGCTGGCCTCATTCAGCACTGCAATCGCAGATCTGACAGGAATCAAAACCGCCTTTATCGCCGGCATAAGTAAAAGGCCTGAAAATTGCGGATTATTTCTTAATTTGCCAGAGCCATGCGTGAAAATCGCGACAGACATGCGGCATGAAATTGCCTCGCTGTGGCCGATTCTTTCTGACGCTTCAGGAAAAAAAGGCCAGCTCAGCGAAAAAGAAATGGCCGCAGCTGACTTTTATTCAAAGTTCATGGGAATCTACGAATTTATAAGTACAGACCCATGGAATCTGTATGCCTCTTTTTCAAGCAGGTTTCGGGAAAAACTGTATTTTTTCACAATGGTGGCCCCACGTACCAATGCTGAAGCTGATTTTTTCATTATCGGCTTTATCACTGGCAATCAGAATTTACGCCAGATTATGAAACTTGCCCGCGAAAAATTCTCTGACTCCGAAATCAAACTGTCATTTGGCCGCTCCAGATCAGAAAGCTTTCCGGTTTTCACCGAAACTCCGGGCAAATTAAAAATGACGATTCAGCTCCCGGAAAGTTTTCAAATGGCTTTTCATCTGCGCAAACAGAAAAATTTTGCCGACAGGGCCATTCAGCTGTCACTATCAACAGAAAGCTATCTGAATAACCAAAAAAAGCATATTGAATGGCTTAACATGACTCTGCTGCTCTTTCTTTTTTCCACACTGCTTCCAGCGGTCGGAACATGCCTGGAAAAGATTAGAGTCAGCGCAAACCTGGCCAGGCTTATCGCTGCATCATTCGTTGCCAGCATGTTTCTGCCGGTATCTGCACTGATCTGGCTCGCTGCTGCTGATTCCAGAAACAGCAATGAAAGCGGCTCAGAAGAACTGATTCGGGCAGTCCGACTGCAGATAAGGCAATGTGAAACTGCTTTCAATCTGCAGGGTTATCGACAACAGCTTTTAATGCTGCATTTAAGCAAATATATCTCCCGCCTGCCTGAAGAAGAATGGGGAGAGTTTGTCGACCGTTTTTTCTTCACAACCAGGGAATCTTCTATGCGGGCTCACCTAAACAATTTTTATCTGTATTCTGCCGGCCTCGACCAGGAATTTTTCCGCGGCAGACATCCAGAAGAGGACTTTCGTAGAAATGAGCTGCCAAGAGTTCTCTCTGGCGCCTGCCGCAAACTGCTTCTCAATATTGGAGTCTATAACCATCTGCCGCCCGGCAGAAGACAGAAAATTCTGCAATCAGCCGACTTCTCAGCGGTTGTACTTGAAGGGCTTATTCAAAACAGCTTTTACAACAATCTTTTCAGCCGACCTGCCGAGCTTAATCAGGCCACATTGTTCGCACGTCGAGACCCGCTTTCGCTGTTTTTCATCCGCAGTGGAAACATGGTGAAGGGCATACTGTGCCTGGCGCGCAGTTTTTCACTGACTGCCGGCATTATAGATGAGATAAATGCCTTTGGCAGTTTTAAAAACAAGTTCATGATGAACGGGCACCGGATAGAAATTGACTTTTTTTTGATCAGTAACCTTTCTGACGATGAGCTGCACGAACGCATTCACCCTTACGCCAAAGTAAATCCCGCCATTATGGATAAATCAGCCGCAACCGCATTTTTCCGAAATTCTGATTCAGCGGTGATCGACAACCTTCACCAGGCTCTTCCACATATTCTGGTAACTGACACCCTTCTGAACAGAAGCGTTTTTGCCGTTGCAAAAATAAGCCCGCTTGAAAAAAACTCTGCGAAAACCTCAGGTTTTCTTTTTATCGGCATCATTATTCTGACAAGCTGTCTGGCTCTCGCGACCGGCATTTCCAGGCTGATTCTCCTGCCGATTCCACCGTTTCTGGCAGCTTTCAAGGAAATCGAAAAAAATCGTTACGACTGGCTCCTAAGTCTGCAAACCGGCGATGAATTCTGTCTGCTTGCCAGCTCAATCAACGGCATGAGGGTTCGCCTGCTTGAGCGCAAAAAAATGCTGCAGCTCGTATCGCAGACCGCTGCAGAGGCAGCGAAATCAGGGCAGGTCACTCTTGATAAACCCAGGCGTCAGGCCGCGGTCATTCTGGTGTCTGATATCAGAAATTTCACGACTATCAGCGAGAACAATTCAGCAGAAGAAGTCGTCGACATGCTGAATAATTATTTCTCGACAATGTGCCCGGTAATTGAAGAACATGGCGGTTTTATCGACAAACTAATTGGTGACGCAATACAGGCGGTTTTTATTGGCTCTGACCTGCAGCAACTGACAATATCGGCCTGCCGGGCCGCTCTCGCCATGCGCGAGCGACTCTCAGCCTTCAATGCAGACAGAAGCAATGCGGGAAAGTTTGTTATCAATAATGGCATCGGCATTGCCAGTGGCATTGTCACAACCGGCCTGACCGGTTCAAAAAAAGGAAAACTGGAAGCGGCAGTACTGGGTGAGCCATTGCAGAAAGCAGCTGAACTTGAATCTTACAGCCGTTTTTCAGATAAAACCTGCATAATTTTAAGCGAGGATTCTTATCAACTGGTCGCCGGGATGGCTACAACCGCCATTATTCGAGTCAGTCTGCCAGATGCCGGGGTAGAAAAAACAGCAAGAGAACTGCATCATATATGAAAACTGCGGTTAATGATAAATACAGAAATCTTTCATCAGCCAGAAGACCTCAAAAAACCGGCAAAGGCACCTAAAAGCTTTCAGGTTCCGTTCAGCGGCCGGGCCGTTCGATGAGGTCGTGCCAGTATTTTTTCGGAATGCACTTTTGCTGCAGGGCTAGATTCAGGCGTTCTCTTACGGCGATACTGTCGAAGAAGCACTGCCAGAGATACTGGGCTGGGCCCTCTTCTGATGCATCTGGCGGGATATCGGCACTTTTTCGTTCGATGATTGTCCAGGTTTTGAGATTGTAAACGGCTGCGAGCTCGCGGCGACGGTCGTGAATTATCCATTGCTGGCCGGCAAAACGTCTGACGAAAAATGGCGCAAGCACAGGTAGAATAAAGGTATCCGGGCTGATCGAGGCATAATAAAGATTGGCGCCAATACTGCGAAAACGCAGCAGTCCCATAAAGCGATGCCGCTCGACGCTGACCTGCCTGGCGAGGCGATGTATGCTGCGAACCCGCTCTTCGGCCTGGTAAGCATCGACATTACCTCGCTTTTCGAGCGCGAGCAGCAGATAGCGTGCCAGACGCAGTTCGATATTCTTTTCTTCTGACAAAAAGGCATACCAGGCATTCTGCCAGGTTTCGCGACTGATGCCTGGTATTCTGAACAACTCGGCATCATGCAGATTGCCGCCGGCAACAGAAATGGCAGTG
>CAZFUG010000163.1:0-379 GCA_964522035.1 uncultured bacterium
CAAAGCTCATTCACACTCCTGCAGCCATAAGGCCGACCCCGGGAGGCCCAACCCGTGAAGACAGTGTGTTCGGGCCGTTCTATCCGGTACAGACTTTCGATATAACTCTCGACAACCTTTATCAGGCATTGAAGCCAGGCGGAAAAGTAACTCTGAAAACTGGCGAACGCGGAATTCCCCTCACCCTGAGCGGTGATTCCGTCACTTTCCGCAGTCGCTCACTGCCTGGTCTCAACAATCGCCCCGATAAGCTTATCAACACAAGAACTGAACCGGTCATCGTCGAACTCGACTTTTCTGAATCAGAGTAAATACTTAATAATACTCTGTCATACCCAGCATTGAATTGCAGCTGCGGGTATGCTAAAATTCAGTTATG
>CAZFUG010000163.1:389-2738 GCA_964522035.1 uncultured bacterium
AATACAATTACAATGCAGCCGGTCAGCTACGAAACCGCTTTGAATCTGGTTCTACAAAATTCTGAAAAAATCAGAACCGGTTCTGAGGTTATCAGCCTCAGCGAAGCACGCGGGCGGATTCTGGCCGAGAATGTGCTTTCGGATCTTAATCTGCCGGCGGCCGACTGTTCTGCCATGGATGGCTTCTGTCTTAAAGCTGCAAGCCTGAAAGGTGCCAGCAGTGCCAACCAGATCAACCTGCCGGTTGCACCTGGTATTGACGCTGGTCACACGGTCAATGAACTGCCCGAAGGTCACTGTGCCTACATCGCCACCGGTGGCACTCTGCCGCCAGGTGCAGATACAGTGGTGCGGGTCGAAGATACCAGAACCGCAACAGATGGCAGGACCGTCAGTTTTCACGCCGAATATCCCGAGGGAAACTACGTAAGGCGCGAAGCGTCAGAGTTGAGTCGCGGCGACATGATGCTGCAATCGCCTCTTCTTATTACACCTCAGGCCGCCGGGCGCATTGCTTCTGCCGGCCTGACAAATATTGCGGTCAGAAAAAAGCCAACCGTCGCGGTTCTTATATCTGGCGATGAGGTTATGATGCCTTTCGAATTTCCGCATCCGTGGCAGGTGCGCAATTCCAATTCAACCATGCTGATCATGCAGGCTGAAGAAGCCGGTGCAAGAGTTCTCGACTTCGGCATCGCGCGCGATCGGGGCAGCAGCGCCCGCGATCTTTTTCTCAGAGCCGTCGAAGCTGCCGACATCATTGTAACCAGCGGCGGCATATCAATGGGCAGACATGATCCGTTCAAGACGCTGCTCAGTGAACTGGCGATCAAACCAGTGTTTTATGGTGTCGAGATCAAGCCTGGCAAGCCGATGTTTTTTGGTTTTTATCATGAAAAGGCGATCTTCGCCCTGCCCGGCAATCAGGTGTCGACGTCGGTTACTTTCGAACTTTTCGTCAGACCCTTTATCAGAAAGGTGCTCGGAGCTCAACCAGAACGACTGACCCTCGACCTCGAACTTGCCGAAGCCACTCTCAACAAAGAGAAACGCGATTTTTTCAAAAGAGGCACTCTGATTTCTCTTGCAGGCAGAACTCTTGTAAAACCGTTGCCAATCCAGGAATCGCATATGCTGACAAGCTTATCGGGCGCTGATGTTCTATTTCTGCACCCGGCCGGCAGTGAAAAGCTCGAAGCCGGCGAAAAGGTACGCTGTTTTTATCTGAAAGGCTAATATGAAAAGCACTGCAAAAACTCTGCTGGTCGCCGCAGCTCTTCTGACCGCCGGAATTACCACCGTACCGGCAATTGCCTGCGATGATACTCTGGTCATGCTTCTTACCGCTCAAAATCCGGCGAGTGAATTTTCAAAAACCATCCGCAGCTTCACCAATACGCTTACCGTTCTCGGCTCAGCACTCAAAGAGCAGAAAAAAACCAGCTACGACAATGAGATGAAACAGGTGATGGACTCATGGCTCGAGTTTTCAAAACGCTATATGACCAGTCCGCCTGAAGAAGCGAGGAACGACAGGCAGTGGGCCGAGAAAACCAGTAATACAGCAAAATTCATCGGCGACATCAGGCGCCTGTTGACTGAAAATAATATTGCCGAGGCTCACAACAAGGTTCTCGAACTGAGCGGCCGCATCGGCACCTTTTTTGAAGCATTCGGCGTCAGCGAAGAGAAACAGATATTCATCAAAACCTCCGGCAATCTTACCAACCTCGAGCGACTGGTTCTTGCGGCAGATTTTACCGGAGCCGCTTCTCTTACGGTTGAGCTCGGTGCCAACCTGAACGAATTCGTTCCTCTGCTTAACGGCTCATTTACAGCAGACATCGCCGCAGCCGGGAAATTGATCGCAGATATCTCGAATGGCATTGCCAGCAGAACTGCGCCAGCTGAGCTCGACAAACACATCCAGGAATTGAAAATTTCTTTCGAATCGCTTCGCTCACATATTTTGATGCGGGAATGGTTTCCCGCCCTGAATCAGCAGAGACAGGAGAACTGAAATGCTTATCGTCACAGTCATAAAGAGCCCGACCAAATGTGCGTCATGCAGCGAAACCGAGCAGCTGGTAAGCGAAATTTCGCAGAAGTTTCCGGATCAGGTTGAATTCAGGGTGCTGACGAACGGCACGCCAGAAGTCAAAGAATTCGGCGTTATTTCGACCCCGGTAGTTGCAATCGGCAGAAAAATCTATTCGATGGGCAAACCGGTTATCAGAGAAAAGGTTGAAGGCTGGATCAGAAAGGAACTGGGCTCCTGAGGCCATAAATTTATGCTGCAGAATCTGGTCAATGCATTTATAGGTTTATTTGAGCCTTTGCGTGAAACCT
>CAZFUG010000163.1:2748-5567 GCA_964522035.1 uncultured bacterium
AACCTGGATATGGCCCGGGCTTGCCGAAGCCGGCAAGTTTCTCGGCACTCACCTGATTTCCGGCATGATACCGGCTTTTTTCATCGCCGGAGCCATAGCAATATTTCTCGACAAACAGCGCATTACAAGACTGATGGGAGCAAATGCGAACCCATTCATCGCCTACCCGGTCGCCGCCTTTTCCGGCGGCATTCTTACCGTTTGTTCATGCGGAGTTATACCGATTTTTATCGGGGTCTTGCAACAGGGAGCAGGCATTGGGCCAGCCTTCACCTTTCTGATGGCTTCACCGGCGGTTAATCTCATTTCCCTGTCTTATACATACACCCTGCTCGGAACGAAGTTTATGTTTGGCCGTGCGGTTCTGGTAATGCTCAGCGCCATCGGTATCGGACTGGGAATGCGGCTTATTTTTGGTGAAACGCCGAAAGCTGATGAACCTTCCGACATAATAATCGTCGAAGAAGACTCTGACCGCAGCGATCTTCAGTTGCTGATCTTTTTCGCGGTCCTGGTTCTGATAATGGTCACTGCCACCGGCGTTATCGACCCGCTGATTTTAAAAATCAGCGCCCTGACCGGCTATGATGGCATACTGCTGCCCAGGATTCTGACGATAGCTCTGCAGATCGCTCTGCTGGCGATCATCTGTTCCCGCTGGTTCTACCGCAGTGAAATAGTTCTCTGGCTGAAAAAATCATACAGCCTGTTCGTGCTTATTTTTCCGAAGGTTTTCGGTGGCATCTTTCTTGCCGGGATACTGACTGCACTGTTCCCTCTGACCGATTACATGAAGTTCTTCGACAGCAACAGCATCGAAGGCAACGTCATGGCTTCAATACTCGGTTCGCTGATGTATTTTGGAACCATTGTCGGGGTTACTATTGTTTCGACCCTCAAGGACTTCGGCATGCACCAGGGGCCGGCATTGACTCTGCTGCTCTCCGGGCCGGCAGTCAGTCTGCCAAGCATTATGGCACTGGCTCCGATTGTCGGCGCGAAAAAAGCAGCCGGATTTCTCGGCCTTGTGATATTATTCAGTGCATTGAGTGGGTTTATCTTTGGTGCGACTTTCTGATATACTGAAGCAAATACGACCGGAAAGGAAATACTATGGGAGAAGTTATCGATTTAGCCAGAATTCAGCAGATCATGAGCAACGGCAATTATGATGAAGCCCGGCCCCTGCTGAAAGATTACCTTGCGGCCAATCCCAATGACGCTCTGGCACTGCGCCTTTATGGCAACACCTATGCATACACCGGCTTTCTCGGCAAGGCCAAAAAGATCTGGCATGATGCGCTGAAAAAGTTCCCCGAAAACGTTGACCTTGTTTACAATTACGCTCTGGCTCACTATCTGCAGGGCAATCTTTATTACGCCCGCGTCTACTGGAAAAAAGCCCTGAAGCTCACTCCAGAAGACTCAGAGATTTATTTCAATCTTGGTCAGATCGCCCGTGATGAAGGTCGCCTGTATGCCGCGATCAAGCTCTGGCGACAGGCACTCAAATTCAAGCCTGAGAATGTTGAAGTGATGAACAATATCGGCGTTGCCTACGCAACTCTGCGCAGTTTCGGCAAAGCCGCGATCTGGTACCGCAAAGCGGTAAAAACCGATAAAAACTACGCGCTGGCCCACTTCAATCTGGCCAACGCGCTGTTTGAAACCGGTGAATACGACGAAGCTCAGAAACACGCCGAAGCGGCCGCCAGACTTGATCCTTCATCTCATCTTGAGACAGTCACCCTGCTGACCCGCAAAATCAAAGACAAAGCGGCCGGCAAAGAACCGGCCAAAGCCTGAAACTGGTTACGGGCTGATCAGTTGACCAGCCTGATTTCAAGCTCTTCCTCGTGAAAGGTTTCGGCATTCTGCCGCAGCTGGCCCATTAAAGCGGCCTCGCGGTTGCGCAGAATGCCGATTTCTTTTTCAAGCGTGATGTTTCTGGCCTGAGAAATATTCAGTTCTTTGAGCAGGTGGTCATGCTTGATCATCAGACCATGCAGTTTGCGCTTCAGTTCATCTGCTTCTGAAGAGACTGATTCGAGAGTGCGCATCAGTCTGTCGCATGTCTGCTTTTCTGTAGAGGCACAGGTTTTCAGGCTTTCGACTTCAGGAACCCTTATCACTTCGCAGACTTCACTTTCGCTGAGTCTGGCGCCGTTTTCGATTTGCCTGATAAAAATCAGCTTCTGAAGAGATTCTTCATCGAGAAAGACTTCTTTCTTGCCGTTTTCTTTCTCTTCTTTAAAAAGATGCAGCACCCTGGCATTCTTTTTCAGCATTTTCTGCAGTTCTGCTGGACTGATGTTGATCATCTGCTGTACATGGCTGATCGAATAGCGTTTTTCTTTCATGTTCTTTCCCTGGAAAAAAGATTTCCAGATAGCTATCGTTCAACCGGGGGTGTTTTAGTTAGCAAAAATTTGAAAAAAATTAAAACCACCCACGGCTCAATCGTCGAGCTTGGTCAGATATGACTCAATGCCCGTTGCCGGGTCGATAAGCAGCAGCGCATCAGCAAGAATGTCTTTTACCTTGTATGAATTCAGCATGTTGCCGACATTCACCGTCTGCATTGCGCCGCTTATCTTGACCTGAGCCGATCCGCCCGGGCCTGTCGCCAGAACCTTAACCAGTTCCATGGCTGCAGGAGCCGGCAGTTCAACCAGTTCGACATTATTGATAACCGAACACTGATCGCTCATCCAGATTTTTTTGTCTTTCGGATGACAACAGGCGATATTCAGCGAGATCAGAGTGCGCTTAAGAGTGATATCGTCAGATTTCTCACCGGATTTGGTGACATAAACACC
>CAZFUG010000163.1:5577-9470 GCA_964522035.1 uncultured bacterium
AAGTCGACCGCGACTTCACGCACGTCGGTAACCAGTTCCTTGCTTCTGACGATCGGAATGTTCTTGTCAAAAGTGCGGTTCAGGCCAAAAGCGCGCTTTAAAGGGCTGCTGCGCGTGTCATACTCTTCTTCATGCTCGATCATGTGCAGACTGCCAAGACCGCTGTGCCGGTAATCGTTGGCCGGCTTGAGAACCAGATGCACCCAGGTTATTTTGCCTGGAGTGTAGCCGGTGTCGTAATCACGCTCCGGCTCACAAACTGGGAAATACATGATCGTCTGCTCGTTGAAAGATGGGATCAGTGCCCCCGAACCGCTGATAACCGAGCGCATTTCATAGGCGTCACTCGGATTGATTTCGAGTTTGCGCAGGCGACCGCCGGTATCATATTCGCGCTTTTCCTTGAAAGAAATGACCTTTTCATCGCCGGTTGCCGTTCTGATAAGAGTTGATGGATACGAGGTCTGCTTCATCTTCATCGAAATGGCGCGGGTGGTATTGCGCAGTTGCGTGATTGCCTGCTGAATCCAGAAACCCTTTTCGGTTTCGCGCCGCGAATAGGTCATTACGCTGTTTGCCGATGCAAAAAGCAGGCTGAGCATTATCACTGCAATCATTATTTCTACAAGCGTCACGCCATGCCGGGCAGTTCGTTTCATTTGATACCTCCGGTAAAGCGAGACACGATAAGCTCTTCGCTGATTTCTTCTTCGAAGGTCTTGCCGCGGCCACCGTCGACACTTGCCTTGACGACGACACGATAGCCATCCTGAACCATTTTCATGCGGTCGTGTGAACCCAGCAACTCGAGCTTGTCGATGTAATAACGGCCGCCATAAGGAAACTTTTCGTCGGGTGCCTTGTTCGGCTTGAAAAGGTCGTAACCGGCATTGTTTTTACTGAAAACGCCCATAGCCGTCGGTGGGTAGTTTGACGAATCGATGTCAGCATAAGGGTTACCGGTGCCATTTTTGGCAAAAAATTCATAGGTTTCTTTTGGCAGCAGACGCAGCTGCAGCTTGGCATGCTGCATGCCTGAATGGGCAAGATAATATGCCTGCATCTGATAAAGCGTCTGTTTGTTCTGGTAAGCCAGGTTGGTGTTCGAACTGGCCATGAAAAACAGAATAATCGCTATGGAAAAAGCGAAAAACAGCACAACGACTATAGCTACACCACTTCTGTTTTTCATTTTTTCAGCCTTCCAGGTCAGATTTGAAACCGACAAGAAAAATGCTTCTGGCCTGCGGATCAGAATCGGGGTCTTTATTCTTGGTGTTCGACCACTTAACCTGAACGATAATTTTTTTGATCAGGTTAAATTTGTCATCGCGTTTACTGACGAGCTGGTTTATCTGAAATTCGTGCCGGCCGGGAGATCCGGGGATTGGAATACTGAACAATACCGGGTTGGCCGAAGTAGAGTCATAGTCAAGGTCGACAACTTTGGCTCTGGCGCGATACTGAAAACCCTTGCGGCAGACGAACAGGCCATCGCCTTTGAATTCTTCAGGATTGCCGGTTGTGCAGCCGTCACCGAACATTTTCGGCACTGCCCGCCGGAGCAGAGAGCTGACACCGGTTACCGTCTTTTTGGCAACACTGTTGTAAGAGGTAAACCCGCACGGATTACCGTCTTTGATCGCCCACCAGGGAATCTGAAACATCATCGAGTCCATGATGAACTTGGCCCGGGAAATGGCCGTGGTCTCGGTATAAAATTTTTCTGTATCCTTGACCGCGCCGGTCAAAAAGAAAAAAATCGGCAGAAAAATGGCGCCAAGAATCAGAAAGGCCAGAATGACCTCGACAAAAGTAATACCCTGTCTGTTGCGATTTCTGTACATTGCGTTCTCTCTGGCATACAGAATAGCATATCAGCAGCAAAAACTCAGCAAATAAAAAAGCCGGGAGAGCAGTTTCCCCCGGCTTCTGACGGCATTCAATGCAGGTTATTTAACAATTACAGGAATAAACATTACCTGACGGTTACCTGCGACATCAGTTGCATCGAGATACAGATGCAGAGCTTCGGGGAGCTTCAGCTTGCTCAGATCGATCATATCGGCGTTAACCGGGCCCACCGGGGCAGGCTCGCCGCCGGCACCATTGCAGAGGCCGAATTTGAGTTTGCTGTTATCCAGTTTGTAATTATCGCCACCGATTACCTTAACAGAAAGCTTATCGTTGGCAGAAACATGCAGCGCGCCCTGGTCAGCCGCGACAATCATGTTGTTGCCGAGTTCAAGCCCCTGCAGCAGGATATCCTGATCCTGGGCGTTGAAGAGAGCACCGCTAAGATAAACATCGGCCTGCTTGGGCAGCGGATATTTGTCGGGCGGATTTTCTGCAGGCCAGCAGGCACCAGAACCACCATTTTCAACCGAGATTTCAAGACCGCAGAGAGGCGGAGTGATATCGAGAACTCTCACGTCTTTGGCACCACTGGAATTTGCAAAGGTGCCTTTGCTGCGCCCTGGTTCGGGCAGATCATAACGCATGCGGCGGGCTATATGGCAGGTAATGGCCCCCTTGCCGGTGGGTGTCGTCGGAATTATGACCATCTGATTGGCGGCGAGAGGCTCGCTGATCGAGGCCATATAGTTTTTGTTCTTTTCCCAGTCGATGAAGAACCATGAAATTGCGGGATTTTCTTCCCAGCGGGGGTTGGGAATCTGCTGTCCTTTGTATTCAGCCGGCGGAGCTTCCTCGAAAATGGTGGTGTCAGCAACCACCGTCAGAGGAACGTCTTCTGTAAGAGTCGCCGGTATGGGCTCGCCATTTTCGGCATAAATCTTAAGAGGAATTACCGGGCTGATATCGACCGGGTAAGGGCTGATCTGAACACCCTTGAGCCATGGAGTCTTTTCGAGGTTGGCAGGAGCCCCGGTCTGGGGCTCCTGGGCAGATACCATCGAAGAGAATACGACAACTGCAGTGAATAAACCTGTAAGTATTCTTTTCATGACTGCTGAATCTTACTGGTTTCTTCCGCCTTCAAAGGCAGCCTGAGTATTTACGACATAGAGAGGAGTTCTGATAGTGGTCAGATTACCGGCCTTGTCGCTGCCCTTGGCAACGAAGAAATATTCGGGCTGGTCTTCATAGCTGTCGCGGGGGAAATTGGGAACGCGGAAAAGATAGCTGTTGCCATCTTTTTCGACTTCAGTGCCGTCGGCTTTTTCGATGCGGCAGGCAACTTCGCCGGCTTTGGCACGCAGATCACCATTATCTACTGCCATAGCAGCGAAAATAAACGGCACGTTGCGTCTGACAAATACGCCCTTGAGAGCGCTCTTCTCACCACCGGAAACATGCACCTGGCGGGTCATGCTTTCTTCATCGAGAGTTTTTGATTCGAGAGCCTTGGTTTCGAATTTCGGAGCGCCGCGTTCGTTGAACAGAGCGCCTGCTACAGAAAGTCTGGCGATCTTTTCGAAGGGTTCCTTGTCACGTTCGCCATCGGCACCTTCGTCGACAAACATGTAACTGGCTTCTTCATAATCTTCAGCGTTTGTAGAGAACGGGCGGCCAAGGGTAGAAATGATTTTTTCCATCATTTTGCCCTTGAGTTCCTGTTCGGTAGCGGCCATGTCAACATTACCGGCGCCTTCCTGGAAGGCAACCCAGAGGTCGGGTGAAGTTACGTCATGAACCTGAACGCCCATAGACTGCTGAGCAGTTACGGTTTTGGCATCAGCTTCGGTCTTGCCATCTTCGCCAACGAGAGCGGTATCGGTATTGGCTGCACCACCGGCTTCATCGGTCGGGTCTTTACCTTCGCCGACAGCTTCATTATCGGCACCAGAGCTGCCACCGACCTGACGGGCACCGCTGTTACCGATCTGATATTCGCCCGGAGCAAAAAACTTACCACCGTCCGCGGCCATATT
>CAZFUG010000164.1:0-9468 GCA_964522035.1 uncultured bacterium
ATGTCTTCACGCATTTCCATGTTGATTACCTTGCCGCGTCTTGAATTCATATTGCCGATAATGTCGCCCATATACTGCTCGGGAGTTTCAATCTCGACTTTCATATAGGGCTCAAGAAGAACTGGTCTGGCATTGCGCAGTGCGTTCTTGGTGGCTTCATAAGCTGCGATCTTGAAGGCAACATCGTTGCTTTCGGTCTCGCGGTGCATGCCGCCGACAAGTTTCATCTGCACATCTACCAACGGGAAGCCAGCTAGGATACCATCATTCATGGAGTCCTGGCAACCTTTTTCTATAGCAGCGACGAACACAGGAGGAAGAACACCATTGTTCAGGCCATCTACAAAAGCAAAGCCCTTGCCTCTTTCGAGGGGTTCAACTTCGAGAATGACGTGAGCAAACTGATTCTTGCCGCCAATAGTCTTTTCATAGACACATTCGCCTCTGCCCTTTGAAGTGATGCCTTCCTTGTAGGCAACCTGGGGTTTACCGACCGAAGCTTTAACGTTGAATTCGCGTAGAATGCGGTCAACGATAACTTCGAGATGCAGCTCGCCCATGCCGGAAATCAGCGTTTCGCCGGTATCCGCATCGATCTTGGCCTTGAAGGTCGGATCTTCATTCATCAGTGCTTCGAGAACTTCAGTAAGCCGGGCAAGATCGCCCTGAGTTCTGGGTTCAATGGCAACAGAAATTACTGTTTCAGGGAAAGTGATCTTTTCAAGAGTCGGATGGTCGGTAGTGCAGGCGAGAGTATCACCGGTGGCAATATTCTTCAGACCTACGGCAGCCACGATGTCGCCAGCAGCAGCACGGGGAATATCCTGGCGCTGGTTGGCATGCATCTGCAGCAGTCGGCCAATACGTTCTTTTCTACCCTCGCGGGTGATGTTATAAACCACTTTACCGGATTCAATGGTTCCGGAATAAATTCTCAGGTAAGCAAGCTTACCAACGTGCGGATCGGTTGCAATTTTAAAGACAAGTGCGGCGAACGGAGCTTCGGGGTCTGATTTGATCTCTACTTCTGAGTGATCTTCGACCTTATAGGCGATTGCCGGCGGAATATCGAGAGGTGAAGGTAAGTAGTAAGTAACGGAATCGAGCAGATCCTGGACACCCTTGTTTTTGAAGGCTGAGCCGCAAAGGACGGGAACGACCTTGTTGGCAACCACGGCTTCGCGGATGGTGCGGCGGATGAGATCTTCTGAAACTTCTTTCTCTTCAAGAAAGAGCTCGAGAATTTCATCGTTATAGGCCGAAATTGCTTCGATCATTGCATCTCTGGCAGCTTTCGCCTGCTCGAGATACTCTGCCGAAACGGCTTCGGTCTTGAATTCTGCACCCAGCTTCTTGGTGGATTCTTCGTCCCAGATGTGGGCTTTCATGGTGATCAGGTCGACATGGCCGATGAACTTGTCTTCGGCACCGAGCGGCATAACGATCGGCAGGGCCTTGTGGCCAAGTCTTTCGTTGATCTGCTGCACAACTCTTTCGAAGCTGGCGCCGACTCTGTCCATTTTGTTCACGAAAGCAATTCTGGGAACCTTATACCGATTAGCCTGGCGCCAGACAGTTTCAGACTGTGGCTGTACACCGGCGACCGCACAGAAAACCACCACTGCTCCGTCGAGAACTCTGAGAGAGCGTTCGACCTCAGCAGTAAAATCTACGTGCCCGGGAGTGTCTATGATATTGACGTCACAATCACGCCAGTGGCATTTGGTTGCCGCGCTCGTGATTGTAATTCCGCGTTCCTGCTCCTGTATCATCCAGTCCATGACGGCGGTGCCTTCGTGAACTTCGCCCAGCTTGTAGGCTTTACCGGTATAGAACAGAATTCTTTCGGTCGTCGTGGTTTTCCCAGCGTCGATGTGGGCCACGATGCCGATATTTCTGATCTTACTGATTGTCGCGTTGGCTGTCATTTCTGGAGTGTACCTGCTTAATGCAACAGATTATACGGAAAATTTATCAAACCCGGAAGTGGGCAAACGCCTTGTTGGCATCGGCCATTCTGTGTACTTCGTCACGCTTCTTCATGGTGGCGCCGGTGTTGTTCAGAATATCGTCGAATTCTGCGCACAGGCGGTCAGCCATTGATTTTTCTTTTCTGGCTCTGCTGTGTTTGAGGATCCAGCGGAAAGCAAGAGCGACAGCGCGATCGGGTTTAACTTCGATCGGAACCTGATAGTTGGCGCCACCCACGCGTTTGCTGCGAACTTCAACGATGGGTTTTGCTGAATCGATTACTTTTTTGAACAGTTCCAGACCGTTATCTTCTTTTCTTTTCTTGGCGACCATTTCAACTGCATCATAGAAAATGCGGCTGCCGATGCTCTTTTTACCGCAGAGCATCAGGTTGTTGATGAATCTGGTTACCAATTTAGAATTGTAGACTGAATCCGGAGTCAATTCTCTTTTGGTTACGTGACCACGACGTGGCATGAATCAGTTCTCCTTATTTCTTGGGCCGTTTGGCACCGTACTTAGAGCGGGCCTGCATGCGGTTGGCAACGCCTGCGCAGTCAAGAGCGCCGCGGATGATGTGGTAACGAACGCCCGGCAAGTCTTTGACGCGGCCGCCGCGGATCATTACTACAGAGTGCTCCTGCAGATTGTGGCCGATACCAGGAATGTAGGCAGTTACCTCGATCTTGTTGGTAAGCCTGATTCTGGCGATTTTGCGAAGAGCTGAGTTCGGTTTCTTCGGGGTAGTTGTTTTAACTACAGTACAAACACCACGGCGCTGCGGGCAGCTTTCAAGTGCCGGTGAATTTGATTTGTACTTAACCGCCTGTCGGGCTTTTCTGATCAGCTGGTTAATTGTTGGCACAGCTAACACCTTCCTTTTTGAGATTAGTTCCGCATACTGCGAAACCTCCACCAGATAAAGAGGTGGAAATCTGATACTAGCACATGTTTAAACCACTGTCAACAGTCTTTTTATCATTATTTCCGCACCGCGCCACTTTTTCGGCGCCCCACCCTGTGTACACCAACCATTTCACGGTAAAAAAAAATCAGCTGCCCCGGCAACCGGAACAGCTGATTTTTTTTCAGAGATTATTCTTCGTCTTCGTCATGGTCGTTTTCAAAAACGCCAGGCTGTTTGGTGAAGAGCTCTTCCTCGAGTTCAGAAAGACCTTCCGCTTCCTTTTCCATGGCGGTCTTGAACAGATCTTCAGCTTCGGAAGGCGCTGCAGATTCCACTTCAACCGGCAGGTTCTTGAAGAGAATGTCTCTGGTAACTGACAGACCAGTACCGGCCGGGATCAGCTTACCAATGATGAGATTTTCCTTCAGACCCTTGAGGTAGTCGACTTTCGACTTGATCGCAGCCTTGGTCAGAACGCGGGTGGTTTCCTGGAACGATGCGGCTGAGATGAAGCTGTCAGTGGTCAGAGAGGCCTTGGTGATACCCTGAATCATCGGAACACCTGCCGGAGGGCGCTTACCCTTTTCCATCAGGCGATTGACGCGTTCTTCGAATTTTCTGACATGAACCGATTCATTCTGCAGGAATTCTGAGTCACCTGATTCGGTAACGACGACCTTGCGCAGCATCTGGCGCACGATAATTTCGATGTGCTTGTCGTTGATGCTGACGCCCTGATCGCGGTAAACGCGCTGGATTTCATCCATCAGGTAGCGGCGCACGATCGGCAGACCGACGACCTTGACCAGTTTCTTCGAGAATACCTTGCCGTCGGTGAGAACGTCGCCGGCTTCAATGTATTCGCCATCATGAACGACCAGACCAGTCGAGCCAAAGGCTACGCGAACCGGTTTTTCAATACCGCTCTTCGGATCGAGAATGGTGACGGTGTTGCCGGAGACTCTGACAACGCCTGATTCTTCGGCGATAACGGCTTCTTTTTTCGGTCGGCGCACTTCGAACAGTTCGGCAACGCGCGGCAGACCCTGAATGATGTCGGTAGTTTTTCTGGCTGAAGCGCCCCACTTGGCGAGAATTTCACCCTTCTTGACCTTCGAACCGTCATCGATCCTGAGTTCGGCGCCATCGAGAACCTGATGTGATTCACCCGGCTGAACGATGATGCTCTTGATGGTACTCTTGAGCTTGCCTTCTTTTGAGATATCGTGATCAAGAAGAACGACGCCCTTGTTGTCGGCTTTGAGCACACCAAGAACCTGGCCTTCTCTGACTTCCTGGCCGTCTTTAACGATCAGGGCGCCACTGGCAACCATTTCTTTGGTAATGCTGTATTTCTTTTCACGCAGAACTTTCTGGCAGATTCTGATGCCCGGGGTTCCGTCGCTGTCTTCAACCTGAGTGTAGGTTTCAAACGGAATCGGAGCCACAGTCAGTTCGCCATCTTTTACGACGGTCGGCGGGAATTTAAGGCTGAGTGAAGCCGGATAGCTGAATTCAACGCCGCTGTATACAAGAATCTTTTCGATGATTTCTTCGCAGATGATCTTGTTATAGCCGTAGATGTAGTTAACCTTACCAGCAATTTCACTGACCATCGGCTCAATGTCGCTCACCAGCTTATCGCCGGCCTTAACGACCTGACCGTCATCAACATTGATGGTGGCGCCTCTCGGAACCGGATACTGAACCTTGAGATCGTCTTCGCCAATAATGTTGACTGCCTGCTGTTCACCTTTGAGAATGTAGACTTCACGGACAGCAGCACGGTTTTCTTCGAGAATTGCGTAGAGATCGTCATCAATAACGGTTCCGCCATTGGCGATGACTTCGTCATTTTCGCGGTTGATGGCTGAGCGTGCCAGAGTGGCGTTTCTGATGATTTCCATGTCGTCGGTAATCAGATGAACTCTGACTTCTGACTTGATCTTGGTAATCTCGATAGTGCCATCGATTTCTGCCTGAATGAACAGTTTTGAAGTCAGGTCGCCATTTTCGGCAACATCGCCACCGTTCGCGATCTTGCAGTTTTCTTTCGGTCTGAGGATGACGCCGCGCGGAACATTGTATTCAATTTCGTTCTTAACAATGACTCTCTTGCGGTCGAGAGTCTTGTTGGCAGCGCTCTTCTCGTTGATTACTCTTACGAGACCCGAAATCGGAGCGATCAGAGAAAGTGACTTGCTCTTTTCGTCGATAGCAGCAGCCATTTCGCCCTTGAATTCGTATTCTTCTTCGACTTCTTTGGTTACGGCAATTTTGGTGCCGCCTGAAGTCAATGAAACGGTTCCGTCTGCTTCAGAGATTACCGAGAGAAGCTTCTGGCCCGGGAATACTTCGTCGCCGTTCTTAACATTGAGAATGAGACCAGCGTTTTTGATCGCGGCTTCTTTGGCTTCCTTGACACCCTTCGGCAACATGTACTCCACTCGGCTTCCGGCCTTTTCGTTAGTCGGGAAGACGAAGATCATACCGTTGTCGCTGATAACCTGTTTGTTCTTGATACGAACATTTTCAAACTTGGCGATACCGTCCATTCGGGCGATAGCGGCATGTGACTGAGCCGAAATTTCGGCGAGCAGGTTACCGGCGTGAATGATTTCGTTGTCTTCAACCCTCAGAGTGGCGCCCTGCGGGATCTTGTAGTCTTCAATGATGAAGTCTTTGGTGACCGGATCGAAATCCTGGGTAAGGATCTTGATAACGCCGGATTCAGAAACGACCATACCGTCTTTCTGGTCGATACCGTCGAAGATTACTTCGCCGGTGTAACCGGTGACGATGTTGTTCGGATTGTATTCGGCAAGAGCTTTACCCGGAGTTACTTTTTCACCCGGTTCGATACGCATTTCGGAACCAACCGGAATGTGAACGCGGTCTTTGCGGTTGTTTTTGCCTTCGATGGTCAGGTGGCCACCGACAACAACGGTTTTGATGCTTGAACCGAATTCGGTTTTGTCGAAGGTTTCGGTACCGGAGCCGATTTCGAACTTGGCGCGGTCAGAAATCTTGGCAAGTCTGAGGGTGTCGAATCTGGCAACACCGGCTGAACGTGCTTTGATGTATGAGCGCTGAGCCAGAGCGACGCCACCAAGGTGGAACGTTCTCATTGTCAGCTGAGTACCAGGTTCACCGATCGACTGAGCGGCGATGATACCAACGGCTTCACCGATATCGACGACTTTGCCGGTGGCAAGGTCGGCGCCGTAGCAGCACTGGCAGATACCGACCTTGGAGCGGCAGGTAAGCGGTGAGCGCATAACGATTTTGCTGCGAATCTTGATTTCGGGGAAATTCGACTCGCGGATGCGTTCGAGAACGTAATCGTTAAGGGGGCGATCCGGACGCATGATAATGCGGTTGGTCTTGGGGTCGATGATCTGCTCGGCACAGATCATGTCATTCTTGAGTTCATTGATAGCAACCGGGAATTCAACGCGGTTTTCAACTTCGGCGGCGATTTCATCAGTGCAGTAGAGACCTGCATCGAGCTTGATTTCTTCGCTGCCCAGCTTGAAGGTGATGACCTTGCCGTTGACCGGGTGAACGATCGGTTTGGCAAGAACGCGGCCGGCGATGCGGTAGCGTATCGGAACGACGATGTCGTCGATCATGATATTGTTAGAAGTTCTGTTCTGGCGGATCGGAGATACTTCAACGCCAAGTTCGGAACCGCAGTCATTGTTGGTAATAACTACATCCTGAGCAACATCGACAAGACGGCGGGTCAGGTAGCCTGAGTCGGCAGTGCGCAGTGCTGTGTCGACGAGACCTTTTCTGGCGCCGTATGTTGAGATGAAGTATTCAGACTGGTTCAGACCTTCGCGGAAGTTCGATTTAATCGGGAAGGCCAGAATGTCGCCGCGCGGATTCGACATAAGACCGCGCATTGCGGCCAGCTGACGAATCTGCTGCATGTTACCTCTCGCTCCTGAGAACGCCATCATGTAGACGGGGTTGAATTCACCAAGGTGAGCGGTAGATTCGAATTCCTGCAGCAGGTCATCCGTAACGTCTTCGGTCGCTTTGGTCCAGACGTCGACTTCAGCCTGTTTTCTTTCATCGCGGGTGATTTCACCCTTGCCCCATCTTTCGCGGATCTTGACAACCTTGCGGTCGGCCTGTTCAAGAATTTCACGTTTTTTGGGCGGATCGATCATGTCAACGATAGAAATCGTCAGACCGCAGACAGTGGCGAACTTGAAGCCGAGGGCTTTGAGTTTGTCGAGGGTTTCACCGACGATGGTCAGTGAATATTCATTGAACAGGCGTTTGATGAGAGCTGATACAGTACCCTTCTTAACCTGAACATTCTGATAGGCAAAGTCAGCGGGCAGACTGTCATTGAAAATTACGCGACCGATGGTGGTGCGGAAATATTCGTCTCTGACATTCTGAGCCTTGTCGTCTTCGCGGCTGTCGACCACGAAGAGATTCTTCTTCATGTAGATCGGCCAGAGCAGGTTGAATCTGCCGGTTTCATAAGCATTGACGGCTTCGACGATGCTGGCGAATACCGGTGAATTATAAACGGTAACCTTGCTGACCTTTTCCTTTTTGATTTTTTCGATAACTTCGCTGGAATCGATGACGGTTCCGGCGGGGAGTTTTTCGGAAATTTCTTCGGCCAGGCGGAAGTTATAGGGGCGACCGGCGCTGAGAAGTGTTTCTTCCCAGGTCTGACCCTTTTCGAGTTTGATTTCGCGGGTTGGATAATCTTTACCTTCGGGTTTTTCGATGGTGAGATAGAACAGACCGATGGTCATATCCTGAGTCGGGCTGGTGATCGGCAGACCATCAGCTGGTTTCAGAATATTGTTTGCCGACAGCATCAGCATGCGGGCTTCGACCTGCGCGTCAAGCATCAGAGGCACGTGAACGGCCATCTGGTCACCGTCGAAGTCGGCGTTGTATGCTGAACAGACGAGGGGGTGGATCTGAATGGCTTTACCTTCGATAAGAACCGGTTCGAAAGCCTGGATACCAAGGCGGTGCAGGGTCGGAGCGCGGTTCAGCAGAATCGGATGATGTTTGATGACTTCTTCGAGGACGTCCCAGACTTCATTCTTTTCGCGTTCGATCATCTTCTTGGCGCTCTTGATATTGTGAGCCATGCCCTTCTGCTGCAGTCTGTGCATGACGAAGGGTTTGAACAGTTCGAGAGCCATTTTCTTCGGCAGACCGGCCTGATGCAGTTTAAGGGTCGGGCCAACGACGATTACCGAGCGGCCTGAGTAGTCAACGCGCTTACCGAGCAGGTTCTGGCGGAAACGGCCCTGTTTACCCTTGAGCATGTCGGTGAGCGACTTGAGCGGGCGATTGTTCGGGCCGGTAACCAGTTTGCCACGGCGGCCGTTGTCGATGAGGGCGTTAACGGCTTCCTGCAGCATGCGCTTTTCGTTTTTGATGATGATATCGGGCGCCTGCAGCTTGATCAGTCTTTTCAGACGATTGTTGCGGTTGATGACGCGGCGATAGAGATCGTTGAGATCTGAAGTTGCGAAGCGGCCACCGTCGAGCTGAACCATCGGGCGCAGATCTGGCGGAATGACCGGGATAACGTCGAGGATCATCCATTCGGGGCGGCTGACTGAGCGGGCAAACATCTTGACCAGTTCCATGCGCTTGAGAAGGTGAGTTCTCTTGGTGCCGGTAGAGGTCTTGAGCTGTTCGGTCAGTTCTTTTTCAAGTTTCTGCAGGTCGATTTCGGCCAGCAGTTCTTTGATCGCTTCGGCGCCCATTTTGGCGGTGAACATGTCACCATATTTTTCGCGCAGTTCGCGATAACCCATTTCGCCGGCTGAGCCTTCTTCGGGCAGCAGCTGCTTTTTAGAGAGCGGCAGGTTACCTGGATCGATAACTATGTAGCTCTGGAAATACAGAACCTTTTCGAGATCTCTGGCAGAGATGTCGAGAAGCAGAGCGATATAGTTCGGGCTGCCTTTTGAATACCAGATATGACCAACCGGAGTTACCAGCTGGATATGGCCCATGCGCTCGCGGCGCACGGCGGCCTTGGTGATTTCTACATTACAACGTTCGCAGATAATGCCGCGATAGCGAATGCTCTTGTATTTGCCGCAGAAACATTCCCAGTCCTTCTGGGGACCGAAGATTCTTTCGCAGAAGAGCCCGTCGCGTTCCGGTTTGTGCGTGCGGTAGTTGATGGTTTCTGGCTTTTTGACTTCCCCGTAAGACCATGACCTGATTTTTTCGGGAGAAGCGATGCTGATTTGAATCGCATCAAATTTGTCCATATCTAACATTTTAAAATGTCTCCTTCCTTATGCTTATACCGGAATCGGGCTTATTCTTCATCATCAGATTCTTCTTCTTCGTCTTCATCAGCGTCATCGCCTGACACTTCAGCGCCGAGAAGATCGTCTTCAGTTTCTTCGCTGTTTTCTTCCATCCAGTCTTCTTCGGTTTCGGCGATCATGATGCGTTCGCCGCCTTCATCGATGGAGACTTCCTTGGCATCTTTCTTCAGGTCGACCTGAAGACCGAGGCTCTGCAATTCAGAGACGACAACCTTGAAGGATTCTGGAATACCAGGCTTCATGATGGTCTTG
>CAZFUG010000165.1:0-9457 GCA_964522035.1 uncultured bacterium
GCTGCAGCTGCAGAGGCAGAGATTCAAGCGGGCAGCCAGCTGCAGGTTTCTCGTGAAACCTTCGCTGCTGATCGCAGAACGGCGCAATACCGTGATGAATCTGGCGCGTGAACTTGAGAATCTTGTCAGGCGCATGGTTGACAAAAAGATGCATAAGACCGGATTGCTGCGGGCCAGACTAGACTCGCTCAATCCAATGACACTTCTGAACCGTGGCTATAGTATGGTAACCGATCAGCAGGGCAGGGTGGTGAATTCTGTAAACCTGTTGGCCCCGGGCCATAAACTTCGCATTCATTTTGCTGACGGCAGAGCTGGTGTCAGCGTTGAAGACATTGAAAAGAACGATTAAGGAGGGCACCGAATGCCTCGGATTAACGAACAGGAACTGGCTGAAGTTCTTAAATTGAATCAGCAGCAGATCGACCAGCTCAGCTATGAAGCTGCCATGCAGAAACTCGAAATTATAGTAGAAGCCCTCGAACAGGAAGGTACCCCGCTTGAGCTTGGCCTGAAGCTTTATCAGACCGGTAATGCTCTGGCGAAAAAATGTGGGCTGGCGCTAGACGCTGCCGAAGAAGTTATGCTGCAGCTGCGCGGCACGCTTGAGAATCCGTCAGAAGCCCCATTCGACCCGGAAAAAGACGGAAGATGAATCAGATAAGCACGACAACTGCTTCCGATTTCGCGCAGACTCTAAAAAAGCTTGCGGCGCAGGTAGATGATGCCCTGAATAAATGGCTGCCTCAGCCAATGCCAGAGGTTTCGGCAAAATTGAGCGAGGCGATGCGCTACAGTGCTCTTGCCGGCGGCAAGCGTATCCGGCCGGTTCTTTGTCTGCTGGTTGCCGACGCGGCCGGACAGAGTTCAGAAGCGGCACTGCGGGCCGGGTGTGCCTACGAGCTGATTCATACATATTCTTTGATTCACGACGACCTTCCGGCCATGGATAACGATGATTTCAGGCGTGGTCGGCTCACCAGCCATAAAGTTTACGGTGAAGCTACGGCAATTCTCGCCGGTGATGGGCTGTTGACCCTTGCTTTCGGCTGGTTTGCCAGCCTGTCTGGCTTTGGCGTTGCCGCTGAACAAGTGGTCAGAATTATTGACCTGGCGGCCGAAGCTGCCGGTCACAGCGGCATGGTCGGCGGGCAGATGCTTGACATCGCCTGGGAGAAGCAGAAAGCCGAACTGCCGGTACTTGAAAGCATTCATCGACAAAAGACCGGGGCTTTGATCAGGGCACCGATTCTTACCGGAGCAATCCTTGGCGGGGTTGCCGCTGATCAATACCGGGTTCTCGATCATTACTCTGGCCGTATTGGCCTGCTGTTCCAGATTGTCGACGACATTCTCGATGTGGTTGGTGATTCTCAGAGTCTTGGCAAAACCACAGGCCGTGATGCGCTGCTCGAAAAGTCGACTTACCCGTCTCTGCTGGGTCTCGACGGCGCGAAAGATTACGCTGCCAGGGTGCACGCCGAGGCGGTGGCGCTGGTCGCCCAGCTGCCGCCAGCTTTTTCCAGCCTGAAAGAAATGGCCGATATCATATTCTACCGGAAAAATTAGGAGACTGATGATGGCAAAGCAGGTTGTGGCGGTTGTGGTTGCCGGGGGCATGGGGCAACGCATGAAATCGGCTACTCCCAAGCAGTTTCTTATGCTGAAGGGACGGCCGGTGGTGCAGTGGAGTCTTGAGTGCTTTGACAAAACTCCGGAAATTACCAGCCTGGTCTTGGTTCTGCCTGAGGACTGGATTGAAGAAGGCATGAACCGGCTTAAAGACTTTAAACCACAGAAACCTTTCAAGGTGGTGGCTGGTGGTGCTCTTCGTCAGGACTCAGTGCGCGCCGGAGTTGAAGCTGCCGGTGCCGATGATGGCTGGGTAGCAGTGCATGACGCCGCCAGGCCTGGCATAACTCCGGCTCTTGTCAGCAATGCTCTGAATCAGGCTTTTACTTCTGGTAACGCGGTTTGTGCCATGCCCTCGCACGATACTCTGGTGCGGGTGGTTGATGGCGAAATTGTCGGTCAGATCAACCGCAATGAGGTTTTTCGCATACAGACGCCGCAGATTTTCAAAACGGCGGTTCTGCGCCAGGCACTTGAAAACGCGGCCGCAAAAGGCCTGGTGGGAACTGATGAGGCCAGTCTGGTGCGCGAGCTTGGTTATCGCATCTACCTTGCCGAGGGCTCAGAAATGAGCGGTAAAATAACAACTCCTGAAGATCTTGATATGTTCGAGGCTTTACTTTAAATACCGGACGGTGAAAATATGAAAAAAACTCTGATATTGCAGGCTCCGGCAAAAATCAACATCGGTTTGTGGGTCAAATTCAAACGCCCTGACGGCTTTCACGAGCTTGGCAGCATCATGCAGACCATTTCTCTGCATGACATAATAACCCTCAATGAGACTGCCGAACCAGGCATAAGCATCAGCTGCAGCAGACCAGGAGTGCCTCTTGATTCCACCAACCTGGTACATCGCGCGGCGACGGTTTTTTTCGATCAAATGAATATTCACCCGGCCATTTCAATCAATATTGAAAAGAAAATTCCGGTCGCGGCTGGCCTTGCCGGCGGCAGCACCGACGCAGCAGCTGTGCTGATCGGGCTTAACCGACTGTTCGACAAGCGTCTGACCGTGGCCGATCTTATGCACATGGGTGCCACCATAGGCTCTGATGTGCCTTTCGTCATTCATGGCGGGCTCGCGGTGGCCGAAGGCCGGGGCGAAAAACTGGCATTCCATGAGCCACCAAGACCGCCATTGACTGTTGTGATCGCTGTGCCAACCGGAGTGGCCGTTTCGACAAAATGGGCTTACGAGAATTATCTGCCTGGCAACAATGAGGCAAAAGAGCGGGCATTCAACCAGATTCTCGAAGCTTACAGAGACAGAAACCTCGATACCTTGAAAAAGCTTGTATTTAACGATCTTGAGTCGGTTACCCTGCATCGTTACCCCGAAGTTCTGCGCATAAAAGAACGCCTGTGTGCCACTGACGAAGGAGTTGTCATGATGTCAGGCAGCGGTCCATCGGTCTTCGGACTTTTTGAAGATAAAAGAAGCGCAATGCGCGCCGTAAGAAATCTCGATGGGCTCCCCGTCGATGTCTTTATCGAACACACTGTAAAGAAGCACTTTTAATCATCATGAAAAATATCGCGCTGCTCGGTTCAACTGGTTCCATCGGTAAAAGCACTCTTGAAGTCGTTCGCAACAACCCTGATAAACTGAAGATCGTTTCTTTGACCGGTGGCGGCAACTGGCAACTGCTGGCCGATCAGGCGCGGGAATTCAGGCCGCGCTTTGTGGCTATTGCCTCTGAAAAACATGCCAGTGATCTTCGTCTGGCTCTGAAAGATCTTGATATAAAAGTTGGCGCCGGTTCTTCTGCAATACTTGAAGCGGTAATGCAGCCCGGTGCAGATACCACCGTTGCCGCAATTGTCGGTTCTGCCGGCCTGCAGCCTGTCATGACTGCAATTGCCGCCGGGCATCAGATCTGTCTTGCCAACAAGGAAACTCTTGTAGTGGGCGGCAGTCTGGTTATGCAGGCGGTTGCCGGGGCCGGCCTCAAACTGGTGCCGGTCGACAGCGAACATTCAGCCATTTTTCAATGTCTGCAGGGGGCTGCTCATACGCCGCCGCGCCGGATCATCATCACAGCTTCAGGAGGTCCGTTCCGTGAATGGCCGGCCGAAAAACTTGCCGGGGTAACGGTTGAGCAGGCGTTAAAACACCCGAACTGGAACATGGGCGGCAAGATCACCATTGATTCAGCGACGCTGATGAATAAAGGTCTTGAGGTCATCGAAGCACACTGGCTGTTCGACGTCGATTACGACAAAATCGAGGTTACGGTGCATCCTCAGTCGATAATTCACAGCCTTGTCGAGTTTTCTGATGGTTCGGTGATTGCACAGCTTGGCTGGCCAGACATGAAGCTGCCGATTCAATATGCATTGAGCTGGCCTGAGCGCTGGCAGCCGCCAGTTGCCGCACTCGATCTGGTTAAAGTTGCCAGCATGACTTTTTCAGCTCCAAGACTGGAAGATTTTCCCTGTTTGCAGCTTGCTTATGAGGCTGGCAAGGCTGGCGGCATAATGCCATGCGTTTTGAACGCCGCCAATGAGGTTGCTGTTCACGCATTCATGCAGAAAAAAATCGGTTTTACCGGCATTCCGGAAATTATTGCGGCAACAATCGGCGCCTTTGCAAATTGCCCGGCAACCAGCATCGGTCAGCTTATCGCTGTCGACATCGAGGCCAGGCACCGGGCCGAAGAATTTATTGGAGCGGCGCGATGAATACATTCAGAGTCGGTATGGGGCACGATATTCATGCGCTGGTCGAGGGTCGTGAACTTTTGCTGGGCGGCGTAAAGATTCCTTTTCACCTTGGTCTGAAGGGGCATTCTGACGCAGATGCCCTTATTCACGCAATCATGGATGCGATGCTCGGCGCGCTTGCACTTGGTGACATCGGCGGGCTGTTTCCAGATACCGACCCGGCTTTTAAAAACATCAGTTCTTTGCTATTGCTCAGAAAAGTAGTGCAGCTGACGCGTGAAAAAGGCTATAAAATAGGCAATCTAGACTGCATGATACATTGTGAGCGCCCGAAGATTGCGCCACATCGGCCGGCGATGCTGGCAGTTCTGTCTGAGGCTCTTCAGGTCGAACCAGGCTGCATTTCAATCAAAGCCGGAACCAACGAAGGTTTTGATGCGGTTGGAGAGGGCAGAGCGATCGCCTGTCAGGCAATCGTGCTGATGGAAAAAATTCAGCCCTGATGAAAATCACTTCGGTGGTGGTGCCCCCGGAGGTCGCGGCGGTTCGATGCCTGAAGGGGTGTGCCCGGGTATCCAGACATAGTTCATGTGCGAATAGCCGGTTTTCCCGTTGTATTCAACCTCAAAGAAGTCGCCCTGCAGGCCGGTCACGTTCAGACCGGTTGTCAATGGCGGGATCTTGTCGATTACATTGCCCCAGGGAGCGTCGCGCAGCATGACGCTCCAGTAGTCTTCGACGATTTTACCGGTGGCCGGGTAGTTTTGGGTTTCAATTGGGTCGATGTAGGTTTTGATCTCTTCGTTTACTTCACTTATTTTGGGTTTGGCCGCGGTAGATGGTTTGGTCGGCACTTTGGCCACTACCGGTCTTGGTTTGTCGGCATCTTTAAGGTCGCCGGCGGATTTGCCCGGGGGCAGTGCTCCAAGTTCTTTCAATATATCTTCGGGCGTGTTTTTCTTTGCTACGTTCTTGATCAGTTCATCGAGATTACTCTGATTGTCGGCAGCATTTTTCAGCGACTGGTCGACAAGCTTGTCGACCTCTGTCTTTTTGGCCGGTTCGAACATTTCGGGCGGGAATTCACCGAAAAATACCGGGAAAACCACCCTGGTAAAATCAAGCATATTTGGGACATATCTTTGTCGCCAGTAGAAAAGGTTGCGTTTGTCGCCAATTGTCGTACGGATTTTTACGTTGAAAGTATATTTGTCGGCCTCGTGGTCTTCAACTGCCATGTCGTATGTGGTGCCGAAAAGTGTCTGACCGGTTTTGATAACCGGCTTGCCTTTGAAAAAACGATTGGCCCACTGTTTTTCGCGGATCTGACCTGTAATGTCAACGTTGACAGAGTATGCAACGTTCAGGGCCTGCTGGTAGCTGTTTAGATGCTGTAACTGGTTGTGGTGCGATGACTGCAGTTGTACGAGGGTTATGATGAAAAACGAAATCGACAGCGTCGCCAGGAGAATCAGCGGAAATACATATCCGGTGCTGTTTTTATGCATTTCAATTCTCCTGCTTTACGTCTTTGGGAAGAGTCCAGCCGAGGTATTTCCCACCGGCCCATGCCTGAAGCTGAGAGAGCGGCATTTCATGAAGGCCGTCAAGCCCTGGCCCACCCGTAGTGATGATAATCGGATCATTATTTTTGAATTTACCGGTGGCGATGAAGATGTGCCCGTGCGGATTCCCTGGAACGGGGCCGGTGTACATGATTGCCCCGGCCGGCGGCTTTTTATCAGTTTTTATTTTTCCCGCCTGCTTGAAATTTTCGTAGCTGGTGATGGCTGAAAGTTCTTTGAGTTCGTTCAGTCGGCGACCGTATGCCGTTGCCACAAATGCCAGGCACCAGTTGTTCCAGGCTGAAACGTCATCTTTGGTTTTCATGCCGTTGTTGGTGTTAAGACCTTCGCCTGTGCCACCATTCAGCTGGTCGCGGGCCCATGTCAACGCGCCGCTGCGGGTACCATCGCCCATGGGTTTGCCGATTACGTCACTTTTGGGGTCAAGGGTGCCAGGGTCGACTTCGGGTAGTTTGGTTTTGAGAGTGGCAAGGGTCGCAAGGATTTTGTAGACCAGATCACAGGCATAATAACGCTTTTTCAGCAGGTCACTCTGGGCGAATTTTTTTTCCTGGGAAGCGAGTCGTGCGAGTGTCTGGTCTTTATCTGAAAAATATTTTTCAAGATCGGCCAGAAACTCATAATACTCGCTTTTAATGGTCGTGCTGGGATCGCTCCCGCTGAAGGCACCTTCTCCGAATTCTCTTGCCACAAACATCAGGCGATGCATATCGAGACATCTCTGAATCAGGGCGCGCTGCTGGCGGTTGTCTGAATAGGCGTTGAGCATGGCACGATAACGGCTTGCCGCTTCGTGTACACAGACGAGAAAGAGCTTTTTGATTTCATCGAGACCCATTGTGGCGTTGAAGATGTATTTCTCAAGGCGCGAACGATTGCGCAGGTTCATCGATTCAATCGTTTTGATATCTTTGTTGATGGTTTCTATATGGGGCTGCAGATAGACCATTACATCGAGAACGTCGCGAGCGATATTGAAATAATGCTCCGTACCTTCGAAATATTTTGCAGAAGTCGGTGCATGTGGTTCGCCGCCAATGGTCTCCGCTTTTTCCATGGCGGTTTTGAACTGGGTTGCTGACAGCATGCCGGCGCAGGTGAAATAAATGCGGCCGGTGGCGAGAGAAACTTCGCGGGCAGCGGGTGAGCTTACGATAGAGCCGAGGTTTTTGTTTTTTTCTTCAAAAATTCTTTCGACTACCTTCTTTTCAAGCTTATCTTCTGGAAAAGCAAAGGTGGTCATGACTTCTTTTTTGGGTGAAAAGCCCGGGAAACGGCAGAGATAGTTAAAACTGCCAGGCCCGGTGCCGGCTTTCCATTTAAAGGCGGTATTGAGGGTAAAATGCCGGCTGCTTGATTCGTCTGTCGTTATGTTCAGCATGAAGTCTTTCTGAAACATATCGTAAAGAAATGGGGTGGTTTCCTTGTTTATTTCGGGCTGTTTGAAGAAGGTAGTCTGCCCTTCGGTAACCATAGTTGAAAATTTGAAGGGCTTGCCGTTTTCGTCAGCCAGACCAAGGGCTTCTATGCCGTACGGGTTTATTTCTGTTTCCTGAAAGCAGGCTTCGACAACTTTTGCCGCCATTATCGAGGCGATGAAATGCTCGGAGTAGAACTCGTTCTTTTTCTTCGATGACTGCATCGACTGAAGATAAATGACTGCAGCGCCGCCGATCAGGAACAACCCGATCGTTAATTCAAGCAGGGTCAGGCCGTGGCGCTTTTTCATAATACGTCTCCGGAGTTCATCAGAGGCCCTTCAGAAATGGTCTGAAAGACTTTTTTGCCCTTCATGAAGGTGAATGATATCGTCACTGAATTCGAGTTCGACAGATGAAAACTGATGTCTTTAACGTGCGAACACAGGTGCCTGAGATTTTTGCTGTTGTGTGTGGTACCCCCGGAGTAGGATTTTGCTTCGGTTTTATAGCAATAGACATCGTAAATGTCTTCACCCTCTTCTTTGCTCATCTGATCATTTTTCAACGGAAAGACCGAAACTACATTGTTTTCAAAATCAGAAAAAGCCAGTATGGTTGATTTTTCGTTCAGCGAAGGCACAAGAAAGCCACGCCCGTTGCGAATTTCACGCAATACCTTGTTAACGCCCGTTACAACAGCAGTCTGCATCTGCAGTCCGTCGAGCAGAAGTGTCTGAGAACGGTTGGCCTGAAAATAAAAGCGAAAAACCAGAAACGAAAAAAGAGACGCTATGCCTACCACCACCAGAACTTCAGCCAGCGTAAAGGCATTACGTCGATTGTCAGGACAAGGACGCTCAAAGGTACATTGCAAAAACTTTTTCATCTCTATATATGGATTATAACACTTTTTTTGTTGTCAAAGAGGCAAAACGGTCGGAGTTTTTCTCACGGAGAACAAAGAATAGAAAGAATATCTTCCCTGAATACCTTACGAAAATGAAAAAGTTTTATTTTTTTTTGCCTGCCATTGAGCATATTTTTTGTGATAAAATTTTTTCATGCCCCTCAAGTCGGATAAAAGAACTTCAAACCTTTTTATAGCAGGTGGTTATTGCCTTGTGGCAATAATCATTCTCTTCAATTATCTGGGGCAGACAGATTCCAAAGATAAAACCAGAACGGCACAGTCATCTTTTGAGAGCTCTTCTCCTGGTAATACTGACTCTATCTCCAGGCAGCTCGAAGAAGAGAAGCGTCTCAACCTTGAGATGCGCGAAATCATACGGCGACTTCAGGGTTCAATCAAAGACCCGGCAGCCGCCCAGGCCACCATAGCTGCCGATCAGCAGATGCAGGCAGAAGGTTCGGTCGTAATTCCAGAACTGAAAAATGATCTCATTGACGGGTCTTTTAAAAAAGTTTCCAACCCGTTCATTCCTGGCAAAAATCCCTTTGCGGCCCCCAGATCAGAAATGGCGACAGCAGAAGATGCCGATTCTTTTTCCCAGTTTTCAAACATTCAATGCAATTCGAAGATGCCATTTGTCTTTTCTGCTTCCAATTCGACTTCAGGCTATTTTTCCAACCACTGAAGCGCCCCCCCGAAAAAAACTCTGAAAGTTCTTTTTTTTGCAGGTAAGAACTTCCCTGCAAATTGCCGATATTGTTCACAGAGAATTGAAAGAACTTAAGGAGCACACAAAAATGAGGCAAACTGTAAGATCCGCAGGACTACTTTCCCTGTTTCTGCTGAATCTAACCACTCTTCCGGCTGAACCACTCGTCAGGGGTTTCTTTATTGAGAAACTCCCGGAAAAAACTGCCGGGAAAGAACTTGCCCCAGGCAAAGGTCTGGTGCTTGCCCATGTTTTTAACTCGGGCAACAGCACGATCAACTCTGGCAGTTACCAGGTAGGTGTAGAGATCGAAAGCGCCGGCAAAAAGAAAACCTTCGTATTGAACCCGAAAGAAACCATTACCGCTGGTGGTCTTAAAACTTTCCGCATGGCAGTTCCGGTCAGCAAGGCCGACAAGAGCAGCGGTCAGTTCAGAGTTTTCAGCAAGATTAATGGCAATATGGTCTGGTCAGACAGGTATTCTTTTCTTCAGGGTGTGCTTACTGACGGAGATAATAAAATTACCACGCTG
>CAZFUG010000166.1:0-9366 GCA_964522035.1 uncultured bacterium
AGCGAATCGCTGGAGAAAAAGCAACCCGACTGATAGACCGGGCCGACGAACCGGTCAAACAGATTTTAATTTTACAGGAATCAATAAGAAGAAAAAAGGGCGTTTTTTTGCGCAGTTTTTCTTTGCTGATAAGTGTTTTCACTGGTTCGACCCCAATTTTAAAATTTTCATGCAAAATGCATGAATCACTATGCAAAATGCATGAAATTGAATATATTAATAGTGGGAGGGAAAAATATGGCGATTTTACAGGTAAGAGATATTGATGGCCGCTTGTATGAAGCATTGCGTTCGCTGGCAGAACAAGAAAAGAGATCGATAAGCCAGCAGGTGGTTTATATTCTCGAAAAGTTTCTGGCAAACCCTCATTCGCTCGACAAAAACCCTACAGACGAATTTCTTAAACTTGCCGGAAGCTGGAAAGACGAGAGACCAGCCGAAGAAATAGTCGAAGACATAAAAAAGCACCGCCGTAATTCACGACGGTTCAATAAAAACCATGACCTATTTGATTGATACCGACATCATCATCTACAGCCTGAAAAATAATGCTCAGGTGGTAGAAAATTTTCGCAGGTTCGCGAACGCGCAAAAATCAATTTCAGTAATCACCTATGGCGAACTGGCCTATGGAGCCAAAAAATCGCAACACGTCGAAAAAAATCTGGCAAAAGTTTATCGTATAGGTGAGCTTTTTCCGGTTTTGCCGATTTCACGAACCATAATGGACACCTTTGGCAGTCTGAAAGCCGGCCTTGAGAAAACCGGCCAAAGCATCGACGACATGGACCTGCTGATCGCCGCCACGGCAATCACTCACAATCTTATTCTGGTAACCAACAACAGCCGCCATTTTGCCAGAATCTCAGGTCTTGAAACAATTAACTGGACACAAAATTAACTGTTCGACGAGCAAACCAGAAGAAAAAATCAGCTGTTTTCACCATATTTTTGTTTATTGATCAGCTTTTTCGCTGGTCTGATCCCAGCTTGAAGCGTGAGAGAAGTTTTCGCAGTTCTTCGGCACGTTGTGCGAGTTCCTGGGCATCGTTGTGGCTTTTCTCGGCTTCGATGGTGTTGGTTTTAGTAAAGCGGTCAAGCTGCTCGATCCCTGAATTGATCTCTGCAACCCGCATTGCCTGTTCGTTTGAGGCCTCAGAAATTTTATGAACCAGACCGCTTGTTTCAGTAATGATGCCGACAATTTCGGCCAGCGCACCGGCAGTCTTTCTGGAAATTTCCGCCCCTTCTTCAACAACATTTGAAGAAGACTCGATCAGATCAGCCGTCTCTCTGACAGCCTTACCACTGCGGGCAGCGAGATTTCTCACTTCATCCGCGACCACAGCGAAGCCTTTGCCGTGACGACCGGCTCGGGCAGCTTCAACCGCCGCATTCAGTGCCAGCAGATTGGTCTGAAAGGCGATATCTTCGATAACCTTGAGAATCGATTTGATCTTTTCGCTCGATTCTTTGATCTGTGCCATCGCTTTTGTCATTTCCTGCATCTTTTCGTTGCCGTTATTTGCAGAACTCATGGCTGTCGCCGCCAGTTTGCTGGCAGTATTGGCATTTTCAGCATTTGACGAAACCTGATTACCAATTTCCGTAAGTGAACCGCCAAGCTCTTCAAGCGAAGAGGCTGATTTAACCGATGATTCAGAAAGACCATCGCTGCTTTTCAAAACCCGGTTGGCAATATCCGCAACCTCTGAAGCACAATTGCTGATCCTGGAAAGCACCTCAGCAAGACTTCCGGACATATTGTTGAAAGCCTGGCCAAGAGAGTCTTCCTGTGATGACAGGTCTATTTTTCTGGTAAAATCACCATCAGAAATCGAACGGGCAATTACAACCTTCTTCTGCTGCTCAGCAACCATGTCTTTGAAAGCGGCAGTCATGACGCCAATTTCGTCGTTCGATTCATGCGTGATCGATACCTTCAAATTACCCCTGGCGATTTCTTTAACCACTGAAGTAACTTCATTAATTGGCCTGGTTATTCTGACGGCTATCAGAATTGAAGTAAGAATGAAAGCAACCAGAGAAGCGATAAGAACCACACTCAGATAGGAATAAGCACTGGTTTTCTCTTCATCGATCAAGGTGTCGGCAAAAACTCTGATTGCTTCAATAGCCTCGATTACCCTGTTACCTTCTTCGTCGAGCTGCCGCAAAACTCCCTGCTGCCTGTTATAGCCGTCTTTCAACGAAGCGGTGAGCGGCGCAAGGCTTGTAAAATCGGTCAGAATCTGCTTTGAATTGCTCAACAGCAGCTCGGTTTTTATGAGACTGGCGAACTGGCAGATCCCTTCAACAGTTTCCATTCCGTCTTTTGCGATAATTCCGTCACTCTCTTTGAGAAAGTCTTCATTGCCGCTGGTCAGATACTGTTCCTGCAGGCTTTCAAGACGAAACAAAATCGTTGAAATCTCGTTAAGAAGAATTATCAGACCGACATGATTACTGTCGAGGTCTTCCCCTTCCATCTGCAACTCGGTCTGACGATCGGAAATACTGCCCTGCATCTTTCGCACAAGGTCTTTACAATTCTGTAATGGTTTTGCAGAAGCTGTTTTCAGCGATTTGGCACTTTCAATACTTTCGCAAAGCTGTCTGAAAAGGTCCTGATAATTTCGAAATGTATTTACCACCTGTTCCAATTTCTGACCGGCTTCTTCACCCAATGAAACGCCCATGATTTTGAGATCACGATCTATTTCACTGCAATATTCTTCAAATTCCTTTTTCAGCTCAGGCTTTAAAAACTGCAGATAGCGTTTTTCAAGCACCCGGCCACTGATAATCTTGTTGGAGATGGCGCTCACAGAATCTTTGGTATGGTTGATGCCGCCAATTCTGTAATCGAAGAAAAACCAGCCTGTTCCGGCCGACAGGATAATAAAAACAACAGCTATTACGACAAACAGAGCCAATCTCTGCTTTATATTCATTCAGACCTCCCGCGCAGTCGGAATAGGAGAACCGGGCAACTGCATATCGGTGCAGTTGCCCGGAGAATGCAGTTTTTACTTGCCAGCTACCAGGCTGTCGATTTCGGCATCAGGAAGACCGTAAATACCGCAGCCAACCACCAGCTTTTCCTTTTCGGGAGTTTCGCAGAGTTTTACGTATGAAACCTTGCGCGCCGATTCTTTTGAACCCGGAACCGGCCAGATGTAGTCTACCCATCCGGCGCCCTTTTCCTGGGCTACTTTGTTCATTTCAACAAAGAATCTTTTGCCGTTGGTATCTTTGAAAATCAGCAGGGCGTTGCCTTCCATCTTGTGTTTGATCGGGTGCATCTGCATGACGCCTTCAAGATCGTGAATCCAGATGTAGGTACCGGCAAAAATGTAGGGGCTGTCTTTTCCCATAAATTTTGGAAAACATTTCCGGCCTTCAGTTTCGACAAGTTTGCAGGCTTCTTCGACTTTTTTAATGACCAGCTCAGCGGTTGCCTTGTCTTTGGCCGATTCGGCGCAGGCGATTTCTGTTTCTTTCGCCAGGTCTTCACGCGACATTTCTTTTGCTGCAGGCTCAACAGCAGGTGCCGCCGCCGGAGCGGCAGCATCGGCTGCGGCAGAAGCCGGCGCCGGGGCATCCTGACACAAAGTTACAGATGGGGCTCCAATCAACAAAGAACCAGCAAGAACCAACAAGTATCCCTTTTTCATTCTATTTCTCCTGTTTTATTTTTGCAGTAAAATCAGGTATGTCTGTTTGATGGCGTTTCAGCCATTCTTCGACAATCATAATACAGTGAATTCGCAAAAACAAGCTTATTGTACAGCAAACACAGTCTTATAAACTAAAAATGCCGCTGTTGTTTTTGCGCAATCAAAGAGTTATTCTAAACATATAAAATGCAGTAATGAGGTTGGATGATGGAATCAAAGGTTCGCCAGTATGCAAAGGGTTCGATCATTTTTCGGCGCTCAGAACCGGGAAATACCGCGTTCATTCTCACCGAAGGCTCGGTTGAAATCTCGGTAACCGAAGGAAAAAACAAAACCGTTCTTGGTATTCTGCAGCCAATCGCAGTTTTTGGCGAAATGGCCCTTTTACTGAAGAATCAGCAGCGAACTGCTACGGCAACAGCTCTTTCCGATGCAAAAGTCGCGGAAATTTCGAAGCGGGACTTTGACGATTTCTTCAAACAATCGCCGAAACTTATCTCTGCGGTTCTCAAAACCATGGTGGAGCGCCTGGAACAGACAAATGCCCGAATTTCACAAAGCCCGGAACTTTATACAATCATTACAGAAACCCTGAATCTTCTGATCAGACATGACAGGCTCAACCGGATAAGATTCAATCAGGTGCTGGACTGCATTGCCAACTGCTACAAACTTGAACCGGCAACCATCAGCAAATCAATTCACTTTCTCGAAACGATCGGGCTGATCGAGATCAGAATTGACGACAACGAAAACAAACTGATCGATATAATCAAACCCACAGATTTCATTGAACGCGCCCGGCAGATTTATAAAACCTTTGCAAAAATGGGCAGTTCTCCAGACGCCGGTATATGCTGAATCAGTAATTCTCAGGCCCGGGTGGGAGTGAAGCGGCATAGACTTCGAGGGAACCACGCAGTTCTGAGAATGATTCTGGCAGCATGGCGGACAGTTTGCGCACTACCATGGCATTGAAGGGGCGGGCCAGCAGCAGTTCTGACATCAGGTCGAGAACGGTTTCCTGGTCATTTTCGAGCACTTTCAGCTGAATCATGGCGTTGTAGAGGTTCATCGAAGGTTCGGCAAGATGGTGCAGTTTCTGCATCATCATTTCGGCGCCGGAACCGCGCAGCGAGCGGCAGAGTTCCATGCAGCCGTAAAGCAGTGAAGCGTAAAGCGATTTGGCCCGTTCGCCGAAATCGGTGGCCCGGTCTAGATTGCCAAGCCTCATGGCAAGCCGGTAAGCATCGAGAACATCAGCAAGGGCGCCCGGGTTTTCGCTCAGGCAGACTTCGAGAAGCGAAGCGGCCCGCTCGCTTTCACCTTCGATTGCCAGCATGGCAGCAAGCATACGCCGCACCGGATATGAAGCCGGGTAACGCCGGTGTTTTTCTTCGAGCAGCCAGATCAGTTTCTGGCGGTTACCACCGACAATAGCCATCTCGTTAAAAATTGCGGCAAGTTCAGGCACGTTCAGCATCGACGGGCCATGCTGACGGGTCTTCAGTTGTGCCGAAGTCCGGCGCGAAACAGCAAGTGGCAGCGGGTGATCCGGGTTGAGCATCGGAGGCTGAATACGCAGCAACTGGCCGAGGGCATAACAGCCTGAAAGCACCGACAGCGGTTCAGGCACCAGCAGCATACGGTTCAACGTGGCTACGATATCGAGCTGACCGAGCAAAAAGAGGTTTCTGGCGGCGGCACCACGCACGCGCGGTGCCATATCTTTTAGAGCGCTGGTAAAATAGGCAACCGCCTCGCTGCCGCATATCAGCATCGCCGAAATCATGTTGGCTCTGACGCGCGAATCGGCGTGATCATGAAATCTTGAATAAACCAGCAGTCGATTGCAGCCGCAATTGCCGAGCGCACTCAACAGCGAGGCGATTACATGCGGGTGATGCTCGCGTTCAAGCGCATGAATCACCATATCTTCGGCGGGCCGGCCGATCAGACCGCACAGAATGGCGCACTGACTGCGTCTGAAGGCATCGGTAGATTTGAACAGTCTCGAAAACCATGGCAGCAGCACATCATGCAGCCGCAGATTGCCGCGCACCTGCGGCAAAAGCTGACGCAGACTCAGTATCATCTGCCTGATGACGTCACCGCTCTTTTCGCTGTCGAAGCGGGCAGCGAGAATCGGCACCGCAGTTTCGGCTGAAACATGACCGAGAGCAGTAGCGGCGGCGGCACGGTGCTGGCGCGATTCACTGCCGATATGTCTTTCAAGCAGCCGCAAAGCCTTCATCGAACCGGTATGCCAGGCAAGCTGAGCGGCCAGACATGCAACCGCCGGGTCTTCGCTGCGCATCGCAGTGCGATAAACCTCAGAACGCGCTTCGACCGGCGCCGGAAAAGTATCGGCAGCATGCAGTGCCGCCTGAGCCAGAGTAGAATCTTCACTGGCAGCATAATTAACGATAACCGACCAGACTTCTTCGCGCCCGGTGCTGGCGGCAAGCGGCAGCAACCAGGCCTTGCGCTGCGGATCAGCCGCCTCTTTCAGCAGCGAAAGAATGACAAGATAGACTTTACTGCCACCACAGGCAAGCAATGCACGGGCTGCTTCAAGTGCGACACGTTTTTCGGCTGAACGGGCCAGCAGCAGCACCTGATCGGTCAGCTCAGAAACCGGGTTCAGCTGCAGCGCAATCAACACCGGCAGCAGACGCATCGGATCATTGGAGCCAAGTTCGCGGCGCAGCAGGTTGACACGATTGTGGCCGCCGGGCAATGAAGCGAGAAGCACCGCAAAACCCTCGGGCAGGAAAAAATTCTGAGGCGGCTGCACCAGTGTTAGAGCCGGCGACTGGCCGGCATGAATACTTTCGTGCGTCAGCGGCGTATCGAGCGATTCAAGCACACGCTCGACCAGCCCAAAACTGAGATGTTCAGGGGCAAAGGCAAGCGCCTTTAGAGCTGCGATACGCAGTTGCGCCGGGCCGGTACAGGCTCGTTTTGCCAGCAGATCGACAGACTCACCGAACATTTCCTGCCAGACGTGCCTGACTGCTATTGTCGCCGGAAACAGCTTTTTCAGCCCAAGAAAAGCGAGCAGCGAGATGGTTGTATCATCGCTGTCGACAAAGTCTTCGAAAATCTCGCGATCGGCCGGAACCGGCTCTCTGGCCATAACGGCGAGAGCAGTGCGTCGGGTCCAGCCATCAGGTGTCCTGACGGCTTCCCGCGGGTTTTTCATGAGCTGATCAAGAAGCATGCAGCAATTCTATTCCGGGAGTTTCAATTTCTCAAGTTCGCTGATCCGTGAAGGCAGATCGCCGGTATCCCATGAAGAAACCGGCCAGAGTCGCACCGAAAAACTGCTGAGAAGAGTTATGGCAGCCTTTCTTGTTTTATCAGGTGAGCTGGTCAGCAGAATTCCCTGCAGATCGGCTTTTTTATGATTCATTTTCGCAAGGTTGCGCAGGTAATCGCGCACCAGAGTGCGCAGCAGATCGCGATTGCGCTTTTCGGGAGCAAGCTTGAGCTGGTTAAGCAGAGCCGGATAGAGACCTTCCTGCTTGATCAGGCGCATCGGGTGTTTGAGAACAATATGCATGATGTTGCGTGCAAGAATGAAATCGCGCTGTTCTTCGCTTGTAGCAGAAGACAACAACCCGGAAGTCAGCAGCAGGGTGCCGCCTGGCATCGGAATCTCGTCGACGACATCGCTTTCGATTATGAGCACCTGAAAGGTAATATCAGGCCTGGGGCTGCTCTCGGCAAGTTTGCGCATGCGTGCGGTCAGGGCCGAATCAGAAGCAATCAGAATGTTCTCCGGCATTTCGCTGGAAAACTGCTGCAGCAGAAGTTCATCAATGGCTTTTTCGGCCCTGGTTTCGTCGAGCAGACGCGAAAAATAGCGCATGACCGGATTGGCCGCCTGAGCTGCAGTTGCCGCCCAGCCTGATATAAGCAGAACGATCGCAAACAGTTTAAAATTCTTCATTGGCTGATTTTTCCTTTGGCTGAGCAACTGAATCTTCATCGACAGCTTCTTTTTGAGGTTCGGCAAGACGGGCAGCAATACGTTTTTTCAGCATCTTTGCCTGTTCCATGGTTGATTCAAGCTGGCGGTTAAGCCGTTCGCATTTTTTCACCTGACCCGGGTCGACCGGAATCACCGCCGAAAGCTGCATTCTTGAATACTCAAAACGATTCATAACCATATCGAGAACCGCTTCGATCTTGGCAAGACCAGAACGAAGTATCTGTTCGTCATCAGGATTCGACGGGTAAGTCGAGGTCATTTCCATAATCGAGCCGCCAAGTCGTTCAAACAGGGCTGTAACATCAGCCATGGCACTGCTGGCATCTTCGATGCTCGACATTGTCTGCGGGTTCATCTGCTGCGGAGCGACGCGGGCGTCGGCTTTCGCAATACGACTGTAGGCAGCGGCATTATATTGCCCGTCAGCAATCGGTCTCTCTTTGAAACCAAGTTCGGGGGAAATCCCATGTATCTGCTGTTGAAGCAAATCGGTCGCACTCGCCAGGCCGAGCGAATCGCTTGAAGAAGCGACAGAAGAAGCTGAGATGTCGACAGCCGGGCCGGCACTTGCGGTTTTAACGGGCTCGAATACCGGCAGAATTTTCATTTCCGAGCGGTCTTCCTGCTTGAGAACACCTTTATCGATGAGCGTTTTGACGGCATGAAACAGCACCTGACGGTTCATCAGATGGTTAGGCTCGAAGCGGCCGCGTTTCAGGGGCAGAAAGGCACCGCCGACCGTTTCCAGAGGCTTGAAAAAAATTGAGTCGGGCATAACATCGGCAAAGGCTCTCGGAAGTCTGGCAGCGGTACCGGCCTGAATACTGAGACGATAAAGTGCTTCGACAGCCATACCGCGTGATATCGAAAACTCAAGATGATAGCTGCCATCATCAAAAGCATCGATCAGACCGCTGTTAACCGTTTCAAGTTCAGTCAATTTGCGGTTGTAAACACGCTCATACACGGCAGAAACGAATTCGTAGCGGCTGATGCGTTCGTCCTGCGCTTCTGAACGGGCTGCAGTTAAAAACATACAGCAGGCTAAACAGACGATAAGTACCTGCCGATAAGTGTTTTGCCATATTTTACGTATGACAGGAGACCCTTCTATGTCAGAAACGCGTTCTATAAGTTCTTCCATTGCCCCTCCGGAAGATGAAAAAATTGTCATGGCCCAGATTCAGAAATACTCTGAACTAACTGAGCGCAGTCTTGACATGATCGAAAAGCTTCTTCAACAGGGATACGCCATGAATTCACCAGAGGTCAAGAGACTTCAGAACAAGCTTCATGACCTCGAAGTCAAGAGTAACTTCTGGCGCACCCGCATGATGAAGTATCTCTGAAACCGGAACCAGCCGCAGCCCCAGCGTCGCTTCGGCTGCCACCGCAACTGCCAGCAACGGGCTTTTAGAGCCTGCTGCAAGCTTGCCGGCTTCCTGAAGCACCAGTGGGTGCTGTTTCAGCCACTCAGGCAGGGAATTGTATTGACTCACCGCGAGTCTGCAGTTTCCTGCCTGAACTGCATCATAAAGGTGTGAAATCTGCAGAACCACCCCACCGGGTACGGTTGCCGCAAGCATCATTACCAGCCCGAAAGCCAGCATGCCGAGCCTGATCTTTCGTGAACGCCGCAGAAGATCGCTTATTTTCGTGCCGCCACCTTTACGCGCTCTGTCTATTCTA
>CAZFUG010000167.1:0-9345 GCA_964522035.1 uncultured bacterium
CAAATCCATTTAAAAAGACCTTTAATTGGATGTGTTCATCGGATATTATTTTCAAGGATCTTTGTGACTTTTCAGTCACCCCCGCCGTGGCAGGAAGTTCATCTTACCATTCTTCGATTTAAGTGTCAATAATTTTTAAAAAAATATTTTCCCTCAACTTAAAAGACGGCGGCATCAGCTTTTTTGTGCGTGTAAAAGCCATTTCCTCCCCATACGCAGCATAGATTCTTCGGTTGTATAAGAAGCGAGATCAACTATTTCCACCCAGGCAAGATCGTTGGATTCTGCCGAAACGACATAGTCTTCACTGCCGGTGACTCTAAAAGCGAACCTCACATCGAAATGAAAATGCTCAGGCTCACTCTTCCTGGCAGGTATCGGGTGAATATCGAGATCAAAAATTGTATCTTCGACAAGCTCAAAATCAACAAGACCAGACTCTTCAACAACCTCACGCCTGGCAACACTCAAAATATCGCAGTTCCCATCGGCGTGTCCACCTAATTGCAGCCATCTGTCAAGTTTTCGATGATGCGTGAGAAGAACATGGGTTCCGGCGAGGTTAACAACCCATGCCGAACCGGTTACGTGACCATAAGGATTCTTTCGTTCGAAGCAACTAAAACGACTGACAAAGTCAGCAAAACGCCCGACCACCTCAGCCTCTTCAGGCCAGCGACAAAGATATTTTTCAAGCATTCCGGCAATATGCTCATTCATTGCTGCTTTCTCCAGATTCTACAAGAGCATTATAAAACCTTCTGTTCACAGACAGTACAAACTATTAAATAACAATGCGATCTGCAAAAATATCGGCAGGCCTTATGACCTTTGAGGTCAGAGACCTGCCGAATATTTTTCAGAACACTTTATTTTATCAACGCTGGTTTTTATCTATTACCCTTACGTCAAGAGTTGTATTGTAGATGGTAAAACGCAGATCGTTGAAAATGCGGGTGCGGCGTTTTGATTCAAATACCGCAGAAGGATCATAAGGTTTCTGCCAGTAGATCGAATCAGTCGGCAGTCCCACTGCCTTGTCGCTGATCTGAGCGTTTACCGACCAGGTTTGACGATCACCACCCGCATCCATTCTGAAGATTCTGCGATGAACCGGCATGCTGATATCCTGTAATGCGCCAGCAGGAGCCGGAAGAACCATTCGCAGCTTAAAGGAATCGAGACTGAGCGCAGAAGTTGCAGTAATGTTATCAACACCCTGCAACGTCAAGGTGACCGGCGAATCCACTTCGATCTCCTGGCCAGGAGTATCCTGGAAACTTGCCAGCAACGGGCTGATAAAGGTTGCACCAACGTTTATGCTTCCGAGATTGGCTGGCGGGTTGGCTGTCCATGTTTCGTTATCATTCACGAACACATAATCGGTATGGGCCCCAAAAACCTGTGAATTCGGTGCGTATCTGAGAATATTGTGCTTTTCATCATGCAGACTGATTATCAGGTTCGGTCTCTTGGTGTCGATGAGCAGAATTTCCACAAGTTTTGCCCATGGATTGGCGGTTGCAATATTGCCACTTGTGTCTCTGACGGAGTTAATACCAAAATACAGCGGGTCCATCAGCAAATCAGTCGCTTTTATTGTACCAAGAATTTCGAGGGGGTTCTTGCGGCGAATCGCCATATGCTGCGGCATGCGCCGGGCAAAATCATTTTTATCGATTTTGATACGATATACCGAACCGAAATTCAAGGGCTCAACGTCGATTCTTGCTGACCCCAAGCCAATCTGATATTCGGAAATCGCCGACACAGAGTTTACAGAAGCAGCCTGATAAGTGGTCGAAGCGGACTGAGTTCCGAAGACATGTTTTCTGATCGAGGCCGGCCTTGCCCAGTTGAGATAAGCCATCGGGTTATTGTCAGGCACCGAAATGACAATTTCGGTTGGGTTCGGGCTTTTTCCGTCTACCGTATTGTAAATGAATCCGAGGTTTTCAGCATACAGGAAACGATGCGAAATTTCTGCCAGCTCGATCTGTGGCGGGCTCACATCGCGAACAAGAACTTTTACCAGACCGGTAAGCACGATATCCTTACTTCTCGGTTCCGGTTCACCTGGCTGAGCGACAAGATTGCCGTTCACGTCCCTTTCCCAGACTATGGGAACTGTTTCCCACAGTATCTGACGTTTCATCGCACAACGCAGCTCGTATAAGCCTGGCTCAGAAGGAATCTTGAAGGCATCTTTCCACTGTTCGGGGCCATCAGCAAGATTAACGCCGGTTTTAATATAGAACTGGTTGTCGGTGGAAGATGGGAAGGCAGGATCGATCTGATCAACATTCTGCTGTTTGGCCGAACCGATTGTCTGCGTCTGGCCGGTTGGAACATGGTAATCGCCGAAATTGAGGGTCGATGGTTTGAGAATTCGCGTGCTCCAGTTGGCCTGCACCGATGGCTCAAGCCAGCGTAAAGAACCTGGGCGTATTCTTGCGTCGCCTGGGTTCGGCGGTGTTATACCGCGGATTGCCTTGATGAGATTGCCGGTCGGGTCATCGACCATCCAGCGATCAGTTGCCTGTTCGGTGGTAAAAAAGTAGCTGCCGAAAGCGCCACCTTCGGTGACGTCACTGGTAACCCAGCTGGCCCCCTTTTCCCGTCTGATTCTTATGTTTGCAACCGTCTCCAGGGCGGGCATAGCGCCTTTTACTACCACCCGCATTTTTGCAACGGTTGAACCATCGGCAGCCGTAGCGTAATCATAGCTTCCTTCGCCAGGCCTGAGAACCGACGACAATGAAGCCACCGTAGAACCATATTGCAGCGCATCGGTGTTATACCACTGATATGCGGCGGTCAGCTCGATGTCGTATTCACCGTAATCGAAAGATGCAAAAATGTAGGGGCGAAAGTAGCTGCTGGAAACACCGCGCTCGTAGATGAGCTTTCGCGGGGTTACCACTTCATTGGCCGCATTCAGCGTCTGATAGATGCGCCAGGTGTATTTTACGCATTCGGTATTATCGCTGCCAAGAATGCGCAGCGTAGAAACGAAACCGCCGATATAGTTATTTGGCGATCCGATGACGCCTGAATGTCTATCCATGCGTCTGAAGCGCTCTTCTACTTCCGGATTGGTATGAACGCGCTGATTGATTTTCCCGTTGTGGAGAGGAAAGTTCTCTACTTCAAATTTATAAGTCACGGTCGGGGAAAGGTCGTCGGCACTCGCTGCCACTTTATAGTCGCCGGCACCTCCATCTCTGTAAGGGCCATTTATATCGAGTTTAGCCTGTTTTTCGCCGCTGACATTGGGTGGTGTGGCAACGTTTACCACCGCCATTTCAGTGCGGGAAGCGTTTCCGATCGATGAATAGATGAGATAAGCGGCACCCAGTGCACGCCAGTTTGCGGTGTCATTCAAAGCCGAGGATGGAGTATACGGAGTATACTCAATGTTCTGGTCAAACAAACGATAACCGATCAGCAGATTTCCTTCTGATGACTGAACGCCGCTGATATCCTTCTTGAATACGGTCTTGTAAAGGTTCTGACGGTAGTGGACCGTTCCGGCCCTTTTACCAGGGCTCACAGAGCCCCAGGTGACCGAAGAGCGCATCGGAAAGTTAAAGTCAGCACTGGATGCAGGCACCCTGTTCGTTTTGGTATAAAACAAGCTGCCGAAACCGTCTGTGGCGATATCGTCAATGTCACTCCCAAGACCTGAGTGAATAACTATTTTCTGGATTTTTTTTGCGGCGAAAGTATCGCCCGGAACATCCGGCAGGCCTTCGTCACGATCTATCTGGTAAATGCGGCCGGTATTACGGTCATAGAAAAAGACCGTTCCACCCTTCATATACCACTGGTCAGACACGACGGCGCCACCGTAATTAAGCGAAACCGGTGAGCCGTAATAGGTGCTCAACCAGTTGTCTGCAACAGCTTTACCAAGAACATAGACGTAGTCTTCACTGCTGCTCTTCATCGAAACGCCGACGTCAACCGAACTGGTATTGAACATCGTTCCGATTACCGGGTAATTGTTGTATCTGGTGCCGTCAATATCCATATAGGCTTCGGTGCCACCAAGCTTACGGGCATAGAAGTAAGACTTCGAATAACGGTTGAAAACCATCGATGTGTGCCACTTGTCTGCCGGTAATGGAACGGTACTCACATCGATGCCGCAACCGTCAAAACAGCCATTGCGGATATTTCTTGTGATATCCACCTCGAACGACTCTGCAACTTTCGGCCCGCGCGGCGGAGTTCCGGGGCCATCGCCCGGTTTCCAGGTGTGGCGGTAGTATTCGTGATACAGCCGCTTCTCAACATCGCGGTACATCTTCCAGGATTTGGCGTTGTAAACACGGGGGTAAGTGTTGGGGTAGGTTTCGTGGGCTGTCTGACTGTGAATCCAGCTGGTGGCATCTGCCGGCGTTGAACAGTGATACCACTGACCGGCCGGAATGTTCATCAGCTTGAAACCTGAATCGCCTCCAACAGCATTGTCTATGACACTGTATGAAGAGGCGGGGTGCAGGTGAGCTTCGCAGGGAAAGTGCCCTTCACTGCCGGGAATTCGGCCAGAACCGTTAATCTGATGGATACATCTGTGCCACCAGGCCGCGCCTGTGTAATATCCCAAAGTCTGTTTATAGTTTATGACTTTCTGTTGCGGCCCTGTGTAATTGATCCACGGGTTATCCTTCTTTTCTGAAAAGGTATTCAGGTGAAGGTTCAGGTTGACGCCAATGCCGTAAGTGAGACCTGGATAAAACAACTTGGTCGGATTTCCGGTAGGAGTGCGGTTAACCTGATAAACCCCGTCAAGCGTATCTTGAACGTGGTTGTCGTCTGAAACAAGAAGAAACGCAGTGCCGTTCCTTTCATAAAGGGGATCCAGAGCATGTAATGAGCTTACGGCCAATAAAAGTATTGCCGGCAGCAGAAATAAAAGTCTTACGACACATCTTCTCATTTTAGTCACCTCCTGCATTCTCAAAGGACTCAATCGATCCGCATCTCTCTAAGCACCTGGGCAATCAGTCCACGATTCTGGTCACTGACCTTGTACTGGAACAACAGATAATTCACCGTTTCAATGGTTATGGGAACCCCCCCGATAAGAACCCTGGGGGTTACATCCGGTTCTATTAGCCGCAACCCTGATCTGGCCTGAGTTGTGCGGCGAAGACTGCCAACACGGTTGCGCATGAAATTTTTTGCCAGCTGCTCACGGTATTCCGGGTTTGGCGCATCCTGGGCCGGGGGCTGTGCATTATCAGACAGAAGGCGTTTGTAAAGTTCAAGCTCACGATCACTGCTGGTAGCAAGCCAGGCCGGATCGAGAGAGTTGGCAGGCTCTTTAGAAGCTGGCCAGCCCATTCCGGCACTGTTCATGACGATAGAACAGTTTTTACTGCGCATGACATAGTTTGCGGCGTTGAGGATATCCTGTTCGATCTGGGCGAACTGCTTCCTTGTCTCTTCACTGGTTGTGTAACGCGGCGAGTTAATCACTTCCTCAACCTTTTCGTATTCGGCCTCAGCCTGCTCCAGGGCCAATTTAGCAGCAGCATTTTCGCGGATATACTTTTCTTCGTATTCGCGAATCTGCGCACCATAATCAACTCTGGCAAGCAAAGCTTTGTCTTCTGCTTTATCAGAGGATCGCAGCTGATCAAATTTTACGGAAAGTGAATTAATCGTCGAATGGTTGCGCTCAGCAAGACGGTTGATCTCTGCCATTTGTCTTTCAACAGCACTTTTTGCAGCATTCAGTTCTTTTTCGTGGCGACTTCTCAACGTCTTTATTTCTTCATCCACCTTCATCAGCCATGTGTCATATTCTTTTTCTCCGATCATAAGCGGAGCCTTTTCGAAAGCGCCGCGCTCAAACCGGTAATTGCTCATCAGCGGATGCAGAATGAAAGTCACGGGATAGTCGACAACGGCGATATTCTGGGCCGGTGCCGTGCAAGTGATCAAACAAAGCAGAACAATTATCACGCATCTCATTTAGCTGATTTTCCTCCTGTTTTCTGTGGGCGCACCAAAAGCTTTACGGCATCCTGTGTCAGATCGACGGAACCGGTTAACATCGGCTTCAGCAGGTTAACTCGCGGCCCCAGTTCCTGGGTTATACGATTTACCGAAGAAAGCCACTTTTTTACCAACGCTGGATCGGAACTCTGCCCGCCGCGCAAATGCGCTGACCAGGATTCTTCAATCCAGTTATCCGAATTTCCGGCCAGGCGATCCGGGAAAGGCTCGACCAGAACCATGGTGCAGTCGCGCTCTTTTGCCGCTGCGGCAACGGCAGCGTTAACGTCAGCCACGATACGATTCACTTCGGGAAGCACTAAGGTCTCTATCGTGCGGCCGCCAAATTCCATGGCGGCGATATTTGCGGCAATCTGATCTCGCAGGGTCTCGATTTCACGGTCCAGTTTTTCTTTTTTGGCCCAGAAATCTTTTTCGGCCTGGCTCTTTGCCGCTTCAGGAGCGGCAAGTTTTTTTTCAAACCCGGCAAGAGTATTTTTCTGGTCGGAAGTAAGTTCCTGAAGCTTTTTCTCAAGCTCTCGCCCTCTTGTCTGCAGGGTTTCAAGGGGAACCTGTGCGGAAGGGCCATCACTGAAACGACGGGCAGCAAAGTCGAACTTCAGCATTCTCGGGTGTGCGGCAATGACTTCCATGTATCTGACGGTTCCGATGTTAGAAGCTGACAACTGAACCGCTGCAAGACATAAAAGCACAAGCAGCATCAGGCAAAAAGTTCTTTTCGTGATTGTTCTCATGGTGCCACGGCTACTCCTTCTGAAATAATGCCCGAATCTTCTTCTGGCCAGGTAAAAACCAGGCCGTCGCGCTTCCAGATACGGAAGTGTTTTACAACAACCGGCGGCCACGAAAGCGTCAGAGAAAAACTTGTAGTGGAATCGATCTCGTCGATAAATTTGATACTTCCGCCACTCTGGTAAACCACTACCTTCGAAGTGACCGGAAAGGAAGCCTGCAAAACCATGGTCTGCCAGGCGCCGGTCTGCAGACTGTTGCGTGAAACCCTTATCAGAAAAGGTGAAATCGTAATAATTGCCCGGCCGGCAAGACTATCCTGTACTTTTCCGACGAGATTTCCACACATTGACATGAGTATTGTAAAAAATTGAGCGTTAAGACCATCAGGGTCGACACTTTCCCATGCTTTGGGAAGCAGAGCGTCTGGCAACCTTATCAGATCAGCAGCTAAAAAAAGCACAGCGGGAGAGAGTTTTGCAGAAACAAGCGAAGTAAACATTTCCTGCGGCTGCAGATAAGGGTCACAAGCCAGCAAACCGCCAGGCAGCGCCAGAAAAAACAATATCAGAAACAGTCTTAAAACCATTCTACCGACACCCCCCTCAGCAGATGCGCTCTGACCTCCTGAACCACTCTTGTTTCATGCCCCTGACGCCTCAAAGTTACTCTTATCAACAGCTGAGTCCGGCTGTCAACCACTGTCGGCCGGACCTCAAAAAATTCAACATCGTTAAGCGTCACCACTCCGCGCATTTTTTCTGGTGGTGCAGCAATGAAATCACCGCCCAGAGGCAGAGCCCAACCCATGGCGGCTGCAGGCATCAGTGACGGATCAACATAGGTTCTGAGCTGCAGAGAACCTTTATTGGCGCTTACAACAGCGCCGATCCAGTGCCCTGGAAGTCTTTCAGAGGCGAGGGTCGAGTGCAGGGTGCATGGTGTGACGATGTTTGCAAAGCCGACAAGCCCATTGAGATTACCAATCGCCAGCGGGTTGCCATTCGCCCCGGATAGAAGTTTAACAGGCAAAACCAGTGGCGGATCAATAACGGTGTCGCGAAATATCAGAGCATTTCCGGAGATCTCGAGAACGGTGCGTAGTTCTTCAAGAAAAACCTGAGCATCTTTCTGTGCGCGGGTTTTCCAGGAACCGAGCATGAAACTCTGACTACCGGAACGGTAGAGCTGAAATACACTGGCCATGAAGACCGACAGGATTCCGGCGGCAACAAGTATCTCGACTAGGGTAAACCCGGCATGGCGCTTCATAAAGGCCTCCTGACCGCCTCGATCACATGTTCCTGCACCCTGGTAATAAGTGGATCACCGCCGGGAGAAAGATGTGTAACCGTAACTGTAATTTTGATGCCGTCGGTCTGGTAAATTTTATTTGTCACAAGCTGCATCTGGGTCGAATAAACGTAGCGTCGACCGGCAAAATCATCAAAAGAACCATTCAACGTCGTGTCATTATCGAGATATGCCCGCATGGCAGCATTACCAAGGTTGGCACGCATGGCTCTATAAGCATAATAAAATTCGGCGGGTCTTTTTTTAAACTTCATAGCAGCAAGCTGAACGATTCCCTGACCGAGAAAATCAGCCTGAGAACGCTCAAAAAGACGTTCATTGATCGGCCGGTTGTAAGAATTGGTGCGTATATAGCTGATGCCGAGAACAAGCAGAAAAACGGAAAGCACAAGTACTATCACCAGTGCCATCCCGCGATTGAATTTTTGTTGCTTTATCATAATTCAAGATTCGCCTTGTAAGTAGACATTGCAACCTGCTGCTGCTTGCCGTGTTCTGTCCAGGTAACGACAACAGTCGCCAGCCTGGCCACATTGGCATTGATATTCAGGTTCTGAGAAGGGCCGAAAACCCAGGAAGTCGGGTTATCAAGGGAATACCCCGGGGCATTCACGTCTACTGGAAGATAAGAATAGGAAACTGGCTGCTCGGTTACCTGAAGGCGGACATTGAAGGTGAAGTTTTCGAGAACGACGTCGCCAAGAGGCAATAAAACCTGAGCTCCGGAAGCAATATTTGCCGTCGACGAAACCAGGCGGGCAAAAGGAACCGACAATGCCTGATTCAGACGGGCCTGGCACAGCTGAATAGCGACGATCTGCCGCTGGTCGCGGCGAGTTCCGTCAAAACCACGCCCCATCATCGCAGCAATCGGAATCATTGTAGATGCAAGAATCAGCACCGAAAACATGATTTCGGTCAATGTGAAGCCAGTCTTGAACGATCTTGAAAGTGGCCGCAAGATATTACCTCCAGGCCTGCAGAAAGCTCAGCTGAAAACTGAGCAGGAAAATCCCATTATTACTACAGCAAATCGCGTACCATGGGAAAAGAACCTCTGAGAAGCACTCAGACACTAGTCAGTCTATCATGAAAAAAAATATTTTTTACAACCGGTTAATTTTTTTTTACAGCCTGCCATTTTGAAAATTGGCTTATCTGGTAAAGTTCCGGGCTAAAGCAAACAGGGCTGAGTTCTTTTGGAACTCAGCCCTGTTAAATTTATGAATAAAGATCGAAAGGCTTTAAAAATTCTTCCAAGCTCGACGA
>CAZFUG010000168.1:0-9327 GCA_964522035.1 uncultured bacterium
GTGATTCTATGGCTTGAGTTTTGTCAGATAGTCAGGGAGAAGGCATGAAAAGTCATTATTTAATTTATTTACTGGTTTTTTTATGCTTAATGGCTGGAACAAGAGCCGAAGCGCTGTCTAAAGAGGCTCAAAGTGCCATTGAGGGAATGAGAGAGAGACTTACCAGTCATGAAGTAACTGCTCCGGCAGTTGAAAATACGCATTATACTCCAGGTCGAGATCTGGCACAGGCGCTTGCAAGGCTCAGGCAGAAAATACACGGAACTGATCTGCCTGTGGCTGAGACGATCGTAGCCAAAGCCGATGAAAAGATTGCCGCCGAAGATTATGTTGCCGGCAAAAGACTTGCTGCCGCGCTTCTCAAAATCCGTGAGTCGCAGGGGCGCACAGAACCATTGAGTATTGCTATGGCTGATATGGATAAAGTACAGCCTGCTGAAAATACCGTAAAAGAAGAAACTCAGACAGCGCCACAGGTAGTTGCTTCCCAGGCTGCGCCGGTTGAAGAAAAGCCCGTTGTCGAACAGTCGGAGCCAAAGGCAGAAGAAAAGAAAATCAAAAATGCCGGCAAAAGGTCTTCTGGCAAAAAGTCTAAAAAGCAGAAAAAACAGAAAAAGGCACAGCCTGCGCAGAGCGAGATTGTAAAAAAGGCGGTTCCGGCACCGGCACAGGCTGATAAAACCGTGGCGGTAAAAAATGACTCTGAAAAGCCGGCTGAATCTAAAGAAAAAAGCGTCAGTGCCAAAGGCGATGACAAGGCTTTTAACGATTCAATCAAAAAATACGATTTCAAGATGCCCGAAAATTACCGCATTATCGTGCGCTGAGACTGCCTGAATTTTGTCGGGCATGGAAGGCCAATGAGTGCTGAATAGAAATTCCGGTAACATTCCAGCCTTTGCCTGGCCGTGTTTTCTGGTTCTGGCAATTATTGCGATTCTTCTTCTGAGTGCCCCTGAGCCGGTCAGAGAGGTAGAAGCACCGCTGCCGCCGCAGCTTTATTCTTCTGCTTATCAGTTGATTGGTACTGGTAATCGTCTTGGCACATATTTTCCTGTCGGCAACATTCTGGCCGACTGGTTTAACAGTCACTTTGATGCCGAAGGTGGCGTTTTCAAGGCTGTAGAAACCAATGGTTCGATTGACAATGTCAGACTGCTGCGCGAGGGGCGCATCATGCTCGGCATGGTTGAAAGCCGTATTGCCCGGGAAACCTGGGCAGCCGATGCCAGTTCTTCGATTCGTCTCGTATGGCCCCTCTGGGAAGACGTTATCCATCTCGTAAAAACGCCGTCAGGCTTCGAGCCTTCATGTGAATTTCCCGGGAGACTGCGTGGCTTTCTGGGACAGAAGAATTCATCGACTTTCCGTACATCGAGAGAAATTCTTTCGGCACTTGGCTATGGTGATGAATTCAGCAGCCTCGATCTGCCTCCTGACGCAGTTTTGAATGCTGTGTCGACAGGCCAGGTTGGTTTTGCCACAATTCAGGCGGGCATGCCGAACCGCACGGTTTCTGATGCCCTGATTTTTCATGACTGTACTCTCGTCAGTCTGAATCAGCAGCAGTTGCAGAAAATCCTGCAGAAAGTCGCGACTGCCCGCATTCACTCAATTCCGGCCGGTTTTTACGGCGATTCGCAGCCCTCGATTCAGACCATCGGGCTTCCAAATGTTCTGGTAACTACCGATAAAACCCCGGCTGCTACTGTTGAGCTGATTACCGACCTTCTCGTCAAGGCTTCAACTCATCTTAAAATGAAGCACCAGGCGACTGCCGCGATTCCATCTGACCCGCTCAAGGCAGAAGCGATTCTTTCAGAAATAGGCGTGCCGGTCCATCAGGGAACCATCGACTGGCTGGCCCGTCATAAAAAAACGCAGACAGAGGAGGGCGCCTCTGATGCTGACTGAACGCAGACTTTTCAGCCCGCGCCGTGGGGTGGTGCTTTTCGTCGTACTTGGCGGCGTTTTTGTTCTGACAATTCTGGTGATGGCCTATAATCACCTGGTGCAGGGAAAATTCAACGAAAGTCGTGAGATTCTCAAGCATCTGCGGGCGATGAAATGCGCGCAGGCAGCGGCCAGAATGCTGGTATGCAAACTGAAAGAGGATCTGAACGCCGCCAACGCCAAAGACCCGGCTTCGCCCGGGTATGCTCTGCGCAACAAGATTTTTGTACATAATGACCCAGATGCTCTTGCTGCCGAGTTCAAGAAGGTCTGGATGGCCAATACCGATATTGAAGGGTTTGTGAAAAAACTTTTCGGAGAAGAGCCTACCAAAGACGTTTCGGTGAATTATGATGTCAAATTTTCAGATATCAGGCTTTTAAGCGATTATAAAACCGACAAAGAACTTTTCTTTGATTGCGAAAAGGGTGGCCGGATGACTCTGACTGTCGAAGTTTTCATTGGCAATACCCGTGAAGAATGGCAGGAAACCAGACCTTTCCGGGTAGTAATACCATTTCCGATGCCTTTGACAAAGTACACTCTCTATCTGCGTGAAGCTACCGACGAAAACGATCCGGTCAGGTTCAATACGGTAGCGATCGATTCGCCTGCCACCGGCGATGTTGCGCCCGGTTCAAACAAACCGATAGTCATCGACAACGGGTTGCCAGGCGATCATTTCAATAAACAGGCCGAGATATGGAAAAAGCGTGGCTGGATCTATCTCGGCGGCGGCAATCTGCTTTTAAACCGCGCGGCCGGGCATCGAAAATTCGGGCAACGCTACCATTCTTATTTCCCGACTGCCGAAAATCCGATTACCCTGCTGTTGAATTTTTCTGATTTCAGTGGTTGGCCGGTAAACGGGCATCAGATGGTATTTCGTATTGCCAGGTGGGGCTTTTCAAATGCTGTCACCGATGGCCCGTCTTCAGATATGTGGAAGAAAATTCTGGATTTTCAATTTCGTGAACATAAACCGGAAAAGGAAAAGAACTGGTGGCACAGCTCTTTTCTGCATCTGTTCGGCGAAGCGGGAAACAGCGAAACTGACCGCCGCATCAGTATTACCAGAGTAACCGGCCGGGTTTATGACCGTTTTCTCGAATTGAGTTACCTTATTCCCGGTACCGGGGCTGAGCCGCCGGTTGGCGCGGTTGTCGGGCTGCCTCAGAAAGATTATGACAAATATTCGGGTAAAAAGCGCAACCTGATACCCGGCAAGCTTAAAGATATCGACAAGACTTTTCTTAAAGATGTTTTTGTCGACAAGAATCTGATTTATCTGCCCGCCCCTCCTGATGCGGTTCTTGGCGTGTCAGATCTGACTGAAATGGAAGACTTTTTCATAAAACTGCCTTATTCGGCTCTCGGCAATCTGATTTCTTATGAAAAGATCATGAGCAAGGCCGATTTCTGCTCCTATGATGAAACCTACAGCCTTATTGCGCAATATTCCAAGAACACTCAGAGTATCAATATTCCGCCTGATGCCTCAGTTTTGCCGATCAACGACATGAATTTCGCTTTGCCGGTTCTCGGCACCGACCAGAGCAAGCTGCAGATCAACACTATTCCAGACAGCAAAGACCCGGCTCTGGGTCTTACACCGAGAATCTGTTACGAAATCGATGCGGCAAAAAATCAGGATGTCTTTGCTGTTCTAAAAACGGCATTCTGTTCAGCTCAGAACAGCGACTTCAATCTGGCGAACGCCGTTGTCAGGGTTAAAACCGGTGGAAAAGGTCTGAAAATGGGCGATAACCTTGGTGCTACTTCTGGCGGTGCCATTATCGTCGATGGCCCGGTCGAAGTGGGCACATTCAGAAGTGCTGACAACCCCGAAAAGGCTCAGCTGATGATTCTTGCAGAAAAGGGTGCTATTACCGTGCGAAACAGCGGCCAACACCCGACGCTCGCCTATCTCGTCGCTCTCGACAAGTCAGGTGGCGAGATTAAACCCGCCAGCAAACAGGCACCTTTGCAACTTTTTGGTGGCATAGCCGCCCACACGCTTGACCCCGAAAACTTTGCCGGTGGCGGCGGTATCATGTATAACCAGAGTTTTGACCCGACCGTTAACCCGATAGAAAACTTTGTTGGCGTGGTCATTGGCCCATCAGGAGGCGAAATATGAGCAGAAAAGGTGTGTCATTGCTCGAAATTCTTTTCGCCAGCGGCATCATGGTTGCAGCCATGGTTCCTCTCTGGGGTCTGATGGGTTCTTCTCATAAGCAGGTTACTCTTTCGGCAGATGAAATCAGGGCCAGTCAGATTGCCGCAGAAATTCTAGAACAGATCGAGAACTCGGGCTGGCAGCCTGAAATTGGCGAGATCAGTTTTGCTCCGGTAAGCGAGGGCAAGATCAGCCTCGGAACCACCGGCAAAATTGATGTGCAGGTTGGCAGTTTCCCCGCCTATATGGAAGTGGAAGCCAGGCTGAAGATCGACAAATATCCTGCCACCGGCCCGGAGTATGGCAAAATTGTCAGGCTGATTCTGAATTACAAGTCGAAAGAAAAGGTCGGAACGCCGCAGAAAGACTACGAGCTTTCGACATTTATAGGAAAACGCAAATGAGCAGGCGTGCTTTTACTTTTACAGAGCTGCTGATCAGCGTCGGCATTTTTACCATGATTGCCGGCGGGGTTATCATTGCCATGTCTCGGGGTGCGTCAAATGTGGCCCGCGGCAGCTTCAACGCTCTGGCTGCCAATCAGGCCTCCTGGATCGTGACTATCATGCGTAACGACATTGCCAGATCAGATGCTGGAAAGATTGTTTTTAAGCCTGAAGGCGCAGCCTGGAAGGGAAAGACCGAGTTCAAGATCGGCATGCCGGGCAATCAGCATGTATCTTATGCGGTCGAGAACCGTGGCGGCGGCAAAGCCTTTTCGAGAACCGAATCAGATGGCCGCAAGCAGTTTCTTGCCTCAGAATATCTTGCAGAGATGACAGTCAAGAAAGTTGCTGATGGTTTCGACATTTCGATGCTGCTGCGCGATCCGGCAAAACAGGCAAATGATTTCGCCTGGACCGGAAGAATTTACCCGCCGGTTCCGGCCGGAGCTGACCAGTTCTGGAAACCTCTTCCCGGAGGTAAAAAATGATGTCTGATTGCAAGAAAAGTTTCTGCCGGCTGGGCATGCCCATTGCATTACTTGCTCTGATGCTGCTTCTCGCAGGTCTGACCGGCTGCCGGACAAGTTACAGCTATGCCTCATTCAGGGCTCAGGCAGAGGCCGCGCTCAGCAGCAACAAGATCAAAAAGGCCAAAGAGCTCTATTCGGTAATTTATCAACAGGAAAATAAAGCCGAAACGCCTCAATCAGAGCGCACCACATGGGCTTTTTACCGGCTTGGTGTAATTGCCGAAGTTCTGGGCGAAGTGCAGCTTGCCAAAGGTTATTACTGGGGAGACAAGATCGACGAAGGATTCTATCAGGTGAATCCCGCAGTCGAGTGGCTGGCAGAAGCCGGCTGGCAGCACCTGGATGCTGGCAACCCGCCGAGAAGTCTCGATGAGATACTGGCGCTCGAAAAAAACGGGCAGAAAAAAACGGTGCAAACAGCTGAAAAGAAAAAGCGTGAAGTGGTTATTCCGGCAGACCGGGCAATGCCGGTTCAGGCACCGGTTTCGGGCGACAAGCCATATTCGCGGACCTTTCAGCGCTCGCTGACTCCGCCTCGCCCCGGTGCGCCAGAGCCGTTCAGGGTTTTTTACTGACCTTTTTCTGATTCTCGGCTTCGGGTTTGAAGCCGATCGGGGCATTCATTTTTTCAGGTGACTGCAGGAAGTTGTCGAGGCGCCCGAGCAGATTTTTCTGGGCGATTTCGAACAGATAGTCGCAGAACTCGTTGATTCCCTCGTTGCTGTTGACGAATTCGCGGTCATCATCGATGTTGAAGATGATTTTTGAGCCAGTTTTGCGAAAAACCAGGAGAAAGGTGAAGAATTTTTCCTGCAGGTCGTCATCGTTAACATTGATGGCAAACCCGATTGCTGCAGTACCGTTTTCACCAAACTCGGTATCGAAGGCGTCGCCCTGAAGTGACTGGCTGTTGTAGACAAATCCAGAGCTGGGCGTAAACATGAACAGCTTTGGATCAGGGCAGTTAAGATATTCAAGAATGGCGGTGCGGATTTCCTGGACGAACTCGCGGCATTCTTTCTGATACTGGCTACATTCGGCAACCCCACGGTCATAGGCTTCACAAAGCTGTTTGTATCTGTTTTTTCTTGGCATGATTTTTCTCCGGGCGGTTTTAAACTAGCGATTCAAGTTCTGCCGCAAGCATTGCATACTGCAGCAGGTATTCTTCTTTTTTTGCTTCTTCGGCTGTTTCTATAAGAAGCGAAAGCTCTTTCATATTTGCTTCGATCTCAAGTCGGCGCTGCGTCTTTTCGGGTGACGGCGGCACGGCGATGGTAGGCCGGCCTGGTAACATGCCCGCTGCCGATGGCCCTTCTGGCCTGGTGAGGCTGTTGATGCTGGTTGTGGGAGCAGGCGATGGATTCAGGTCTCCAGGTTGAACGGTTTGAAGCAATGGCGTGAAGCCATTTCTTACCAGAGCCACGCCAGGCATTGCGGGGGGCTCAACGGCCTTTGTGGCTGGCGGAAAAGCTCGGCAGAGAACAGCCGCTGCTGTTTCCTGGACGGACTGGCCGGCAGCTTTGGCTGCTGCTTCAAGCCTGAGGAAAGTATCTTCCGGAAGAACCACTTCGACTTGTCTGGTTTGCATAAGAACAATCTACCAGAACCTTGATAAAAATAGAACCAGATTTATCCTTTGTCTGCTAAAATACAAAGCGACAGGGTTGGTGGTAAACATCTGGAGATGTAATGGAATCAAAGCCTCAGAAAGAATATTTTGCTTCACCTGAGCTGGCGTCGGCGGCTTTGCAGGGTCAGTATTTCAGGATAACTTTATTGTTGTGTTTTTTACAGTATTTTACCTTTCTGAACTTTTTTACCGGGGCCTGTTTTTTGATTCTCAGGCAGGCTGGTCATGCGGGCACAGGCTTTTTTACAGCCTTTCTCTGCGGTCTTGTAATTATCATCTGTTTGTCTCTTGCATCTGCCCGTCGGCAGACGTCTGACCAGAAGGGGTGGCTGGCGGCCATCGATGCTCATAACAGTTTCGGCGGTCTGCTTATGGCGACTGAAGAGACCGGCGATTCGGGATGGCGGGATCGCCTGCCGGAGCAGGTCGAAGTTCCTCTGTTGAAACCGGTTGCGGGTAACAGATATATATCTGCCGGTATTTCACTGCTTTTTCTTCTGCTGTCGTTGACAATTCCAGTTATCAGCAGTGATAAAAGCAATGATCCGCGTATCGAGCTTCAGGAACTCGAGCGCGCTGCTGCGGAGCAGATAGAGGTTCTCGCTGAAGAGGGTATTATTTCGCCAGAAGAAACCAGGCAGCTTAAAGAAAGTCTTGAGCGTATCGGTCTTGACTCGCAGCGTCATGATCCGGCTGCGACCTTTGAGGCGCTCGATCAGCTTCAGGAAAAGCTGAAAAAGCAGGCTGGTGCGAGCGTTGTAAAAAATCTTTCAGAACATAAAGGCCTCGATGAACTTGCTGAGCTGGCTGAAAAAATGAGCAAAGCCGCTGGTCAGAATGACAGCCAGATTACAGAGCTTGCGGCAGCCGCCAGCAAAAGCCTTGAAGAGGCTGAGGCTGGGGTTGGCACAGGTTCTGGTTCAGAAAAGCTGCAGAAGTCTCTTGAAAAAGCCGCATCTGGCGGCCCAGAATCGTCAGAAGCGGCCAGAGATGCGGCTGAAGCCCTCAAAGAGTATATTGCCGAACAGCAGGCGAAAGCGGCGGCAGCAGCGGAAGCGAGGGCTAAGAAGCTTGCCAGTGCCCGTCTGATTGACCGAAAAACCTTCGAGGCTCTCAAAAAGGCCGGAAAAATAAGGCCGGCAACCGAAGCTGATCTGCAGCCAGGTTCGCAAAGTGAGCTGGTCATGTGCGATGGCAGTGGCAGTGGCGAAAACGGCAACGGGCAGCAGGGAGAAGGCCAGGGCGACGGTGCCGGTGGCGCACAGACAGGCAGTCAGACAGGTTCAGGCAGCGAAAACGGCAGTGGTGCTTCCGGACAGGCTGGTCCTGGTGGCGGCCATGCGCCGCTCAAGTTTGATCGCAAAAGCTCAGAACATAATGTTGAGTTTAAAAATGAGGTTCTGCCTGCCCCGAATGAGCAGGCTCTCGAAAAGTCTGTGGCGATCGGCATGAGCTTTTCTGCACCGCAGAGGAGCGTCGACAATGAAAATCCGGTTTCTCAGACCGGCAATGCCTGGCAGAAAACCTCTGAAGGCGGCGCCGAATCTGGTATAATTCTGCCAAAACACCGCAGCGCGGTCAAAAAGTATTTTGATCATGAGCAGCAATAATTCAGGAGATAAACTATGACCGAGGCAAAAAAACTGCTGTCGCAACCAGAACTGGAGAAGGCGTCGGCACTGGCTCAGAAAGCGCTTGGCGAACTTGACCGCATTCTGATCGGCCGTCCGGCGCTGCATCGTCTGGTGATGGTCGGCATTCTCAGCCGCGGTCATATTCTGCTCGAAGGCCTGCCGGGGGTTGGCAAAACCGCCCTGATCAAATGCCTGGGGCAACTGCTCAGTCTGCAGTTCAGCCGGGTGCAGTTCACCCCAGACCTGATGCCGGGCGACATTCTTGGTGCTCATATTCTGCAGCAGAATAATACCGGTCAGCGTGAAATGGTTTTTCAGCCCGGCCCGATCTTCACCAATATTCTGCTCGCCGACGAAATCAACCGCGCGTCACCAAAGACGCAGTCGGCGCTCCTCGAAGCGATGCAGGAAAAATCGGTTACGTTGCTCGGCACTACCCGCAGACTGCCGTTGCCTTTCTTTGTGCTGGCATCACAGAATCCTATCGAACTCGAAGGCACTTACCCACTGCCTGAGGCTCAGTTAGACCGTTTTCTCTTTAAGCTTGAAGTTTCTGCCGCTTCAACAGAGACACTGCGTGAAATAATCTCTTCACGTCGACATGGTGAGCCGCCTGCTCCAGGTTTTTCGCTTACCGCCGCCGATCTTTCTGAACTTTTCCGGGTAATGGATTCTATTTATCTGCCCGGGCCGGTTGCCGATTACATCGCCAGATTGGTGCATGCAACTGACCCGTCGTCAGTTACAGCCACAGCTCAGATTAAAGAATTTGTGCAGTATGGCGCTTCGCCTCGCGCCGCTATCGCGGTTGCTGAGTCTGCCAGAGGAGTGGCTCTGCTTGCCGGTCGCCCCTCAGTCGGTTTCGAAGATGTCAGAGAGGTTTTTATTCCCGCCCTTAACCACAGGGTTTTGCTCAACTACAAAGCCAGATTCGAGGGGCAGACAAGTGCCA